>SLOD01000165.1 GCA_007132725.1 Candidatus Sumerlaeota bacterium
ATGATACAAAAACAAAAAAAAGTGCTGAAAAAAAACATAAGACCGAATAGAAGTTTTTCATTGCAAAAATTCCTCTTTAACAGTTAAAAAAACAGGCTTCATTATAAGATATTCAAGATGACCTGTCAATATTTGGACATATTTTTCAATTGTCAGAATAATCCATGACATTCATGCGGTTATAATTGAAAAGTTCATCTTCTTTGAAAAAACGCTGAAGTTCGTCAAGAGCTTCTTTGTGATTTGCAGAAGCATGGATGACATTGTTGCTTAAAGATATTGAATAATCTCCGCGAATTGTTCCGGGTGCAGCTTCTCTGGGGTTAGTATCTCCTGTTAAGACCCGAACTCTTTTTACGATGTCATGTCCTTCAAGAGCCAGTGCAACTATAGGTGTTCTCTGCATTGTTTTTTTTATATTCCCGAAAAAAGGCATTTCTTTCAAATGAGAATAGTGTTCTTCCACCATATCATCATCCATTGTCATCATTTTGATGCCCACTATCTTAATTCCTTTTCTTTCAAAACGGGTGATGATCTCTCCTGTGAGTTCTCTTTGAACAGCTCCGGGTTTGACTAAAACAAGAGTTCTTTCGATTGCCATGTTTCCTCCTTTACTCAAAAATGTCCGGAAAATGATAGCACGAAAAATAGAAGAATTCAAATTCATATTGAAAATTTAAAACTTCAGGATGATACAATTCTTGACTTCCTGCGGTTGTTTCTTATTTAATAATATGGTTGTTAGTAGAATGGTTGTCAGAATGAGGTGCTTTATGGTAAAACCTATCGAGTTTAAAAATGTTTCAAAAACATTCCGCCACCCCATGAAGGTATGGGACAGAATAGAGGCGGTAAAAGATCTCTCTTTTTCAATGGAAAACGGAGAGATAGCCGGGTTTGTAGGACATAATGGTGCCGGCAAAACCACTGCTATCAAAATGATGATGGGGTTTATCTGGCCAACTGCCGGAGAAATTCAGGTTAATGGTAAAGATCCCGGGGATCCTGATGTGAAAAAAAGTATCGGATTCCTTCCGGAAAGACCTTACTTCTACTCTCAACTTTCCGGAATGGAGCTTCTGAGCTATTTCGGAAAACTTACAGGGATCAAAGGCACAGTTCTTCGTGACAGGTCTGAAAAACTTCTCAGGAGGGTTGGACTTTTTGATGACCGGAACAGAAAACTTTCAGGGTACTCAAAGGGTATGCTCCAGAGAATAGGTCTGGCACAGGCACTCATCAATGATCCCCAGCTTGTTATTATGGATGAACCTATGAGCGGTCTTGACCCTATAGGTAGAAGAGAAGTGAAAGAAATAATCAGATCTTTGAAAAGAGAAGGGAAGAGTGTCGTTTTTTCGAGTCATATCCTTGCCGACATTGAAAATCTTTCAGACAGAGTTCTTATAATTGAAAAGGGTTTGATGAAACATTTTGGAACTGTTCCTGAAATAGTTCCCCCTGACAGAATAAGATATAAGATCGAATTTAACGCCCCTGATGAAATGAAAGATGCCGCTTTTTCTCTTTTTAAAGGCATCAGAGTAGTTTCCAACAGGTTTGTCATAGACTGTGAAGACCTTGATGATTTCAATGTCAAACTTACTTCAATTGTTCAAAAAGGTTATACCGTCCATGATGCTGGAGGGGTCTATCCGTCTCTTGAAGAAATAGTTTTCTCTCAATCCGGGGAGGTGGCATCATGAACAATATCATTAGCGTATCTTACTATACTTTTCTTGAAATGGTGAGGAACAAGGTGCTTTATGTCCTCTTGTTTTTTGCTCTTTTTATTTTTGTTCTCGGTATAGCTATCACACAGATGACGATAGGAGACAATTTGGATATTATAAGTGATATAGGTCTCGGTACCATTGAGATATTTTCAACAGTCCTTGCTATTTTTCTCGGTATCAACCTCGTACAGAAAGAGCTTACTTTGAAAACTCTTTATCCTCTCCTTTCAAAACCTCTTTCAAGAACCGAGTATGTTCTTGGCAAGTTTTTCGGAATGATATTTCTCATCGTTGTTGAGATAATCGTAATGTCCCTGATATTTCTTGTTCTTCTGCATGTCTATGGCGGGCCTGAAAGATTAATTGCATATCTGCCTGCTATTTATACGATATTTCTTCAGACTGCCACTATCATCTCTGTCGCTGTGCTTTGTTCGACTCTTACTGAGCCCACAGTAGGAGGTATACTTACGATATCTTTTTATCTTATAGGGGCCACATCCTATAATTTGGTTTATGCTATAACTCACAGAACATCTGAAAATGTTGCAAAAGTGATCAATACTCTCCGTTATATTCTCCCTGATTTTTCACACTTTAACATAAAGGATAATTTAGTGTATGGAAGGGGTTTAGAAGGGCTGCATATAGGGTTTGCATCATTTTATGCTCTTTTTATAGTTCTTATTGTACTTTCTCTTTCGGTAATTTTCTTTAATACCAAAGAGATCAATTAATGTTCAGAAACATTCTTGTCAGATACGATGAAATCGCCATAAAAAAGGGTAACAGAGAGTGGTTTGAAAATATTTTACTTGCAAATATAAGAAACAGTATCGCTGAAATGGGAAGTGCTTCCAAATTCAGAGGCAGAATGCTTGTTGAGCTTAAATCAGAAAGCGACCTTGAAGATGCTGTGAAAAGACTTTCTTTTGTCCCGGGAATTTCAAGTTTCTCCCCGGTGTTGAAACTTTCCCGGGAATGTAGTTGGGAAGAGATAGTTGAAAAATCCCTTGTTCTTGCAAAAAAAGGGCTGGAAGAGGGGCGGACAGTGATGAAAGTTATCTGTAACCGTCCTGATAAAAGTTATCCCGGAACATCCATTGAAATTCAAAAAAAATTAGCCGGCGAAGTTCTCTCAAAATGTGAAAACCGCTTTAAAGTTTCAATGAAAGACTATGATCTGGGGCTGGAAATAGAGATACACAAAAGCGGGATATTTATTTTTAATTCAAAACTTCCGGGAATAAAAGGGCTCCCTTCCGGAACTGCAGGAGAGTTCCTGTCTCTTCTTTCAGGTGGAATAGATTCTCCGGTAGCTTCTTTTTTATGTATGCGTAGAGGTGCAAGAATACACTACATGAGTTTTCACTCTCCCCCTTATACCGGAGAAGAGAGCATGAAAAAACTCATTGATATTGCCAGGCAGCTTAAAAAATTTCAAGGTTCTTCCACAAAGCTGTTCATAGCTCCGCTTATAGATATACAACTCCTGATAAAAGCGAGATGTTTTGAAAGCTACAGAACAATACTTTTTAGAAGGATGATGTTCAAGATCGCTGAAAAGATCGCTTTTGAAAATGGTTTTACCGCTCTTGTTACAGGAGAGTCTCTTTCTCAGGTTGCCAGCCAGACAATTGAAAATCTCACTTGTATAAATGATGCGGTAAAAAAGCTTCCCGTTATAAGGCCGCTTATAACATCCGAAAAAGGAGAGACAATAGAAATTGCCAGAAAGATCGGAACTTTTGATATATCAATAAGAAATTGTCCGGACAGTTGCACAGCATTTTTACCTAAAATGCCTCTTATAAGGGGTGATCTTGAAAAAGTTGAGCAGGAAGAGAAAAAGCTTGAGCCGGAAATTTTTGATCTTATGGAGAGTTCACTGAAAAAGACCCGGATCATAGATGTGTAGAAAAAGAGAGAAGAAGAGTACAGTCAAATCACCGTATGTTGCTCCTGTAAAAAAAATACTGAGAAAATATCATCTTCATTCTGTCTGTGAATCAGCACATTGCCCTAACATAGGAGACTGCTTCAAAAACAAAACTGCCACTTTTCTTATACTCGGAGACAAGTGTACGAGAAACTGCAGGTTCTGTAATATTGAACGGTCGGGAAACATTCCTCCGCCCGATCGGGAAGAGCCTGAAAATCTGGCTGAGGCTGTAAAAGAGCTGGGACTCGAATATGTTGTTGTTACATCAGTGACAAGAGATGACCTTGATGATGGCGGGGCGGAACATTTTGCCAAGGTTGTAGAGCGGGTCAAACAAATGTCGTCAAAAACTGTGGTTGAAGTGCTTACTCCGGATTTCAAAGGATCAAAAAAATCACTTGACACAATTGCACGGTCTGGTATAGATGTTTTTAACCATAATATGGAAACTGTACTTGGTCGTTATGATGTGGTAAGGCCGGAAGCGGATTATTTCAGATCTTTGGAGATACTTCTTTATATGAAAAGAAAAGGTTTTACCACAAAGTCGGGGTTGATGGTCGGAGTAGGAGAAACTTTTGAGGAAATAGAGGAACTGATGAGAGATATCAGGGATGCCGGTTGCGATATTTTAACGATAGGCCAGTACTTCCAACCTACTAAACAACATCTTCCTGTTATAAGAGACTATAGTGACAGTGAGTTTAAAGAACTGGAAAAATATGGCAGGGAACTCGGGTTTAAAGAAGTTTATTCAGGAAGATTTGTAAGAAGTTCTTTTAATGCAAGTGAAATTCATAGTAACTATAAAAAAGAGAGGGTTTAAGTTGAAAAGATCAGGTGCTTTATTGCTGATATTTACTTTTTTCTTAAACCTTTACTCTGTTGACTTCGATCCGGATGAATCTTATTGCAGATTTCAAAAGGGACATTTTGCAGGATTTTCTATTCTTCCTGTTCATGAGGGGCGGAATACTCTCCTTGAATTGAGCCTTTTTGGAACATTTACATTTGATTCTTTCGCTTTTGGAGTTCATGCTCCGATCAGGTTCCTTTTAAGTAATAAAGACGGTGTAGATACAACGGGAAAAGTTTTCCCCAAAGATGACTGGAACGAAGCAAGAGACTGGGTCAAACTACTTAAGTTTTTTCAGTATGGACATAAACATGACCTGTTCTACTTCTATTTCGGGGAGCACCGTAACCGCTATATGGGAAACGGTACGATCCTGGGAGCCTATCATAATACTTTGAAGCTTAATTTTCCTAAAAGAGGGGTGAATATAGGTGTCAATACAGATTATGCCGGAATAGATTTTTTTATGGACGATGTTACTCCACCCAATGTTATAGGGGGACGGACATATTTTAAACCATTAAGTTTTTTTGACAAACAGAGTTACTGGAACAATCTCGAGCTGGGTTTTACTTTTCTGGGGGATGTTTTCACTCCCTACCGTATTGTCTCGGAACTTTATGACAGTGTTCCCCGGAGAACAGTTGATGAGATATATACTTATGTTGCCGGGTTTGATATAGGTTTCAGGTTTTTTACTTCAGAATATTATCAGGTAAAATTTTATACCGACTGGAATAAAATAAAAGATGCCGGATCCGGATTCCATTTGGGACTCAAGCATGTTGCAGATCTACCCACCATTATTCCCATGAGAATATTGAGTACATGGGAATACAAAGCAATGCAGAGCAACTATGCACCATCCTATTTCAATACTTTTTATGATATTCAGAGGGAGCACTACAGGGATGGTATGACCAAGACAAGATTTCTCTCTGATCCTTCCAGAAAAGGTTCGGGTTGGAATCACGGATACTACTTTGATCTTGTTTATGACATAACAGGCCTTTTTTCTATAGGAGGTTCATTCGGTCATAACAGGATATACAGCAATGATCTCAACTCTAAATTCAACAATATTGAGATAAACGCTTTTATTAACACGATATTGTTTAAAAGGATAGGAGCTGACTTTACGATAACTTTTGAAGATATAAATGAAGGTGCTTTAAAAGATGAACCTTTTTACAGACTGTCAGTCTACTATCTTTTAAGTGATTTTGCGACCTTAGGGTTTTCAACAAGGTCAGCGTGGTATCTCAGGTACAGAGGAGAAGGAGTAAACTTTGAATCCTATTACAAAAATACTGCATTTTACTCATTTGGTTTTTACGGAACTTTGAGGTTTTAATTAAGGATGAAAAAGTTTCTTGCTGTTACGCTCTGTTTTTTATCTCTGTTTTCACTTTATGGAAAAGATCAGATAAAGGAAGAAGATAGACAGTCTCTTACCCAGCTGTTGAGCGATCTTACGAGCGATCCGGATAAAAAATTGAATGATATCAAAGTCTGGCCTGGAGAAAACTCGATAAGAGTTGCGATCTACCCCAGTGACAGGGTCCGTTATAAATACAATCTCCTTCCCGGAGAAAAAAATGATAGAATTTACATAGATCTGCTGTCTGTTGATGCCGATGGCTTTGTCCTTCCTGATATTGAATACGGTTCCTTTCTCAAAGGGATCAGAATGGGTATCAGAGATAATAGTGTAAGAATAGTTCTTGATACATCGAAGGTGGAAAACTACAGTGTCATTGAAATGGAAGAGCCGTGGAGGATCGTAATAGACTACTATGGCAAAAAAGAAGAGACCAAGATATATCCTGATAAAAAAAGGGTGAAAGATGAAAAAGAGAAACCTCCTGTAGTAGTAGTGATAGACCCCGGTCATGGTGGAAGAGATCCCGGTGCGGTAGTGGGTAACATGTATGAAAAAGATGTGGTGTTGAGATTAGCAAAAAAGATTGAGGCACTTGCCCCTCAATATGAGTTGCTTGATGTAAAACTCACAAGAGATGGGGATGTTTTTCTTCCACTTGAGGAGCGGGCTGCCATAGCCAATGCTTTTAACGGAAATATATTTATTTCGCTCCATGCAAATGCTTTCAGGGATAAGGCTGTAGGAGGTGTTGAAATCTATCACCTTGATAACTCAAGAGATGATTATTCCAACAGACTTGCTCTGGTCGAGAACAGAATGTCAGATACAAAATCACTGCTTAACACAATACTTGTTGGCATGACAATGAGTTATTATGTCAAAGATAGTCTTAAATATGCTTCCGATCTCGGTCCCAGATTAAAGAGAGACCTTAAACCGTACGGTGTGAGGGTGAGGGGTTATAGAAAGGGGGCTCTTTTCTATGTTCTTGTCGGAGCAAGAATGCCGTCTCTTCTTATAGAAGTAGGTTTTCTTACAAACGAGAGAGAAAGAAAACTTCTTGCTGATGAGAAATATCTTAATACTATTGCAAGATCAATACTTGATTCGATAGATAATGTTGTACGGACTAAGCCGGAAGTTCTTCAAAAGTAGGTTTTCAGTTCAGATGTTCTGAAATAAGATCTTTGTAAACTTCCTTGGGTGCGGCACCCACATGTTGTGCCACCTCTTTTCCGTCTTTGATGAACTTGATGGTAGGGATTCCCCTTATAGCGAACTTCGTTGCAATTTCAGGATTTTCATCAGTATTGACCTTAACGAATTTGATTTTGCTGTTATCTGAAAAATCATTTGCCAATTCTTCAAACACAGGTCCAAGCATTCTGCAGGGTCCACACCAGGGTGCCCAGAAATCAACTACGACAAGCCCTTTGAAATTTTCAACTTCACTCTCAAAATTAGAGTTGTTAACAGACAGCATTGACAGCCTCCTTTCATTTAAAGGTAATTTTTCTTACACCATTGTTTCTATGGTTTAAAACTTCTCTTTCAAGATCGGGATAGTCGGTATCCTTTTCTCTTCCTTCATTACTTACTTGTATCCTCGAAAAAAACAGCCTTAGCGGTTCCTTTCTGCCTTCGATGTGAAAAATGAAAAGCCTGTTATCAGACAGTTCCACTGGAGCTTTGTTTCCTCCGGGATCTTTCAGTATCAGCACATATTCAGCTCTCATATTACAGAATTTCCTAAGAGGAACGAACCTGCCGTCTTCAAAACAGGATACATCGTCACTTGATTTAAAAACGATCTCTCTGATGTCTTTGAATTGAAAGCTCAGGTCACTTGTGCCTCTGAATCCATTGATCGAAGTAGTTTCGGTAAAAGATTTTCCATGAAATTCGCCGGCTTCGATCTTTGTTATCTTGCCGGAAACAGTTTTCCCGTTTTTCATTGTAAAGACAGCGTTTTGAGCTGAAATCATCTGAAAACAGAAAACCACTGCAATTAAAAAAAATATTTTTTTCATAAACAACCTCCTGTCTGGTTCCTAACTGGAAACATTTCCAAGTAACATTATAAACGCATTCAAAAAAATGGCAAGCGATAGTCATCCCTTTTATTCTTTTTTTGAATTTTTTTGAAAGTGTCGGAAAGTAAGATCCCATAAATAAATGAATTTCGTTAAATATTTTTTTGATATTATACGTTGTTTTTTGTATAATGTTGTCGCATAAGTTTTTTGTCCAGTAATATTAAGGGGTAACCTGATGAGTACAATCGACATCCTCAAAGGAGAGGCTAAAAAAAACATTTCTGAAATCCAAGCTTTGGCTGTAACATTGATCAATTCTCCGGCAAACAATGAACTTAAGATCGAAGATCTTTATGAACTTGCTTCCGAACAGCCGACTGTCTTGGTAAGTGATGAAAAAGCGGGCGGAGAAAAGGGTGATAAGAAAATTCTTATATCTCTGACAGGAGAAGATGTTTCTTCCGCTAACTGGGCGGTAAAAGTAGTTCCGTCTGTGTCGGAAGCCTGCTGCTTTAAAGATCTTCAGGAAGAGAGAGATTACCTGGTAGATGTTGTCAGAGAATCTGCCTATGAACTTGTTCAAAGAGAGATGGTGACTCACAGTGCATATCTTTCAGACAATGCGGAGTTCAACGCTCTTTTAAAGCTTACTGTTCCGTCTCAGTATGCCAAGTTGGCGTATGATTTCGGGGTACACTACTATCCGTGTGATGACAAAAACGATAAATCGTATGCAAAAAGCAAAAAAATAGATATGCCAGCGATAAGGATAGTCTGTTATCCTGACTGGGTGAACGAAGAATGGCTCTACTGGAAATCCGGAGGAGACGGAAATAACGGAACAGAACCGCCAAGAATAATGATGATATATGATATTGACACTAACACCGCTTTTTTGTTGGGTGCTAAAAGTTTTACAGAGATCAAGAAAGCTATTCGTGTGCTTGCATGGAATTCCGCTATAACTAAATGTGATGCTCTTCCAGTAAATGGAGTTGCAAAAACCCTCCGTGTACTGAAAAATGGAAAACCTCTTGATACGACATTTGTAACTGTAGGGATGGAATGCGGTGAAAAAGCATATTTAGGATTCAACACTCATACTGATAAGCTTAAAGGAAAAAGTGAGGGAGTGTTCCTTAGCGGAAATTCGGGTATTATTTTACTGAGCCATGTTCAGGGAAGAAAAAAATCGGTTGTCTCTTTTGGAGAGACTTTTTTCGGTTCAGTTGAAAGCAATATCATTCGTAACGGATCAAAGTTCAATATTATTACGGGAGAAAATGTCCCTGTAGCAGATGATGGTTCCGGAACAAAAAAAGTTATTGCCTGTCATATGCTTGCCCCGGCTGGAAAGTTGCAGACAGTGTTTGACCAGGAAGAAAAAGATCTCAGTCTTCCCGAGTATATAGTAATGCTTGTAAAAGATGAAACACTGCCTCCAGTTACAATGGTGAAAGATGCTGACTTGATAACATCCGCATGGTTCACTTTTGCTTCTGAGTGTGAATGTTGCGGAGAAACTAAAATTGTTCCCGGCTCGAATCCTTCCGCTGTATGGGATATTCAGGATGAACTTAAAGTTTTTGACAAAGTAGTTAAAAAAGCAAAGCCTAAATTACTGATCTTCAACACGGGCTGTTTTCTGGCCCGCAATGGAAAAAACATTGAGGTCAACAGCGAAATATTGCTTTCTGCCTATCATAAGGTTGCAAAAGGTGAAATGAAGTGGAAAGAGTGGAAGCTTGTTCCGGGATTCTTTGTCCCTGACAAAAATATCTTTAAGGCAGTAAAAAAAGACTTTGATACAGTTTTTGATGTAAGCAAGGTTTCAGAAAATGAGGTTTATATAGATGTTTTGAGAGATAATTTTGAGAGAAAAATCGACTACTTAAGGGATATTGATTTTCCGTCAAAATATATTGCGCCATATTACCGAATTTTATCAAAACTTATGTGATCATGAGAAACTCAAGGAAAGCTTCCAGAAAACAGCAGATACTTTTAGCTTCAAGCAAAGTTTTTGCAAAGAAAGGATATCATGCAACAAGTATTTCAGATATCTGTGAAAAGGCTGATGTGGCAAGAGGAACGATATACCTTTACTTTAATAATAAGAGAGATATCTTTGAAAACCTTATAAGCGGGTTTTCTTCCTCCATGCTTGAAAACATCAGGATGTTCAGTCTTGATGAACCGCTTACTGAGCAGTTCGATAGAAATATAAGGCAGTTTGCAGATATGATAATTCAAAACAGGGACCTTACTAAAATTATTGTCAGTGAAGCCGTCGGTCTTGACAATGAATTCGATCATCAGCTTCTTCTTTTTTATGCAAAACTTGCAGAATATGTGGAGGGTGCACTTGTCATGATACAGAAGTGCGGAGAAATACCTTCCGGTATAAATACAAGACTTCTTACATATTCGATAATCGGATCTATTAAAGAGATAGCATATCAATGGGCTCTTGACGGCGGGAGTTTGCTGGATGTTGATCCGCTATTGAAGCAAACAAGAGAGTTCAGCCTGAAAAATCATATTGAATTCAAATAGAAAACAGTAATATGAGAGGATGGAAATGAAAAAAGGATTAGACGCTTTTTTAAAAACAATACTTACCTCTGAGCAGTTTGCCGCATTTAAAGAGGAGGTTTCAAGTGGAATAAGAAAAGTAAACTCCATGGTCGAAGGCAATGAAAAAATGAAGGCGAAAAAAGAATTTGTTCTTGAAACAACGAAAAGAATAAATGATATGATAGAAAACTCTGAAAAAGCCCCCCCCCTTTTTAAAGCATTGTACAGTTCAACAAAAGAAACTGTGAAAAAAATGGTCGCTCCTTTCATTGAAGAAGAGCTGGAGACAGACAGATATGAAAATTTAGATGATATTCCTGATGTTGATGAAGTGCCGGAAAGTGGTCCGACAGGAAAAAAACAGAAAGGTGGAGCAAAGAAAAAATCTTTCCCTCATCAAAAGAGCTCTGCTAAAAATGTTCCAGAGAAAAAGGGTAAAGCCAAACCTTCGGTTAAGGACGGTTCTTCAAAACAGGACAGTGCCGGCAAAAAAACAAGTACTTCAGATAAAGCAAAGGTATCTAAAAGTAAAGATACAAAAAATAAAAAGCAGGTTTCAGCCGGGAAAAGAAAATCGGATTCAACATCATCCGGGAGTTCCAGGAAAAAAGGCTGAAGGAGGTGTATGAAAATTGATTTATGTTAAAATCTGGTTTCCGTTTTATATACTTATTTTTTTTATTTCGCTTTCTGCATCACACGGTTTTGACTTTTCTCCGGCAAAGAGCGAAGAGGTGGCTCTTATTCTCTACGATATAGAGGCAGAAAAAGAGGTTTTGTCTATAAACTCCGAAACGCCTCTACATTATGCGTCAAATCTGAAAATGCTTACAACAGCAGCTGCTTTACATCATCTTGGCGGGGGTTTCAGGTTTATGACAATGTTTTCCTTTGATCCTTCGGACGGTACTCTTTATTTGAAAGCGGCAGGTGATCCTGAGATGGTGATCGAAAAGATGTGGGTGCTTGCACAGGATCTTAAAAGAAGAGGTGTCAGCGGAGTGAGAAGGGTCGTAGTGGATGACTTTATTTACGGAGAAAAAGGCTATTTTTATGTAGAAGGAGGAAAAAGAGGAGACAATGCATATCTTGCCCACATTTCTCCGCTCGGGTTGAACTATAACTCTGTTGAAATAACGGTCAGTGCTGTTGAAGTAGGCAAGCCTGTAGATGTAAATATTACTACTCCCGGACCTCATTTTATCGTAAATAATTCTGCAGTGGGGGTTAAAGGTTCAGGACATGGGTTGGTCATAGGGTCGGTAGCCCGTGACGGGAAAACCGAAATAGTAGTGAGAGGAAGTCTCGGGGTTCAGAGAAGCCGTCCTGAAAGAATATACAGGAGAGTTGCAAACCCTTTGAACCATTATGTGGAGACGCTCCTTTTCCTCTTAGACGGGTCTGAAGACATACCTATTGAGAGAAAAAAACTTCCTTTGTCCGAAATGAGCAGAGAGGGGAATGTTAACTATGTACACAAAAGCAGCCCCTTAAGGGATATTTTAAGGACAATGAACCGGTATTCATCAAACTATATTGCTGAATGTGTACAGTATTTCATGGGGGCCATACTTAAAAAAGATGCCGGTAAAGGGGTAGATATTTTAAGACAGTATGCACTTTCTGAACTGGGAGAACAAGTTGATATTACTAATGGTAGCGGACTGGGGAACAACAAAAACAAAGTCCCCGGAAGTTTTTATCTGAAACTTCTTAAAAAGTTTAACAGTGATAATTATGATATGATAGATTTTTTTTCGTCTCTTCCCGTAATTGGTGAAGATGGGACCTTGAAAAGGGCACGGACGAATGATGGATGTTTCGGGTGTATAAGAGGGAAGACTGGCTCTTTGACAGGAGTTACAGCCTTGTCAGGGATCATGAGGGCAAAAAGCGGAAAGGTTTACCTTTATGTCTTTGCCGTAAATAATTTTCCTGCAAAAAACTTCAGGGTTACCTGGGGATTCAGAGACAGAATAATGCATGAAGTTTGGGAAAGATTTTAATAGATGTCGTTTATGAAGTTTTCAAAATCCGGTGTCGGCAGACTGTTGACAGTTACGATCATTTTTTTCACTATTATGATCTTTATGTCAAAGACAGCATCGGCTTCCAATTCTGTCAGTAAAAAAAGCGAAGAAGTTTTTGCAAAATGGATAACTACACAGAAAATAAGAGAAGATGTTAATTTTAATGAATTAGTCAAAAAGACATATCCTCAGTTCATAGAGCATTTTGTCAGACACATCCCTCCCGGAATACTGCCACAGCTAACTTTTATGTTTCCCCGGACTTCTTTGTACAGTGATATGAAGGAGGATGAGATAAAAACACTCACTTCTCAAGTGAAGACTTTGCAGGGTTTTTTAGAAAACAATGTTCCGGGGTTTGTAGATTTTCTTATCAAAAATAAATTTACAAGTGCCGGTATCAATTTCAGGGAAGAGAAAGAAATAAGTGAGTATGGCGGAACGAATATTAATACGAAATACCGGCTGTTTGCTGAAACGCTTTTACATAGTGAAGATTTCGATGAGCTTGACTCAAACTTGAACAGCATCGCCAACCGTTTTTTTGAGTATTGTTTTTATCCTGATACTTTTAAACATTTTGAGAAAGTGGTTTCTTCAGAAAATAACCATCCTCTGGTAAGATTGCTATATGAAGTTATCTGGTATTATCTGGCTCGTGGAGAGTGGAAGTCATGGCATCGTAACACGCTTGATAATTTAAAGAAGGAGTATGACAGCGGCAAAGAAATTGTTTATATAGCCGGAGGCGATGATATATTTCAACTGATATCAAACGGAATATACCGTATCCGCAATATTGACCCGATTTACCCTACACAAACCAGATACTATGCCGAGGGATGGGATTTTCTTGCTGTAGGCAAGGATGGAGGACACGGGTTGAACGATCGTATCGTATTTACTGATAAAGTAAATGTCGCCCGTAAAATAGTAATGAGACGGCTCTCTTATCATAAACAGGGGGTTCTTTTAAGGACTGAGCATATAAAGGGTGAAAGGGTTACTGTTCCAAGGAGTATAACCGTATGGAGTATCGAGGAAAAAAACGGAAGACAACTGGGTACTTATACTTTGGAACGCCGTTTTGTTGAACAAGATGATTTTAAACCGGACCCGGAAAGAGCTCTTTTGATGTCTTTTAACGAATTTTACTTTATTATGACAACTGATGAAAGTAACTGGGGGATAGATCCACATCTTTTTGACAAAGACCTCGCTCTACATATTAAGCAGTTAAGAGCTCCTGTTAATCACAGTGTGCTGATGAATATAAGAAAGATCCAGGAATCTGACTTTCCAAACCGTTTCGGATCGTCAGTTGTTAATGATTGAGACTAAAATGCAGATCAATTCGGTATGGCATATAACAGTTTCCGGCAGGTCTTTGAGAATAAACAGCCCGGATGATATCCCTTCTTCAAATAATGCTATTGTTTTTACTAAAAAAATAGAGTCGGATTTTCGTGTGTCTGAAAAAATAAGGATTGCTTTAAAAAAAACAGCATCTTTAATGAAGATAAGAAAATATCTTGTTCTTTCTGAAAAAAACTCAGTGACAACAGGTCCTTTTACTATCAAGGCGGCTGATATAAATGCCGATGGAGCGGAAGTGAATATATTGATAAATGACCGGCTTTATTTTTTAACATTTGTTCCGCCAATAATCAGACTGCTTCACCATGATTTCATAGTTCTTATTCCTGCTTCGCCAGGATACTTTAATAGAGATGACATTAAAGAGGTCGTAAACTTTCTCCAAAGATCTTCGACAAAAGAGGCGGTTCTTTCCGGAGAATTTTCAAAAGAATGGCTACCTGCTGTAAGCAGAGTGTGCAAATGCTCAATAAATGATGATGTGCTTCAAAACAAACTTTTTTAAGCAGAAAACAGAAATATATGCTTGAGGGTGCAGTTGATTTTTTATTTCTCATGTGGTAGATTCCATAAGCATTTTATCCCCTCTGTTTTTAGATGGAGAAAACAATGTCGTCCTCAAAAGATCCTACATTAAAAAGTTTTCATGAGCTTTCATTTAAACTTATAAAACTTGCAGACAGGGGAACACTTATCAGTGATTATCTCAGAGATATTTCAAAGACAGTTCTTGAGTTCTCCAAAGCGGATCAGATAAGTATAATTATTAACGATATAAGAAACTATTACCGGTTCATTTTTAATGATGACGGAGATTGGACGGTAACTCCGGCACAGAAATTTGGGGAAGCTCCTGATTTTGTTAATAGTGCTGTTTCGGAAACAATTGTTGAGCATCTTGAGAGAACGGTCTTTTTTAAAAAGGTAGAGGACTCTCCTTCTATAACTGATGGTTTTGGATTGAATATTTCAGATACATCTAAGCCTTTGAAACTGCTATTGTCCTATGAAAATCGATCATCTGCTTATATGCTTAATATAACAACAGATTTCTTGTCGCTGCTTATACTTCCTATAAGGATAGGAAGTGATGTCTTAGGGACAATATCATTAAAATGGAAGAAAGAGCATGTTGTAAATAACTATGAAACGGAATTATATCAGTATCTGTTTGATATAATCGGTTTTGCGAGATCTCACCGTCAAGCTAAATTTCATCTGGGAGAAAGAATAAAAGAGCTTACCACTATTTTTCAGATTACCCGTCTTGGGGCGGAAAAGAACAATTCGCTTGATGATGTTCTTATAGGTGCTGCAGATATAATACCTCCCGGATTTTTACGCCCTGAATTTGCATGTTGTAAAATAATTTATAGAAATAAAACTTTTAAAAGTCGAAACTACAAACTCCCAAAGCATGTTATGAAAGAGGACATCACAGTTAACGGTAAAATATCGGGATATGTCGAGGTAGGATATACAAAAGAGCTCAGCAGTCTTGATAAAGGTCCTTTTCTTAATGAAGAGCGTCCTTTGCTTAAAACAATTGCCGGAGAGTTGGGTTTGATCGCTGAGAGAAAACTTTTTGAAGATGAACGGGAAAGACTCCAGCAACAGCTTCTCCATGCTGACAGGCTTGTAACGGTAGGTCAGCTGACAGCGGGAGTTGCTCATGAACTCAATGAGCCGTTGGGAGGGATACTCGGTTTTGCCCAGTTGATAAAAAAATATGGTGAAATAAATGAATCAGTTGAAAAAGATATAGATAAGATAATCAAAGCTTCTATGCATGCAAGGGAAATTATCAGGAAACTCATGCTTTTTTCCAGACAGAAACCTCCTGAAAAAACACTGTTCAATATTAACGAAAGGATTAATGATGGACTTTATCTTCTTGAAAGCAGATTGAAAAAAAGCGGCATTTTACTTAAAAAAAATCTCAGCGAAGATCTCCCTTTGATAAAGATAGATCCTTCTCAGTTGCATCAGGTACTTGTCAATCTGGTAGTGAATGCTATCCAGGCTATGCCGGAAGGAGGAGAACTTACTATAAGTACAGAGAAACATATAAATGCCATATCTTTGACCGTAAAAGATACCGGAGTCGGTATGACAAAAGATCAGATCGACAAAATATTTATTCCTTTTTATACGACAAAAGGTATAAATGAAGGAACGGGACTGGGACTGCCTGTTGTTCTCGGTATTGTGCAATCCCATGGAGGAACGATTCTCGTGGAAAGCAGACCAGGGCAAGGGGCTGCTTTTATTGTGAAATTTCCCCTCGCTGATGATCCTGTCGAAAATGGAGGAGAAGAAAAAGATGAACAAGAAAAGAAAAAATGAAACCATTCTGGTTGTTGATGACTCTCCTGATACTCTTGAGTTGCTTCATCGAAGCATTGAGCATATGGGGTACAAAGTATTCTCATCTGAAAGTGCTGAAGAAGCTATCGAGATCCTGAAAAACGAACATGTGGATCTCGTTATTACAGATTACCATATGCCATTTATCGGCGGCATAGATGTTATCAAACATGTAAGAGAGAATTATAAAAATACTGAAGTTATGATGATAACTGGCTATGCTTCTGTTGAAGGTGCTGTAGAGGCGATCAAAGCGGGAGCGGAAGAGTATCTTTCAAAACCTTTTACTGATGAAGAGTTACAGCAGGCCATAGACCGTTCTTTAGAAAAACTCGCCATAAGGGTAATGAAAAGTGAGCAGTCAAAAAAAAGTATCTCAAAGCAGTATGGTATTATTGGTGAGTCAGGCGGGATGAGAAGAGTTGCAGATTCCATAAGAAAAGCGTCTGAAAATATTCTGCCGGTTCTGATTTCAGGAGAAGCAGGAACGGGAAAAGAGCTTGTTGCCAGAGCTATTCATTACGAAAGCAATAGATCGGGAGAGCCTTTTATTCATATAAACTGCAGAGGCATTCCCGAAACTATTCTCGAAGGGGAAATATTCGGATATAAAAGGAGAGGGGAAGAGAGTTCAAATGGAGATGTGAAACAGGGGTTTCTTGAGATGGCAGGAGAGGGGACTGTATTTTTTGATGAAATAAGCGAGACATCTCTATCCACACAGGTTAAGCTGTTAAGGGCGTTTTCCGGTGAAATAACTTATGTGGGAGACAATGTTACAAGAAATATTAAGTGCAGAATAATGGCATCAACTTCCAGAGACCTGATCTACTTGGTGAGGAGGGGGCTTTTCAGAGAGGATCTTTTTTTCAGAATGAATGTGGTAAATATAGCTTTGCCGCCTTTGAGAGAAAGAGAAAGAGATATAATACTTATAAGCAATATGTTCTTAGCTGAAGCCAGCAACGAAATAGGTAGGGCAAAGGTGCCGGTACTCGATGAAAAAGTCGTTCACTATCTTCTTGAGTATAGTTGGCCTGGAAATATAAGGGAGCTGGAAAGACTTATGAGGGATATAGCTCATAAAGTTGAAGCTGATACGATCGAAGTTTCCGATCTGCCTTCATATATGAGGTTTAACATTTCTGAAGAAAGCAGGCTTAACAGAACTCTGTTTGAAGTAGAGCTTGATCACATAAAAGATGTGTTATCAAAAGTGGAAGGCAACAAAACAAAGGCGGCGGAGTTGCTTGGAATTGATAGGAAAACTCTAAGAGAGAAATTGAAAAAACAGACTCAGTAAAGAGGAGGTCATGGCAGATAAAGATAAAGGGACAGACAAAAATAGTTCCCCCAAAAAAAGGGAATCAAAAGGTCTTTGTGACAACTGTATTAACTTGAAAAACTGTTCTTATGCTAAAATAGCTGATAGACCTGTCATGTTCTGTGAAGAGTATGATTTCTATTCCCGTCTTGTTGAAAAGTACGGTATTGATCTGAACGGGAAGAAAAAGAAAGAAGATAATAAAGATCAAAAAAAAGGCAGTCCCGATTAAAAGACTGCCTCACAGCTACACCAACAAATCTTTAAATGCTTACAGAACACCGTAAGAAAGCATTGCTTTGGCAACTTTAAGAAAACCGGCAATGTTTGCTCCGGCGACATAATTTTCTTCATCAAACCCGTATGCGATCGCTGCGTTACGAGAAGATTCATGAATGTTTTTCATGATAACTTTAAGGCGGTTATCTACTTCTTCTCTTTCCCATGAAAGTTTGAGACTGTTTTGGCTCATTTCAAGTCCGCTCACAGAAACTCCTCCGGCGTTGGCAGCTTTACCCGGTCCATAAAGAACCTTGTTTTCAAGGTAAATGTCAACAGCTTTAGGAAGAGAAGGCATGTTCGCACCTTCTGAAATGCAGTAGCATCCATTTTTAATAAGAGCTTCCGCATGAGATTCATGAATTTCGTTCTGAGTGGCACAAGGAAGGGCGATGTCACATTTAATTCCTTCGTCACGGGCAACATCCCATACACTTTTGCCATCGTAGTAAACAGCGTTCGGGTATTTTTCTACATACTCTTTTATTCTGCCTCTGCGAATGTTTTTAAGTTCCATTACAAAATTGAGTTTTTCCTTGTCTATTCCTTCCATATCAATTATTGTTCCTGAACTGTCGCAGAAAGATATGTTTTTTCCTCCAAGTTCAAGTACTTTTTCTGAAGCAAACTGAGCAACATTGCCTGCTCCTGATATTATGACAGTTTTATTTTCAAAAGAATCGTTCCTTGTGGCAAGCATTTCTGCAGCAAAATAAACTGTTCCGTAGCCGGTAGCTTCGGGTCTGATCAGGCTGCCGCCATATTCACGACCTTTTCCTGTGAGGACACCTGTGTGTTCATTCAGTGTTTTTTTGTAAAATCCATACATGTATCCTATTTCACGACCTCCGACACCGATATCTCCGGCAGGAACATCTGTATCCGGTCCTACATGTCTGAAAAGTTCGTGCATGAAAGAGTAACAGAACCTCATTACTTCACCGTCACTTTTTCCTTTAGGGTCAAAGTCGCTTCCCCCTTTTCCACCACCCATTGGAAGGGTTGTGAGAGCGTTTTTGAATATCTGCTCAAAACCGAGGAATTTAATTATACCAATGTTCACAGAAGGGTGGAATCTGAGACCTCCCTTGTATGGACCTATTGCATTGTTGAATTGAACACGCATACCTCTATTCACCTGGACTTTGCCTGAGTCATCAACCCACGGCACTCTGAAAATTATCTGTCTATCAGGTTCAACAATGCGGTCATAAATGGATGCTGCAACAAACTCGGGATGTTTGTCTACTGTTGCTTCAAGTGACATTAACACTTCTTCCACCGCCTGAATAAATTCCGGTTGGGAAGGATTCTTCTCTTCTGTTCTGGCAATAACTTCTTTTAAGTAACTCATGGGCTTCTCCATTAAAAATATAACCAACATCTAAAACAATCTTTTCGCGCCCTGGGGTTTTAGTCCCCAAAAAGCGAAGAAATAATCTCCACAGCTCAATGATTTGATAAAAAGAAGGGTATGTCAAGAAAAAAGTAGGTGATATGAGAATTAGTTTAAAACGCTACTTTTTAGAGGGATAAAGTCACCTTGGTATTAGTAATAGTATCCTTAAACCAAAAGGCTTGTTCTGTCTGTAAGTTTATGAGAGATATTTATATAAATATGCTATCCAGACCCCATGTTGGCACAGACCCCATGTTGGC
>SLOD01000119.1 GCA_007132725.1 Candidatus Sumerlaeota bacterium
AGTTACAGGCGGTTCCGTAGAGTTTCTGCTTGTCAAAAATGTTCGCAATGATATCTGGCAAGTCATGGTTAAATGTTCAAAACATTTATCTCAGGGAGAAAAAATATATTTTCCCGAAAATCTTGAAGCTGAAATAGTTGCAAGAGACGGTCAGTTCGCAGATGTAAGGTTTTCTCTTTCCGGAAATTCGTTGGCAGACTATCTTGATAGAAATGGAGACATCCCTCTTCCCCCCTATATCCTTAAAAAAAGGAACGAGAAAAAAAGTAGAACCGAAGACAGGGAAAAATATCAGACTGTTTATGCTGAAGTTCCAGGCTCAGTTGCGGCGCCTACAGCAGGACTCCATTTTAATGAAGAGATACTTGGCCGCATAAAAAAGATAACGGAAGGACATGTTGAAAATATTGTTCTGAATGTAGGACTTGGAACTTTCCTGCCTGTTAAAAGTGAAAAAGTCGAAGAACATATAATGCACAAAGAGCACTTTATAATACCTGAAGATACGGCAAAAAGGCTTAATAAAGATAAGTCATCAGGCAGAAAAATACTTGCAGTGGGAACAACTACGGTAAGAGCCCTTGAAAGTGCTGTGGACAAAAACGGTATCATTGAACCAAGTGACAAAGAAACGGGAATTTTCATATATCCGGGATATGAATATAGATTCGTTGACAGCATATTGACCAACTTCCATCTTCCTCAAAGCACATTAATTATGATGATAGCGGCTTTTGCAGGAAGAGACCTCATACTTGAAGCTTACAATGAAGCTGTAAGAAAAAAATACCGGTTTTATTCATATGGTGATTGTATGCTGATAGTATAAAACTTGCCTGTAAAGAAAGAGAAGGCTATAATACTTTGAAACTTTAAGGAGGTGTGTTCATGGAAAAAGAACTTAAAATTTGTACTGCGATAAGAGACAAAGATTTTGAAGACCAAGTTGTTATGATGGCAAAATCTCAAGGATGGAAAAACTCTTTTGTCAATATTGATGATATTGTTACGGAACACGGCAGAGACAAACTATTTTTTATTGTTGAAGACAGTTATACTTCCATCCTTGACCTTATTGAACTGCATAATTCATGTGAACTTAACTTTATTCCCGTTATTATTGTTTCCCGCGACAATTCAAAATATTTAAACTGGGTAAAAGCAGTTAAGTTTCCAGAGAAATATTTCAGTATAGGGATGAGAGACTTTAGTGAGTTAATGGTTAAGCTTGTCAAAACAATGGATGTTCTCAGGGATACCTATTACTATAAAAAAATAGCAATATTCAGAGAAAATACAGCAGAGTGTTATAAAAGAAACGAAAGTTTTTCAGATTTTATAAATGAAGCACTACCCCGCTTGCTGGAACTTCTTTATACAGAAAGGGGATCTATAATGCTTCTTAATTGTAGAAAAAATCTTGTTGTTGAGGCTGCCAGTAAAAAAGAAATTGTCGGACTTGAAGTTGAGCATAAGCCGGACAGTGTCGCATGGACTGTCATTGATACTGAAAAACCTGTTTTTGTTGAGGATATTGACAAAGATCCTCGTTTTAAAAAAGGTCAAGGATACTCAAAAGACTATTTTCTTTCTCTTCCAATTTTTGTTCACGATAAAATTGCCGGAGTTCTTAACTTGACTGACAAAATGGTATCATTACTTTTCGATTCCAATGATTATGAAAATGCCAACAATCTTTTGGGTATTCTTGAGCCGTACTTTCTTCTTAATCAACACAAGTGTGGCAAACCCTCAAGCAGTTTAAATGAAAATTAGCTCACCTTTTTTTTCGGCTAAATATCCACTTGCTGATCTTTATGACGATATTCCTGATGTTTCTCTCAATTTTAGAAAGAGGTCTTTTTATCTTCATGTTTTTAACAATGCCGACAACATCGTTTATATGGATCGGGCTGTCAAATTCTTTGA
Organism: Candidatus Sumerlaeota bacterium; assembly: GCA_007132725.1. Lineage (GTDB taxonomy): Bacteria > UBP6 > UBA1177 > UBA1177 > UBA1177 > SLGQ01. The sequence goes on from SLOD01000119.1 coordinate 1,930, forward strand.
CATTATCTCCAGCTGTAATAATGGTGGAACCTGATATTTGTACCACTCTGTGAATGATGAACTTTCCTTCTTTGTTTTTAAATACGATCACTTGTCCTTTGCAAATTTTTTCATTTCCAGCTTTTTCGATTATTATGATGTCGCCAGGTTTTAATACTGGATACATGCTCGATCCGAAAACAACCATTCCCTCTTTATTGTTTTTATGTAGTTTTATAAGAGAATCTACAATTTTTTCAAACGATGAGTTCATTTTTATTATAACCGAACCTTGTAGTTTTTCATTGTTATCTCCATATATTTTTGTTATAAATAGAAATCATTTTTGTCTGAAATCTAAAATAACAACAGTGTCAATCCATATCTACTAAAAGAGTGTCTTTTTTTTCAAGAAACTTTTCAAATGCGTTAACGACTTCTTTTCCTGGATTTATAAACTGGAGTCCCATTCCCGGAAGAATATCTTTGTCCTGTATTTTATCAGGTTCTCTTGTCCACCTGACAACCGCATCCACTTTGAGCTGAACACCCTCTATCATAAAAGAAAGAATCATATCAGTTCCCACGGGATATATTTGATGCGTTACAAGAAAAACTCCGCCCTTGCTGATGTCCTGTGTTATTCCAGCAAAAAAAGTATGTGGACCTTCATCTGAAACTTCAAAATCAACCTTTAGCTTATGATTGAACCTCGGATTCGCCCGTTTATCTGTAAAAATGACATCATCTCTGTCTCTTTTTTGGGCATCAAAATCATCAGAGCTCATAATTCTTCTCCTATTTTTGCACTTCATTTCTTTTTCCTCTTGTTTCTTGATACACATTACATGTTTTTATTGTCAAGAACAAGAAGGCATTATAAACTTATCCTAATCAAACTTAAAATTAAAGTCAAAAAGAATACAAACTTTCTTATAGTGTTTTTTTGGGACAAAATTTAATATAACCATTTCGTGAATAAAAAATGTCTAACTTTGTTGCCAAAAAAAGTTAAAAAGCGTATAATACAAAGGTGTGGTTTGTTGAAGAAGGTTAGTATCCATGAGTGGTCGTCTAAAAATAGATTTTGATTCTGAGAGCTTACAACGATTTGTAGACAGTGTCCCTGTTGCTGTTGTTGTCCATGACATGAAAGGACAAATAATTGAAACAAACAAAATAACGGAAAATTATACTTTTTATTCCAGAGAAGAACTCCTTGCCATGTCAGTAAAAGATATTGATCCTTTTTCAGGATTAAAACAAGATTTAGAGATATTGTGGGAAAATCTCTTGTCGGGAGGGAGTGAAGAGATTGAATCGATGCACCTGAGAAAAGACAAGTCTAAATATTATGCACAGATAAATATTTCTGCAGTTAAAATTAATGGAAAACCTCATATTATGGTTGTGATTCATGATATAACCCGATTCAAAGATGTTGAGAATGCTCTCATTGACAGTGAAAGGATTTTTAATTATGCCCGTGATATGATCTGTATTGTAGGTCTTGACGGATATTTCAAAACCCTCAATCCTTCATGGACGGCTACTCTTGGCTGGAGCATGGAAGAGCTTAAATCAAAGCCATGGTTGGAATTTGTACATCCTGATGATAGAGAAGCGTGTCTTAAAAGAAAGAATAAAATAGTTGAAAATAATGAGATGTTACAGTTTGAAAACAGGTATGTATGTAAAAACGGTACATACAAATGGTTAAGTTGGAGTTGCTATCCTTTCCCCGATGAAGAAGTGCTTTACGGAATCGCAAGAGATGTTACCGAAAAAAAAATGTTTCAGGAAGAAGCAATTCGACATGAAAAACTGGAGTCTCTCGGCATTCTTGCCGGTGGGATAGCCCATGATTTCAACAACTTGCTTTTTTCGCTTTATGGTAATGTTGAGATGGCAAAAAGCAATGTTGAGGACTCAGAAAAGGTAAAGAGATATCTTGAAAATGCAGCTGCATCTTTTAATACAGCAAAAAGTCTTGCAGACCAGTTATTAACTTTTTCTAAAGGGGGCGACCCTATCAAAAAAACAGGAGATATCGGAGAATGCGTTATCAAGCACTGCACTTTTGCTTTATCAGGTTCAAATGTGTTGTGTGAATATGACATTGACCCTGAGTTAAAACCTGTTGATTACGATCCTGATCAAATATCTCAGGTAATACAAAATATTGTATTGAACTCTTTACAGTCAATGCCCGATGGTGGAATTATAGGGGTATCAGTTCACAGTGTCAATCTTGAAAAAGGTGAATTTGTCAGGATATCCATAGCTGATTCCGGATCGGGAATGCCAACAGAACTTTTGAAGAACATTTTTGATCCCTTTTTTACAACTAAAAAAAGTGGTTCCGGGCTCGGTCTTTCCACCAGCTATTCCATAGTTCAGAAACATGACGGTTTTATTGAAGTAGAATCAGAAGAGGGAGTTGGAACGGTTTTTCATATCTACCTTCCTGTTTCTGATAAGATGTTGAAAAGCAAAAAGGAAAATCAGAAAAAAGTGGTTAAAAATGTCTCTGAAAAAGTTTGTAGAGTCCTTATCATGGATGATCAGAAATCGGTCAGGGCCATAATCAAGGATATGCTTGAACATATGGGCTGCCGTGTTCTTGAAGCAACCGATGGAGAGCAGGCGATAGCGATAACAAAAGAGGTTAAAGAAAAAAATGAAAGTCTTGACTGTGCAATTCTTGACTTGACGATACCAGGGGGATTAGGAGGAAAAGAAGCTGTATCGGAAATTCTGAAAATTATACCGAACTTGCCTGTTTTTGCATCAAGTGGTTATTCAAGCAATCCTGTGATGTCTGAACCCGGGAAATACGGATTTTTAGCAAGCTTAAAAAAACCTTTTAGCTTCAAAGAAATATCGAACATTGTTAAAAAGTTAATCGGGGAAAAGTCATGAGGTTGTTGTCTATGGTCTGGAGCATATAATGAAAAAAAAACTACAGAAAGATGTTGATAAATTTATTATCAGGTACTCTTCTAAAGAAGAGGATCCTAATGATCTCAACTATGCAAGGAGCATGCTTCTCACTAATCTTTTCAGTGCTTTTTCTTCGATTCTTTTTTTAAGCTTGGGCCTTTCAGCTTTTTTAAGAAATGAGTATAAAATAAGCGTTGTTTTTTTTGTAATAACTTTTTTTGCTGTTTTAAATATGGTTCTTTTGAAAGTCTATAAAAGCCATGGCTTTTCTTCAGGATTTTTAATCATGTTGCTTAATTTTTCCGCAATATACGCCCTCGTTTTTGGAGGAATAGATAATACTGGAATTTTAATGGCATTCATGTTGCCACCAGTGTTAATTTTTTTAAGAGGCTCTAAAATTGGTGGATCGGTGGTAGTTATAATGACCTTTCTTGCTATCGCTATTTTGTTTTTTCTTGATCCGGGACTTGTTCTTCCCGACTATTCAGTTCCCATGAAAATTGTTTTTATTCTATGTTTTGTAGCTGTTGCAGCGTTTTCATTTTTTAATGAATTCACAAGAGAAATAACAGTAAAAAAACTTGAAAATGTAGCAAGCCATGATTCTCTGACCGGACTTTTAAACAGAAGAGAACTTGAAAGGTATATAAATAGTGAAATGCTCCGCTCAAAAAGGTACGGCAACCGTTTTTCTCTTATAGTTTGTGATGTTGATAATTTTAAGAAATTGAACGATGTATATGGGCATCAATTTGGGGATACTGTTTTAAAAATGATTTCAAACATTTTTAAAAATAGCACCAGAGTTCAGGAATATATTTGCAGATGGGGTGGGGAAGAATTTCTGATAGTTCTACCTGAAACGAAATTAGAGGGTGCATTGATTGTTGCTGAAAGATTAAGAAAAAAAATTGAAGAAGAAAAAATAATTTTTGGAAAAGAAGAGCTTGTAATTACGGCAAGCTTTGGTGTCGGAGAGTTTGATGTCAGTAAAACTGTTGAGCAAAATATTGAAGCAGTTGACAAAGCTATGTACAGAGCAAAAAAAACCGGGAAGAATTGTGTAATGAGAGTGTAGTCGTATGCCTGAAGAGTATAAGAAAAATATCATCGTGATAGATGATGAATACATTGTAAGAACCATTCTTGAAGATATGATCGAATCCATGGGTTATAAGGTTTTCGGCTTTTCAGATTCTGTGGCCGCAATTGATTTTTATGAAAAGAATTGGAAGGAAATAGGTCTTGTACTGATAGATATGGTGATGCCTGGACTAAACGGCAGAGAAACCTTTTTTCTTTTAAAAAAGATAAACAGAAATGTGAAAGCTATTATACTTTCAGGTTACACCTCAAATGAGGATATTAAGGTTGTTGTTGAAGAAGGTTGCCTGGGTTTTCTAAAAAAACCTGTTAAGTTAAAAGTTTTGGAAAAAACTATTAATAAGGTTTTAGCCAAAAGTTGCTGTGTTCTGCCGAATTATAACAATAACAAAAAAATAGAGAGCATAAAAAAAACTCTTGACATTAAAGAAAGTGATATGAGTGAAGCTTTAATGAATATTGGAGGAAATACAGAACTGTTTTTAAAGATGCTTTCTAAATTCATTGAAAACTATTCCGATTCCGGAAGTATGATACTTGAGTATTCCAGAGAAAAGAAGTTCGATGATATTATGATGTTATCTCATTCAATAAAGAGTGCTGCAGCGACTTTGGGGTTGAAAAAATTAGAAAATATTGCTTATGTTCTTGAAAAAACATCTATTGAAAAAGATTCTGAAAAGTTTGAGGAGGCTTTTTTAAAGTTTAATGATGAGGTGTCTCATATTATTAACAAGATCACTCAATGTAGCTTTATTTTAAACAGTTCCGCCGAAAATGAAAGCAGCATGGAAACTGGAGAAAAAGAAACTGTATTAAAGCTTTTAAAAGAGCTTAAAAAAGCTGTCGAAAGAAGAAGGCCCGTATTAATAAGTAATATTTTAAATACTAAACTGAAAGGTTGCCGATGTAAAGGTTTTGACTTGGAAAGCAGGGATTTGCTGCAAAAGCTTGCTTCAAAATACAGTTACACAAAGATGAATATCTTCATCGAAAAAATTCTAAAAGAGGTTGAAAATGGTTGATGCTAAAGAACTTGCCGGAAGCAAAATCTTTCTTGTTGAAGACTGTGTGGATTATATTGATATAGTAGTTGAAACATTTGCTCATATGTATGATGTAATTGTTTCAAGAAATGGTAGCGAAGCTGTTAAAGTAGCAATGGAAGAACAACCTGACTTGATACTTCTTGATATCGTAATGAAAGGCATCAATGGTTATGAGGTTTGCAAAGATCTCAAAAAGAACAAAGAGACAGCTTCAATTCCTGTTATATTTCTTACAGGAATGACAAGTGCTGACAGCAAAAAAACAGGTTTTGATCTTGGAGCTGTTGATTACATAACGAAGCCTTTTGAAACTGAAGAATTGAAAGCAAGGGTTGCCAATCACCTTATAGTGAAAAAAGCTCGGGAAAATTTAGTTTTGCAAAAACAACTTCTTGAAAAAAAGGTTGAAGAGAGAACCTTTGAGCTTAAAGAAACTTCCCGAAAAATGGAAATGGCATCTATTGAAGCAATTTTAAGACTTTCAAGAGCTGCCGAATATCGTGATGATGACACAGGTAATCATGTTTTCAGGGTTGGTGTTTATTGTGCTGAAATAGCGAAAAAGCTTGGATTGGACAGAGGTAATATTAAAAAGCTTTCCATGGCTGCACCTATGCATGATGTGGGAAAGATAGGTATTCCCGATAAGATACTCCAGAAGCCTGGGAAACTTGACGAAGAAGAGTGGGAAATAATGAAACAGCACTCTTTGATGGGGGCGAAGATTCTTGAAGGATCTTCATCAAGTATCATTAATATGGCAGAGATTATAGCACGCGGACACCATGAAAAATGGAATGGAAAAGGGTATCCTGATGGGAAAAATGGGGAAGAAATTCCGATTTTCTGTCGTATTGTTGCAATAGCAGATGTTTTTGATGCACTGACCACAGAAAGACCTTATAAAAAGCCTTTTTCAATTGAAAAAAGTTTGAAAATTCTAAAAGAAGAAAGAGGAAAACATTTTGATCCTGATGTGGTAGATGCCTTTTTTGCTGTAAAAAACATTATTCTTGAAATAAAAGAAAAATATTCAGATGTAAAAAAAATCGATGGTAGTGTATTCTGGTCTATAGAATTAGATTGATAACCCCCCCCCCCCTGCTTAAAAATTTCCGAACCTCTCAGACCAACGGTTATTCATAAAAAATTGTGTTTTATTTAAAATGTATTAAAATAATAATGTTTAGCTTAAGCAATAGAAAGAGCATGGAGTTTTAAAATGTCAGCAGGAGATAAAAATCTTTCAAAAAAGATTTCCAAAAAATTTACTGTTAATATGGATGTTGAAGTGTTTGATTGTCCCCCGTGCGGAGATATTCTCGTTTTAGGTAGCAACGCTGCAATAGGTCCCAAAGCTGCAGAAAAAATGTTGGAAACTCTATGTCCCGGAATTTTTGAAGTAATCAAAATTGACAATAAAGTCATTGAAGCGATGGTGGTCAAAAAACAGCTTTGCATGATGGTTGATAAAGAGACGATCGTAGATTCTGTTTTAGAAGAAATAGAACCGTTCGTTTCTGCTCAGACGATGCTTCGAGTAAAGTATAATATTAAAGTATCTGTCAGTAAAACACTGTGAGGCTGAAATGGATTTGGTTGAAAAATATCTTAAAAGATCCATCCCTTCAATTGATTCATACAGTTCGGTTGAGGCTGCTCTTGAAATTATGTCAGAAAAAGGATCTCATGTGCTTTTTGTATATGAAGATGGGAAATTTTCTGAGGTTATCGGTGGTAATGATCTGGCAGGATATCCACCTACAAGAATAGTGGCAGATTGTCGCGTACGGCCTTTTAATGTTGTCGGAATAGACGAACCGTTGGACGCTATTTTTTTAAAAATATCTGACAATTACCATAATTTTACAGTTGTTGTTGATGCTGAAGGTGTTCCTGCCGGAATAATTGACTATAATCTTCTCATAGTTGATTTGATAAAAAGCAGACAGTGTTTCAAATCTTTTCTTCCTTCAACTTCTGCTGATGCTCCGGATGGTTTTCTTACAGAGGGGATAGCTATAGATGAGATAATAAAAAAAGTGACAGAGCTTGAAAAATTTGCTCAACTTGGAAATCTTTTTCTTGGCTTGACTCATGATCTTAATAATATTCTTTCTGCTATAGTAGGTTATTCCGAGTTAGCTCTTTCTGAAAATAAAAGTGAAGACGGAGCAGTTTTAAATAAAAAATTAGACACCAGGATTAAAAATATCTTGGCAACGGTTATAAACTGTAATCGGCTTCTTTCTAATATTTCCTCTCTTGCCAAAAGTTCAAAAGATCTTGAAAATGAATTGATAGACATTGATGAACTTATTGATGCTGTCATAGAACTGTTTTCTGCTTCTTTAACGCAGAGCAGAATAATAATTGAAAAAAATTATGACAGCATTGCCGGAAAAAAAAGAAACTTCGTGAGAGGGAACAAGGCAAAAATGATGAATGTTTTTTCAAATATGATAGTAAATTCAAAAGATGCTATCAAGGCTGATGGTAAAATATTCATCAAGTCAAGGAATATAAATATTGAAAACCAGCGTGAAAATAAATTCGGCTTCAAGGTAAATCCCGGAGAATATATTGAGGTTTCGCTATCTGACACTGGTGAAGGTATTCCTGAAAATAATATGAATAGGCTGTTTACCCCGTTTTATACGACAAAAGTTGCAGGAACCGGTGTGGGGCTTGTGAACATAAAAGCCACTTTAGAGAATATGGGCGGATTTGCTGAAGTTGAAAACGGATGTGAAGGTAACGGAGCCTGTTTTAAAGTATATTTTCCCATATGCTTTACTTAATGGAGCATGATTTTACGATGATAACAAGTGCCTATATGTTCCGTTTCCATTGTTGTTAGTCGGTACAGTAAAATAAAGATGCCCCGCATAGACACTCTTTCAGGAGATTTCAAGATTTATCAGCCCGATGTCGGGCATCATAATAATTTTATTTGACATACGCCTCTTTGCTCTTAAAATGATACTTGTTTTGCATAAGTTGTGAGGAAGAAATGATTAAAATAGGGAAATTCGACAGAGAACAGTTACTGGAGGCGTTAAAGCTTTTATCTGAACGAATCAGGCTGAATAAAGGAGGACACCACGCATTATTAGTATGTGGAGGCTCAGCACTAATTGCATTGAATTACAAGAATAGAGTTACTAAAGATGTTGATATTGTTGCTCTTATTCTTGGAGATTTGCTTTTATCCGACCCTGATCCTTTACCTGAAGAACTGGTTGAAGCGGCAAAAGAAGTTTCAATTGATCTTGCTCTGCCTACAGACTGGCTCAATAACGGTCCGAGCAGAGGAGAAGGTGGCCTTTTCAGGATGGGGCTGCCGGAAGGAATAGAAAAAAGAGCAAAAAGGCAGTCTTTCGGAGAAAACCTCACAGTTTTTTGGATTGACCGTATAGACCAGATATATTTCAAACTTTATGCTTCAATTGACAGAGGCGGATATCATGTGGATGACCTGCTTGAATTAAAGCCCTCAGCCGATGAAATTTTATCGGCATCAAAATGGTGCATGACGCACGATGTTTCAGAAGGATTCAGACAGATACTCATATCATTTTTAGGGAAATTCGGCTATGACACAATTATTTCAAAACTTTAAAGATAACTTCAACGAAGCACTGCTAAAACTTCTCTGGAGCCACTGGAGTGCTCTGGGAGTTGCAGGATATGGCGGAAAAGTTGACCAGATGCTCGATCCTGAGGCATTGATCTTAATGACAGCATCTGTCGCAAGATTTGATCCAAGACTGTTTGATGCTATGATCGAATGGATGATGGTGAATGAGCGTATGATAAATATCAGCCGCATGCAGACATTGATGAAAAGAGAATTTTTCCAGTGTGAAAATGTTGTTGCGGCAGTTGCAGGAATTATCAGCGAAACCGGTAACAGGACAAAATGGAAAAAGATTGTTTTAAAAAAGGATATTTCAGAAATTCAGCCGTTATTTAACAATGAATCCGGTTCATTTTACGGCAGGGGTACCGATCCTGTATTCAGGAAGTACGGATTCGAAAGATCTGAATTCCAAAAAAGAGGTATAATAACTCCGTTCTCAGTCAAAGATCCGGCAACGCTCGTACTTCGATTAAGAGCATTTTTCGGAGTAAACGCAAGAAGTGAGATAATAGCATACCTGTTAAACAGTCCAAACGGTGTCGCCAGAGACATCGCTTTGTCCAGCTATTATTTTTTGCGGACAGTTCAGGATGCATTGTCTGAAATGACAGCATCAGGAGTTCTTGTGGGCAAAACTGTTCCCGGAAAGAAAAGAGAGATACAGTATTTACTTGCAGGCAGTGAGCTTGCAAAAATGTTTTCTTATGAAAGACCTGAGCGGGGTCAGGTCGTCTGCTGGGGAGCACTCTACGCAGCTCTTGAAAAGGTATTTTGCTTAATTAATTCAAAAGATTTTTCCGAACATTCAGAAATACTGCAGAATTCAGAACTGCGAAAGCTTTACAGAGATCATCTGAAAGACAAGCTGAATCGCTCTGGAATAGAAACTTCTTTCCCCGACGGAGCACATTATCCCCAAACCGAATATAGCAAACCGTTTTTTATTGCTATACTGAAAGTTGTAATGTCGCTTTGTGAGGGAGGATAGTGTAAGATTTACAATGCCCCGCATAGACACTCTTTCAGGAGATTTCAAAATTTATCAGCCTGATTCAGGACAAAGATATTCAACAGATGACATGCTTACTGCGTGGATGGCAATAATTTGTAATGAAGAGAGTTCTCCAAGCCGTTTTCTTGATCTTGGAAGCGGTCTTTGTTCAGTTCCGATGATAGTGATGTGGAAGTTTCCGCAAATTTCAGGAGTGGGGATAGAACTTCGTGAAAACAGGTATGAGCTCGGACACAGATCACTTGAAATGAACGGGTTGTCCAATCGCTTCAGGTTGTTACATGGGGATTTGCGGAATCTTGAACTTGATGAAAAGTTTCCTCTGATAACTTCAACTCCTCCGTATTACACCGACTCAGAAGGACTATTAAGCCCGCATGATGACAAATCTGCTACACGGTTTGAGCTTAATGGAAGTATTGAGGATTATTTTAAAACGGCTTACAGCTATTTATCAGAGGACGGAATGTTTATAACAGTATATCCGTATCAATATAGACATCGGATATATGATACTGCACAAAAATTCAAAATGTACATAACTTACAGGTCAGATATGATCCCAAGAGCTGGGAAATCCCCGCTTATATCAATGTATTCAGTATCTTGCTTAAACAAAAAAGAGACAATATCAACGATAACTGTCAGGGACAGGGCAGGAAATTTCACTGAAGAATATAATCGGGCAAGAGTTGTCTGCGGGTTTAATCCCCGATATGTAGATTTAAATTTAAAAACTTGAAATATAAAATTTGATGTTATACGGTTATATTCAGTGTTGATGTTGATGTTTACAGTTGACTTTAACAAGAGATAAAATGAGATTCCGTATCATCGGTGATGTCAGGTTGCAGAATAACTACTCTCCTTTAATGGGAAACTCTGACTTTGCCTACTCATCCTGAGATTGGTACATATTAATTTAATCATAAACAGTAAGCTTGTCAGGAGGAGAGAATGAAAAAAATTATTGCTACGCATAAGGCCCCCAAAGCTATTGGTCCATACAGTCAGGCAGTTGAGGTTAACGGAATGCTGTTTATTTCAGGGCAACTCCCTGTTGACCCTGAGACTTCTGAGATCGTGGATGGCGGAATTGCAAAACAGACCGATCAGGTTATGAAAAATATAGGTGCAATACTTGAGGCTGCCGGGTACAGCTTTATTGATGTGGTAAAATCAACGGTGCTTCTTGACAATATGGATAACTTTAAAGCCATGAATGAAGTTTATGGCGGATATTATCAGGAAAGTTCACCGGCAAGAGCTGCATATCAAGTATCAAAACTTCCGCTGGGGGTAATGATAGAGATAGAGACAATAGCTGTAAAGACAAATAAAAGTTAACTTTAGACAGGAGGAAATAATATGAGTGAATTTAAAAAACAGGTAGATGCTCCGGCAGGCAGCAAATTTATTCTTCAGGGAAATGCCGCTTTTGCTCTGGGCGTAGTTCATGCGGGATATCATGCCGCTGACGGCTATCCCGGAACTCCCAGTACAGAGGTTATTGACAAGTCTTTAAAGTATGTTCAGGACAGAATGATAGTAGGCTGGAGTGTTAATGAAGCGGTTGCAACTGCTGTTACTATAGGACACTCTGTTGCCGGAATGGATGCCGTCGTAACGATGAAGATCCCCGGTATGTTTCAGGCGGGAGATACTATTACAACTTCCGCTTTTTATACCGGTCAGGCAGGAGCTTTTGTTGTTTATGCCGCTGCTGATTATGTTCCGTCAAGCACTCAGCATGTAATTGATGCAAGATATTTTTTAAGTTCTGCAAGAATTCCTGTTTTTGAGCCGCGAAACCATCAAGAAATGTATGATATAGCATTTATTGCGGCAGATTACTCAAGAAAATTTAAAACGCAGGTGTGTATTCTTGCAAGCGGTATACTGGCTCACAGTGAAGGTCTTGTAGAAACAAGAAAACCGAGAAAGATAGAGCCGAGACCTCTTCCTGAAAATTTGAAAGAATGGATGCTTATGCCTGGTATTGCAAGAAAGAATTACAACATTGCCACATCTGAAAAAATTCCGGCAGTCAGCAGTTTTGTAGAAAGTTCCGATGAGCTTGTTTCCGAATATTCAGGAACATCCCCATGGGGAATTATAACTGTGGGAGAAAGTTACATAATTGTTAAAGAAGCGTTGACAGCAATAGGTGAAGATCCTTCAATTTTATCAATGTCCATAGCCTATCCTGTTCCTGTAAAAAGAATAAAAGAGTTTGCCGGAAAAGTTAAAGGGGACATTTTTGTATTTGAAGATGGAGACAGGTTTCTGCAGGATAAAATAGCAGTTGAAGGAATTAAGGTTATAGGGAAAGAGGATTTTTCAGTAACTACGGACTGGACTCCGTTTTCTGTAATAGAGCATCTGAAAAAGTACAGAGATATCAAATATGATGTTGAAAAAGTATCTATAGGCATCAAGCCGTTGATGAGACCCCCTTCCATTTGTCCAGGGTGTCCTTACAGAGCGTTTGGACTTGTTGCTGAAACCATGAGAAAAAAGGGAAAACTTTATGCCGGATTCGGAGAAATAGGTTGCTCCACCCTTCTTTTTTTCAATAAAGCGATAGATACCATACTCTGTATGGGTGGCAGTGATGCAATGAGACAGGGATTCTGTATGAGTCGTCCTGATATGGTTTCAAAAGTGATGAGTGTAATAGGTGACAGCTGTGAAGCACATAGCGGGCTTGATGCAACAAGAAACGGTGTGTTCAGAAATGTTCCCGGAGTAAAGGTCGTTCTTGATAACAGAATTACAGCTATGACCGGAGGACAGCCCGCTCCTACAAGCATTGCCAATCTTGCCGGAGTACCGAACAGATTTAACCTTAAAAAAGCTATAGAGGCTGAAGAATGTAAAGTTATTGCAGTCGATGCATATGACCTTAAGGGTGTTGAAAAAGCATTTGCGGAAGCTTTTGAAGAAGCAGACAGAGGAGAATTCGTAAACCTTGTTCTTGAAGGTCCTTGTCAGCAGGTGATGGATAGATTAAAGATGACAAGGTCAGTTGAATTTGATAGAGACAAATGTAAGAAATGCGGCAGATGCAACATGTGCCCCGGAATAAAATTCGATGACGAAGGAGTTCCTCATTATACAAACCTCTGTATAGATTGTGGAGAAAACACTCAAGTATGTATGCAGAGATGTCCTTTTGGAGCGATAGTACCTATAGATCAAAGTTCAAAAAAGAAAAAACCGAACATTGAGCTTCCTCCTCCTAAAAAAGTTTCAAAAGCTGTTGCAAACAAGGAATCCCTGCCGGAATCATTAAGAATTGCAATAAGAGGAATAGGGGGGCAAGGCAACCTTTTCTTCGGTAAAGTTCTAAGTGAAGTGGCTTTAAGAACACCATACAGTGAAACCCATATAGTAAAGGGAGATACACACGGGATGGCACAGCTTGGTGGTAGTGTTATCTCTACTTTTGCATGCGGAAAGGCATACAGCCCCATACTTTCGCCGGGGAGTGCCGACATTCTTGTTGTAATGGAAACATCTGAAGTTCTCCAGGAAGGATTCCTTGAACTCCTTAAGCCTGGAGGAATTGTTGTCCTTAACAAATTTGAAGCTGTTCCAATAACAGCTAAAAAGGAGGATTATCCTAAGTTTGATGAAATAAGGAAAGCTCTAACGCCATTTAAAGTGATAGAGTTCGATGCCTTTGAAATTGTAAGCAAAATGGGTGATAAAGCAGGTAGAACAGCAAATGTTGCAATGCTTGGGTTGTTATCAACTATAGAACCTCTTAATAAAATTCCTGAAGAAATATGGATAGAGGCTATAATGGCACTCTCTTCCAATGATACCATCAAATCAGCAAATCAGCTTTCTTTCGAAGCCGGGAGGTCTTCTTCCATATAAAAAAAAGCGGCTCTGTGGAGAGCCGCCGAAAGTTTATTGGTGGAAAGAACAAAAAACACAGCAGACAAAAAAGTCAGCTCCGATTTTAACTGCTGAAAGTTTAGTAGCCTGCCATCCGGTTTTTTACGAAGAAAAAATAAAAATATATCTATTTTTGACTGAAACTGAATGTCTGTTATACTTTAACCGGCTTTGTTTTTTGTGCAGGAGGATAAGATGCTTCTTAAAATTCAGATCTTTATTTTGGTTTTTATTTCGGTTGCTGCTTTAAAAGGAGATGAGTCGGCGACAGAAGAATTTTTCAAACAGTTACTTCATCAGGCAGGTGTGGCAAAGATTTCTGCTCAAAATATATGTAGGGAACTGCCTGCAAAAAACAAAGCTTTAATGGGTCAGATGGAAAATGTATATCAAAAAGCATATGAAAATAAAAACATAGCCACTCAAGTGTTCGCTGAAACAAATTATCTGCTTGGTTTTTTACAGGAAAGAATAGAAGAAGCCTGCGGAAAAATAATGCTTGCCGATATTGATGCAATAAGAACTATTCTCATGAAAGAAATGTCAGTGTTGTTAAAAGCCGGAAGTAAGGCTGATAGTTTTGAATCTTTTATCGGAAGCATTCTTGGGACAGAATACTCTAAATTTCTTTATCTTACTGCCGCTGTCATAAGCCTTGAAGAAATGCACACAGTCTGGGGTAAAACAATGTCCTCTGAGAGAAAAAATTTTATAGAACTGGTGAATAATATTGATGCTGCCAATAAAAAACTGAGAAAAGATGTTACAGAATACACAAAATCATATAAAATTTATTTTGAAGGAGCCCTTGGTCCTCTGGATAAAAAAGATAAGGAATAAAGTCGGGTTATTATTTTTATTTTCTCTTGACAGAAAGGAAGCTCTCCTTAGAATAAATATATTGTATGGTGTTGAGGGTAGTGATTAAAAGTGTGTTGTAAATAGGTTGTTTAAGGAGAGTTTAAAGATGAAAAAAATTCTGATTATTTCTTTTATTTTGCTAACAGGTATTTTTATTTTTGTTTTTTCCTGTTCAGGAAAAGATGACACGGAAAATGGAAACGGAGAGGGAGGATCAAAAGATCCTGTCTGTGGGAACGGAATCGTAGAAGGGGATGAAGTTTGTGACAGCGATACAGTTTCCTGTTGGAAAGTAGGACATTTTTATCCTGAAACAACAGCTACATGTCTTGAAGACTGTTCCGGTTATGATAAAAGCAGATGTGTTGCAAGGGACCCTGATGATAAGTGTGGAAACGGAGTTTTAGATCATGGTGAAACCTGTGAAATGGGTGATAAAAAATCCTGTCTTGAGCTTGATGATAATTTTACGGGAGGGTATGCAAACTGTAACAGGACTTGTACCGGATGGGATCCTTCTACCTGTGAACGAGGTGGAACAAGTACCTGTGCCCAGATAATGTCTTGTGCCCAAAATTGCTCAAATGAAAGCTGCATAGATAACTGTATTTCAAGCGGTTCAAGTCAGGGAAAGGAACGGTTCACTAAACTTTATGCATGCTATTCCGACAAATGTCCTTCCGGAGCTGATAAAGAAGAATGTATGATAAGAGAATGTTTTGATGATTACTACAACTGTTACCCCAATAAAAGGTGTGGAAACGGTGTAATAGAAAAGGAACATGGTGAAGTATGTGAACAGGGAGACACTATCCCCTGTGAGGAATTTGGTGATGAGTGGAGGGCGATAAACGATGCTGTATGTAACTCTACATGCACCGCTTTTGATACATACAGTTGTGTCCATATAGATGATCTTACATGTTATGAAGTATATGAATGTGTTATGGAATGTGAGGGTGATTCCGAATGTAAAAGTGAATGTGAGAAAAGCACATTTGTTGAAGCTAAGAACAGATACGATACAATGTGGGACTGCTATGAAGAAAACTGCCCTGACCATAATGAGGAATGTATAAAAGAACACTGTAAATTTCAAACTGATGCCTGTTTAACTCAGCTTACATGTCCTAACGGAATAATTGATGAGCATGCCATATGTAAAAGAGGGAGCAGCATTGACTGCGGAGAAGTTAAAGATAGTGACGGAGAGCCGATGTATGAAGCGGGGACAGGAGATGCATACTGTAACACCAACTGCACCGAGTGGGATGGAATGTTGTGTTATAAGTTTTGCAGTTGTCCTGCTATAAAAGCTTGTGTCGCTAAAGAGTGCGGGGATTATAAAACTGCTGACGCTAGCTGTGTCAGAGACTGTGAAAACCTTGGAAATTATGCCGGTAAAAATGAACACCGTGCATGGAGAGAATTTATAGAAAATTGCAGCTCAAATGGTGATAGCGGTTTTGATTCTCAACACTGCATTGATCGGGCAAACCAGGATTTCCCCTGCAATGTGGATACTCCTCACGACAAATGTCCGTATAATTAAGGGAAACTTCTTGTAAGAAAACTCAATCTTTTACAAAATACTTTCCTCTTTTCGTGTAATGGGTGTGAAGGAGTTCATGAGCTTTACTGCTTCCCGGCTTCACAAGAAATTCTTTATAGAGCTTTTGAATAAGCGGGTTTTCATGTGATTTCCTAACCTCTATTTCCTCATCCTCCTGATATATTGCATTTGCTCTGGCCATCCTTATCTCAGGCGTTGTAGGTATAGGTTGACCTCCGCCACCCAGACATCCGCCAGGACATGCCATCACTTCAATAAAGTGGTAATCAAGTGTCCCTTCCACAAGTTTGTCCATCAATATTTTTGCATTGGCTGTTCCGTGAGCCACCGCTATTTTAAGTTCAACACCTTCAAGCCATTTGTATTCCTTTTTTACTTTTTCAAGTTTTAAAGATGCTTCTCTGATCGCCTCCATCCCTCTTACAGGAGTAATATTGAGCTTTTTAAAAGGAACAGGTCTCCCTGTTACAAGTTCATAAACCGTCCTTATTGCTGCTTCCATAACTCCACCGGTAGCTCCGAATATCATTCCCGCACCGCTTCCTTCTCCAAGTACCGGGTCGAATTCTTCAAGGGGCATGTCGGCAAGATGAAGTCCGGCTTCTTTGAGCATCATAGCCATTTCTCTTGTTGTAAGGCCGTAATCAACATCTCTGTATCCGCTGGCACACATTTCAGGTCTGTTACACTCATACTTTTTTGCACTGCAGGGCATTAAAGCGACAATTTTTATTTTTGAAGGGTCAACACCTATCTTTTCTGCATAGTAGGTTTTAATTACCGCTCCGTACATCTGTTGCGGAGACTTGCAAGTTGAAAGATGATCGAGATATTCAGGATAGTAATGTTCTATGAACTTTACCCATCCCGGAGAACAGCTTGTAAACATCGGTATTTTAATAGAGGGATCTTTTTTTACCAGAGCTTTGTGAAGTCTTTCAAGAAGTTCCGTCCCTTCCTCCATAATAGTAAGGTCGGCAGCAAAGTTAGTGTCGAGCACCCTGTCAAAGCCGGCTCTTTTTATTGCGGCATTAAGTTTCTTTGTAACTCTTGTTCCGGGAGGATAGCCGAATTCTTCGCCTATTGCCGCCCTTGGGCTTGGAGCAGTCTGCATGATCACGAACAGATCCGGATTTTCTATGTCTTCCCAAACTTGATCGCTGACATCCTGGGTCCAGAGAGCACCTGTAGGACAACGGTTGACACACTGACCGCAGTTTATACATACTACATCTGCAATGGACTTGTTCAGTGCCACCTGAATTTCAACATCGTGTCCTTTGTTGGCTGTTTCATAAACATTAACTTTCTGCATATCAATGCAGGTTCTGATACATCTCTTGCAGTGGATGCATTTATCCTGATCTCTCACTATAGAAAATGACTTTGTATCCTTGACATATCTTGGATGCTCAACATGGGGAAATCTGAATTTATCCACACCGTATTCATCGGCAAGAGTTCTCAGTTCGC
>SLOD01000009.1 GCA_007132725.1 Candidatus Sumerlaeota bacterium
ATAAAAGTAGGAGAGTGGAAAGTTATTTCTGTGATTAAGTGGGACAACTCCTTACCTTCTCCTGAAACTAATCCAAGCTATGTCGGAGATGCAATAGTAAGTGATGTCGCTATGACAGATCATGGAATTGAAACTTCTGCACAATCATATCAGACATGCAAGTTCCCGATAACAGAATGCAGACTTGTGCCTATCTGGGAACAACAGAGATACTATGACTTTGTTGCAGGACCTTTGCATCCGGGCGATGAACATTCTCCTCCCAGAGGTCAGTGTTACTGAGTTTTATCTTCACTTCTTAAAATTTTCTGCTATAAAAAGATTATCTCGCTTTTTTAAATGGAGGACTTGTGAAACCTGTTTTTGGATTGATCATTATTTTTATATTGTTTGTGTGCTATGCGGAAGAAAGGACATATTCTATTTCCATGCTCGGACATAAAATAGGAACAAGCACTGAAAAATGGGAAAAGGTACAACACAAAGACGGGAAATGTTTTATAAAACTTGACACCAAATCATCAATGGAGGTTTCAAGAGGCCGGGATTCTGTAAAACTCTATTCAAAGAGCACTACTATTGTCAAGTGCAAAACTTTTAAACCCGTTTCTATTAAAACTGAAACAAAAGAAACAGCTACAGGAGTAAAAGGATCCGGACATGTAAAAGACAATACCTTTTTTGCGGAAATAATTAAAAATAGGAAAAAAGAATCTTTTTCCTATCCTTTAAGCAATGACCTTACTTTTTTCAGCATGATCTTCAAAAAGTATCCTCCTGAAAAGCTTTTAAAAGGAGGTAAAATAAATGTTATCTCGGAAGAAAGCCTTCATAGTGTCCCTATTTCATTTTCTGGGAAAAAAGTGGGTCCGTCTCATTTTGAAATAGACATTAATTTTTCAGGAGTTCCCATAAAGTTTCATATTGTTGATAAGGCAATCGTAAGATCTGAACTTCAAAACGGACTTATCGTCTATGAACTTATAGAAGATTCTGATAGTGGAACTTCTCAAAAAAAAGAAAAGAGGACAGCCGACATAATTGAGCTTACTTCTAAATCCAACTCGGGAATAACAGTTAAGCATCCAAGAAAAACAAGAAAAGTCGTTTTTTCTTTTTCCGGGAAAAATCTTCCTGAAATACCATCGAACTGTTATCAGTCTGTTACCAGAAAAAATAGCAATGAAGTAGTGACAGTTAATATGGGAGCTTCTCCTTGCGGAATTGGAGATGTTTCAGGCTCTGATCTGAAACCAAATATTTTTGAGGATAGTGATTCCCCCTCAATAATTAAAGTAGCAAAAAAACTGGGTTCGGGGGTCAAAGGTAGAGATGCTCTTATAAATAAAGTAATCTCTTTTGTTTTCAAGCACATTCGGGATAAAAACTACAGTCACGGAAACCTTTCAGCCAGTGAAACTCTGAAAAAGAGGGCTGGAGACTGTACCGAACATTCAACACTTCTTTCTGCAATATTAAAAGCTCTTAAAATTCCCACAAGAATGGTTTACGGAATAGTTCTTGATCAGGAAGGAAACTTTTTTTTCCATAACTGGAATGAAGTTTATACAAAAAAGGGATGGATATCTGTTGATTCAACTTTTGGAATGAAAAGGGCCGATGCAGCCCGCATTGTACTTGCTTATGGAGGAAGCGATGCCTCTTCCAGAGAACAGGTTGCTCTAACTGTTCTGAGGTTTTTAGGCAGTGATTTTAAAATATATGTAAACGGTTTTTTTTATGAGTAAATGGTATTCAACAGCTGCAATATCTGGTTCAGGTTTCGAAGATATTGCAGACAGGATTTTTTCCTTTGAGGAGCTTGATCACGACCTTCTTTCCAGTATAGACCTGCTTTTTATTAAAGACTTGAATGATTTCTTCCAAAAGTTCCGCCTGTTTCAGTTTATTGCTCTTTCCAACGAGCCAATCCCTGCAGATGAACAGGAAAGTTACATTCTTTTAAACCCCGGACCATATTTTTTAAGCAGAATAGGACATGATCTGATAAATCTTTTTACACCATTCGAACAATTCTCCTACCTTGAAGAAAAAACAGTTGCAAACCGGCTGGAACAAGGATTGAAGTTCGGCAGACAAATTAACATTGCCGGACATCTTCTGCAAAATACAAAGTTTGTAAGTGAAGACCTTATGACAATAGAAGAATTTGTTTACACAGTAAAAACAGCTTCCATGAAAAAAGGGGTCGAACTTGAAACGGAAATTGAAAACAACTGCGAGTCTGAAATTCTTGGTCAAACTAACATTTTAAATGTAGTAATTGATGAAATAATAAACAACTGTAAGATTCACTCTGATGGGGAGTCTCACCTTAAAATAAAAAATAAAAAACATATTTTTTTCAGCAACCGGTTTAAAGGCTCATTAAGTCCGGACAGAGCTAAAGCCAGGTTAAGGTGGCCTTTTATGAAAACTACAGAAAGTGAAGGTAATGGACTGGGTCTGTTTATTTTATCTTTAGCATCTGTGCGAGGAGGTTTCAAGTGGGATATAAATATCAAAGAAAATATTTTTTCTTTATTGCTTTCTTTCTGACTTTCTCTGTTCTTGAAGGTCAAGTTTATGAGTATGATCCTCTTGACCCTGTTACAGACACATCCTTCGGATACAGAAGTATGGAACCTTCCCACTCCATTGACACGCATAACTGCGGGAAGGGCTGCGGGGCGATACTTAGCCATAACTCTCAATATATAATGAATCCATCACTGACTCTTATGGAAAGGGCTTTTACTTTTTCTATTCTCTACCATTACATTAATTCTTTTTCAATTTCATTATCGGACTCAAAAACTTCAAAGGTCGGGGGAGGAGTTATTTATGCAAGACAAAATAAATTGAATCTTATAAAAGCCAATTTTGCCTTTCCGTTACATAACAGATTATTTTTGGGTATTAACTTTTCAAGTTATATCGGGAATTACCCTCCTATACAGAGAAAGAGCATAAGATCCCACACTTTTGATGTGGGTATTTCTGCAATATTGACAAATTTTCTGCTTGTAGGATTTGCCGCAACAGATGTGGTTACCATAAAAGGAGCCAGCATTCCAAGAAAGCTTAACCTGCAGTTAGAGTTAAAAATTTTAAACTATTTCTTTATAAACAATGCATGGCAGTACCATTTGGAGCCTGATAAAGAAAAATTTCCTGAGCAGAGATCCGAGTTGAAAAATTTTGATTTCTATACCGGATTTGAGTTCAGATACAATTGGTTCAGAGCAGCAATGGGACTGAACAACCTTTCTTACAACAGAGACTTTTCGTGGAGCACCACCCTGAAAACATTCGGCATCGGACTTTATCAGGTAAATGGGGGCGGTATTTACGGAAATTTTATGTATAACAAAGATTATATTTCTTTTAGCATAAATCTTGTGTGGGAACCATTGTGATGATCAAAGACCGTTCTTTTACTTTATTTTGGAATAAATATATGGATTTTTGATATTCGATGTTTATACTTTGCTATGTGGTTTTGTGATAAATTATTTGGGGGATTGAATGGACGATAGAAGAAAAAAAGAAGAAAGAAGGGATCCTGATCAATTTAAACTTCCCAAAGACGAAAGAACTTTTAAAGACAGGAGAAAACAAGAAAGAAGAACAAAAGAACGAATCCCTGTAAAAATGTGGATAAGAAATATTGATGGAAATGCTGACTATTTCCAACAGACTGGAAACCTAAGTGCAAATGGCATGTATATCCTCTCCCCCAACCCATACCCGGAAAACACAACGATCCAAGTTGAATTTCAAGTTCCGGGAACTGACCACATAGTAAACTGCAATGCTCTGGTCCTCAAGTGTAATGAAGACGGTCAGTTTATGGGACTCAGTGTTAAGTTTTTTGACATGAAAGAAAAAGACAGACAGATAATAAGTAACGCTATGGACGAACTTATCAGTGAATACTGGTATATAATGGAATAAAATGAATCGTATTTATACCGACACTTTGATCGTCGGAAGTGGGTTGTCGGGTCTCTCCACTGCTCTAAGCGTTGCAGAAAAAGGCGGTCAGGTAATTCTCGTCACCAAAGAAAGTATTGACACATCTAATAGTGCGAGTGCCCAGGGAGGGATTGCAAGTGTTGTTGACTTTTCAACAGATTCTTTTGAAAAGCATATAAAGGATACGATTACTGCAGGATGCTATTTAAATAAACCTGAAGTTGTTAAATTTTTTGTTGAAAATGGTCCGGAGTCTATAAACCACTTTAAAAATCTTGGATGTAGATTTTCAAAAAATGGTTATGGACATCTTGATCTTGGGAAAGAAGGTGGGCACACTGCCAGACGGGTAGTTCACGCCGGGGATATGACCGGATACGAACTTATCCGCTCTTTAAAACAGGCTGTCCTTAAACATCCTGGGATTTCAATACTGGAACATCATACTGCTGTTGATCTTATAAGTACTTCCAAGTTTATGCTTTCTGATAAAAACAGAATAATAGGTGCATATATTCTTGATCCTCATGGAAACATACTTACTGTAGTATCGCAAACAGTACTTCTTGCAACAGGAGGTTGTGGCAAGGTTTACCTTTACACATCAAACCCTCTGGTAACTTCCGGAGATGGAGTTGCTATCGGGTTCAGAGCCGGAGTTCCCACTGTAAACATGGAAATGATACAATTTCATCCTACTATCTTATATCATGAAAAAGCAACATCTGTTTTAATATCAGAAGCTTTAAGGGGAGAAGGAGGCGTTCTTGTCACTAAAAATGGAGCGGAATTTATGGAACAGTATCATCATCAGGGTTCCCTTGCCCCTAGAGATATTGTTGCAAGAGCAATAGATCACGAACTCAAAAAATCGGGAGACGACTGTGTTTTTCTCGATATGACAAAACTTAAAAAAGAGTTTCTTCAAACAAGATTCCCCAATCTTTACAAAATATGTCTGAAAGCCGGTATTGATATGTCAACTGACCCCATCCCAGTCGTACCTGCCGCTCACTATATGTGTGGAGGGCTTAAGAGTACACCTTCAGGAAAAACGGTTATTCCCGGACTTTTTGTCAGCGGGGAAATAGCTCACACAGGTCTTCACGGAGCCAATAGACTTGCTTCCAACTCTCTCCTTGAAGCTACCGTCATGTCAAAATATGTTGCAAAAGAAATAATGACATACTTTAAAGAAAAGAAAGAACAGATTCCTGATCCCCCTTTATGGAGTGAAGATACTGTAACAAACAGAGATGAAAATGTAATTGTAAAGCAGAACTGGGACGAAATAAGAAGATTCATGTGGAATTACGTCGGTATTGTAAGAAGCAATAAACGGCTTGACAGAGCCCTTGCAAGACTCGAGTTGATCCGGCACGAAATATCTGAGTATTACTGGAACTTTAAAATATCAAAAGACCTTCTTGAACTGAGAAACATTACACTTGTAGCAGAAATAATAATCAAAAGCGCTATAAAAAGAAAAGAAAGCCGGGGACTCCACTTTAATATAGATCACCCTTCATCTTTTGATACGGCAACTGATACTGAAATTTTTCCGGAAGAAATACTTTAATATATTTCAGAAAAGAAATAAAACACCTTCGTCACACCAGTAGCTGACCCTTTCTAAAACATCAATGTGAGCGAACTTTTTTGAAAGGCTGGAAAGCAATATCTTCTCTTCCTTTTTTACAGCACTGAAAAAAGCCATGTCCTCATCGGAAATTACTCTTGTGATAACAGAACCTTCAAGCCTGTAAACTAGACCTGAAAGACTTTCTTTGTCAACTTCAGTGTTGTACTTTTTAAGGTCGATAAAACCTGCGTCAACTATATCTTCAATATCATAAGAAAATTTATCAAAAAATACCGATCTGTTAATACCTACGGCGGTGTTTCCGTCAATTGATGAAAGTTGATAAGGAAATGTTATATTATCCGGCTCCGGGGTCATGAGAGACATTGTATAAAAATGGTTATGTTTAAGCAGGTCAGAAGCCAACGGCCACAGTTTCTTCCTTTGAAACCGTTCAAAAAAATATAAAAAATATTCATGTATACACTCAAACAGTTTAGAGTATTCAATTTCATCGGAGATGCTTCCGCTTATTTCGGGATATTGTTTCTTCAGCCACTTGTTCCACCTTAAAATAATATCCCAACATGGCATATCCAGAGATTTTGCAAGCATCGGAAGAATTGCAACCATTCGCCCTTTGTTGTAAATAAGATCTATACCATCTGATATTTCTTCTACTTTTTCAAAATCTCTTCGACTGAAAAGAGGATTTCCCTGTACCCGGTAGGGATAAACATGCTCAACTGTATAATCAAACTCTCGCTGTCTATTATAAATACGGGTTCCAGGGTACATTGAAAGCACATAAACATTTATATTTACAGGCCATAAATTAAAAACAGATTCCAAATCACTCAGAAAATCTTCAAAACTCATTTTCGGCAAGCCTGCTATTAGGTCAACCCCGAATGACAGTGACGGGAAATTACTCATATACCTTATGTTCATAAAGGCATTTTCAATATTCAGGGATGTCATAAGATTTTCGTGTACTTTCTGGTTTATCGTCTGCAATCCAAAGTTAAGATAAACATTCATATCGGACATTTGCTCTATTTCTTCTCTTGTCAAGATATCCGGTCTTACCTGAATCTCAACAAAAGTGTCGGGCAAGTACTTTTTTATCATATTCAAAAGTCTTTCAACATACTGATGATTAAGATTGAAAACAGGACACCCTACCACTATCTCAGATACTCCTTTTTCCGAGAAAAGTTTAAGCTCCTGCTCAAGATAGTTGAAACTATGATACCTCAAATTGTTTAAATGAGAAAAATCAACGCAGAAATCGCATCTGAAAAGACATCCTCTTGCTACTTCCCAGTAAACAGCAGTTTGAGAATCGACTTCAATCGAACCATTTAAGTAAGGAGACGGAATCAGATCAAGGTCATTAAGCACCCTGTTCTCCCCAAAAACAAAGCTTTTCTTCCGGTCATCTTTATAGACTATTCCGGAAACTTTTGAAAAATCACTGTCATCCTCAACAGCAGATGCAATTTCAAAGAGAGAGAGCTCCGGTTCATCTTGAATAATAAAGTTAAAACCTCTTCTTAAATACTCTTCCGGATGTGAAAAAGTATCGTGTCCCCATACTCCCGTCAAACTCTTATCTTTTTTATATTTTTCCATAAGTTTCATGGTGTAGGAGGCATTCCAATATATCATTTTAAAAAGAATTATGTCATAATTGCCGTTCTCAAGTAAACTTACAGAGGTCAAAATATCATCGCTCATGAAAAGGTCAACTATCTCTGTTTCAAAATGAGAAGGAGACATCTCTTCAACAAATCCCTTGATGGTAAATAAATGATATTCAAAATTTCTGTTTATCCTTGACCTGTTGAGGTTAATGACAGCTATCCTCATGTAATAACCCACATCTTGTAAACGAACTTGACCTGCATAAAATAAGGGGCGGAATGATTTCCGCCCCGGAAAATTACAGCTAATCTATGGAATTTAAGTAACTCACAATAGCTCTGAACTCTCTCATTGCCAGAGCATACTCCACTTTATCTCCATCAGCTCTCAACACTTCCTCAATTATAGGAATAAAACCTTTATCTTCTGTTTTAAGAAGTGCGGTAGCAACAGCTTCACGAACCCACGGCTCTTCATGTTTAAATGCCGGCTTAAGTTGTTCTTTATAATGATGCATTTCACCGGAATATCCCAACATATAAACAGATTTCTCGACCTTTGCCGGAGTATCATCATCAAGCTTGGCTACATAACAACTCAAATTTTCGCCACATTCTTTAGCAAGCTTCGCTCTCTCTTTAAAACGCCTGAACATTTCAACAGCTCTTACCGTAGATTCATAATTCACATCCTGTCTGGCAAGAGCCTCCACTCTCTTTTCTAAAGCTTCTTTACTGGCATCTTTTTTATCTTTTTCAGTATCATCATCCTCTTTTTTCTCACTTTTTGCTTCTTTTTCCAGATGGGCTATAGCTCCTTTTCTAACACCTTCAACATATCTATTTCCATCTGCGATAAATTTTTCGGCATATTTTATAAATTGTTTTGCCTGCCCGGGATCAAATACCATTCTTGTAAAAGCATCCGCCTGCCATACAACCGACTCATAGAAAATTATCCTTTCATTATAGATGTTGTATTCGGATGGGGGTCTCTCCATAGCACCTTTAAACAAATACGGTATCGCTTTCGGATCTCCAAGTATCCCTAAAGCCTCTGCTCCCTTCATAACTATTGATATTTCCTGTCCTCTGTCGGCAAGCCTTGCCTGAAGCCTCTCTTCTCTCGAAGCTCTCCTCCCAAGCTGTCTGACATGTTCCTGTGTAAAATCTTTGCTTACCATTTTCAACAGAGTATCTGTGGCTTTAAAATCTCCGAATTTTCCAAGCTGTACAGCAAGGTGTTCTGCAAGAAAAGGTTGTTTCTGATCCGCAGCCAACTGTGCCTCAAGTTCAGCAATAACAAGGTCTACTGCCTGTTTGGACCTTATGTCGGAAAGGATAATGGATGCCTTTAACTTTGTTGTCGCATCGATCTGGGCCATAGTTGCTTCCCATTCATCATGTCTAGGGCATTCCCCTTTTTTTCTTTCCGCTTCATCCATATATTCCGGACAGAACTGCCGTGTAGCACGGGTTTTGTGCTCTTCCTGCAGTCGATTAACTTCATCGATCTCTCCTTTATATGCCCTTATCAGTTCAGATTCGGCATGTCTTCCTATCCTGATGAGAGATTCTCTTGCCTGCGGAAAAAGACTGAAGCCCTGCTCTTCGTAATAAAGTGCTGCGACAAGTGGCCTGACAGTCGAAGGATCCTGCCATTCTCCAAGAACTCCGGCGGTAGTATACTTCGTACCGAAATCTTCTACTTCTGAATTGAACACTTCCATTATTTTAGGAACGAGATGCCTACTTGCTTCCGGCATTTTTGAAAGAGCTTCGATAGCAGCTCTTTTTGCAACGGATTCCAGTTTTTCCCTGGCTCCGGGTGCAAGTTGTTCGGGAGTATCTATTTCAAAATACCTTTCAAGTATCGGTACAGCTTCCGGTTTGCCAAGGATTCCAAGAGCCATGGCTATGCTCTCCAGTGTTTTCAAGTTCCTTGCACTTATTTGTGCATCTTTTACTTTTAAACCATCTTCTAAAGGAGCGAATATATCATCAGCAATCTCACCAATTCTGTCAATGTGATCGACACAACCTATCTCGGCGGCAGCAAGAACAGCCGTCCCTGATTGAGGAGTTTTATCCAGTCTTAGCAGCTTTGTGCAGGTCTTGTCCAGGTTGACAATGTCGTCTTTGATCCTTCTCAATCCCTGAATGGCAAAATCTCTCGTGTCTCTCGGGTAAAGTCTTCTAAGATACTCGTCCTCCGGATTACAGGCTGACAGCCCTGCAAGAACGATAAGCAACAAAAATAACAATAATTTTCTCGGTTTCATAGCTACCTCTTTTTAAGTCAACATATTTTAAGTAACCAGTTTTTCAATTTGACTTTAACAGAAAAACTTAAAAGAGCAAATTTTTGTTAAAAAAAACCTGGCTTGGTCTGTTTTAATATCACAAACCTCCCCTTTTCTTGACACAAGCGATACAAAATTATACTATCCTTTGTTCGTTTTTTAAAGGGGATCATGAATGCTGACCATTCTGCCAATAGGTTGTTACGGAAGCGACCTTGATTATAAAAAATGTATCACCATGCAAATAACACCTTCAACTGTAATAGATACAGGAGCTTTGCTCTCATCGATCTCAACTGGAGACCTGTTAAAAATAAAAAATGTGATAATAACTCACTGTCATTTCGACCATATCAAAAATCTCCCTATTTTTGCAGACTTTATGCTTTCAATGGGAAATAACAGTTTCAATGTCTATACAACTGAAGCTATATGGGAACAAGTAAAAGCCCATGTTTTTAACGATCTCATATGGCCTGATTTCAGTTCTCTGCCAAACAAGAAATCCCCTAC
Source organism: Candidatus Sumerlaeota bacterium (assembly GCA_007132725.1). GTDB lineage: Bacteria > UBP6 > UBA1177 > UBA1177 > UBA1177 > SLGQ01. Next base: position 10,023 of record SLOD01000009.1, read on the forward strand.
TATAAGATTTTTTCCCATTGAATTCGGAAAACATTTTTCTCTAGAAAACATCAGTTTTCTTCCCATAGAAATGAATCATATCGTTGAATCTGTCGGATTTGTAATCAAAAAAGACCATGTAGCGGTGGCATATTCGGGGGATACATCATACTGCGACAACTTCATTGATCATGTAAATGATGACAAAGACATTAAACTCCTGTGTTGGGAACTCTCTTTCCCCAACCGTTTAAAGTCAATTGCCGAAGCATCAAAGCACCTTACTCCTTCAATGCTTGACTCCGAATTAAGTAAAATAAAAAGAAAACTACCGGTACACACCTTCCATTTAAAACCGAATCTTGAAGAAGAAATAAAACATGAAATATCAGAAATGCAAACCGGCATGTCTGTGGTGGCTATGAAACAGAAAAAACCTATAAATGTCGAATGAGGGCTTTCTCCGAAAAATGAATAAGCAAATAGTTGTAAACAATGTTCCCGGAGAAAAAAGACTTGCCGTGATCGAGAACAGAAAGCTGGTAGAATTTCAGATCATGAGGGAAGATACAGGAAATTGTCTCGGGGACATCTACCTGGGTATTGTAAAAAGAGTTCTGCCCGGAATAGAGTCAGCTTTTGTTGAGTTCGGTGGTGCCAGAACCGGCTTTATTCATGTAAAAGATCTGAAAAAAGATATCACATACGAAGAATATCAGAAAAATATAAGCGGACATTATGAAAACGAAAACCAAAAAAAGCACGGGGAAATTTCCGAATACATAAAAGAAGGGCAGAAAATACTGGTTCAGATAATAAAAGAACCCATAGGCCAAAAAGGAGCGCGGCTAACAACACATATCAGCATACCAGGAAGGTTTTCGGTTCTTATGCCTACAATATCCCATATCGGAATAAGCAGAAAAATCAACGATATTAAAAAAAAGGAAGAACTGAAAGAACTCGGCAAAAAGGTCCAGAAAAAAGGGTTTGGGGTCATAATGAGAACCTTGTCGGAGCAGGGCAGCCTAAAAGCAATAGAAAAAGAAATCGTATCTCTGATCAACAGGTGGAAAGACATCGAGAACAGATTTAAAAAAGAAAAAAATCCTCTTCTCATTGATAAAGCTCCGTCACCTTTTATTGAGATTATCCAAAATTCACATATAAGCGATCTTAAAGAAATTGTTGTTGACAATACAGAAGACCTAAAACTTATTAAAAACTATCTTGATATCTACTGCGAGAATTCGGATGACATAGTAAAACTTTACGATCTTCCATATCCTATATTTGATTACTACGGCATCGAGTCTGAAATCGAAAAGGTGCTTAAGAAAAAAATATGGCTTAAAAGCGGAGGATTTCTGGTAATAGAACAAACTGAAGCTCTTACCGTAATAGATGTCAACACAGGAAAATATACAGGTAAAGGAAACTTTGAAAAGACTGTTCTCAAAACCAATCTTGAAGCTGTGGAAGAAATAACATATCATATGAGGTTAAGAAATATCGGAGGAATAATCATAGTTGACTTTATTGATATGCCTAATCACACAAACAAAAAATCTGTTATTGAGGAACTCGAAAAAACTCTTGAGAAAGATCCGGCAAAATGCTCTGTGTTTTACTTTACAAAACTCGGCCTTATACAGATAACCCGGAAAAGAACTTCCGAAAGCAACATATCGTCACTCACAGAATCTTGCCCATATTGTAATGGAAACGGCATTATACGGTCAAGAAACACTGTTGCTTTTCAAATATTCCGTGATATACAAAAACAGGTGAAACTGTACGGGACCAAAACCGTTTATATAAAAACTCACCCTGATACAGCATTCACTCTGGAACACAAAATGTCAAAAGAGCTGAAAGAACTTTTAAAAAAGCTGAAAACAGAAGTCAGCATAAAAACAGATAGTTCTTTACACAGAGAACATTATATCATTTCCGACACAGATACCGATTAACGGACCGGAGGTAACTCATATGGCTTTTGGGGGAATTTTTCTCATATCAACAGGGATCCTTGCACTGCAGATACTTCAAACCCGTATTTTTTCTTTTACACTCTGGCATCATCTCGCATACATGGTTATTACCGTTGCTCTCATGGGGATGGCTGCAAGCGGCACATGGCTCTCTATAAGTAAAAAAAGGTATAAAAATCCGTACCGTTTTCTTTCATTCTGCTCTCTGGCGTTTTCTGTTACAACCATGATTTCCCTGGCTTTTGCAACCCGGATACCTCTGGACACTTACATGGCAGATAAAACAACACAGTTTGGATATGTTTTTTTATATTACATGATATTGATATTTCCCTATTTTTTTGCGGGAGCCACCATTTCTTTCATATTCAAACTTATCAAGGAACATGTTAATATCTACTATCTTTCAAATCTCGCCGGTTCAGCCTTAGGTGGGGTTTTAATTCTTCCTGTAATGGAACAGTTGGGAGGAGAAGGAGCTGTTTTTATTGTAGCGTTCCTCGGATTGGGGGCATCTGTCCTTTTTTCTTTGGAAAAAAAAGATTTCCCCTTTTTAGGCGCTACTGCTTTGCTGGTAGGGATAGTTGCTGTTCTCTATCCCTTTAGAATGGAGGTGTTGCCTGTCCAAGCACCTGAGTCTAAAGCTATTGGAATGGGGAAAAGTGTTGATCCTGACCAAAAAATCCTTTATACAAAATGGGACAGAGTTGCAAGAATAGATGTCTTTGAAAATAAAAAATCCCGGGAATTTTTCAATTATTACCCTGAACTGGAAAATAAAATAATAACAATAGACGGAGATGCCTACACTCTGCTTTACGACTTCCCCACTCCGATAAAAAATAATATGGTCTATGACGATCCTGCTAAGTTTTATAAGAACTATCCTAAAATCGGGCAATCTTTATATTCAACGGCCTACTTTATCCATGAATCTCCCTCTGTACTTGTTGTAGGTCTTGGGGGAGGAACTGATATTATCACAGGGTTATACCATAACGCAAGCTCTATCACAGGGGTTGAAATAAATAAGGCAATGATCGAAGTCACCGATCAGAAGTTTTCCGATTTTATAGGAGAACCGTACCGGGATCCGAGAGTTAGTATTGTCCATAGTGAAGGAAGAAGTTTTATACGGCGAGGTAAAGAAAAATACGATATAATTCAAATGTCAGGGGTTGATACATGGACTGCACTTGCAACTGGAGCTTATGTTTTAAGTGAAAGCTACATCTACACCACAAACGCTATGCATGAATATTTTGAAAGCCTTGATGAAGATGGAACACTAAGCATAATAAGATGGCTTTTCTGGCCTCCCCGTGAAATGTTAAGACTCTGCACTCATGCCGCATATGTTTTAAAGGAAATGGGGGTTAAAAATCCTGAAAGGAATATTGTCATTGTAGGAGACGGACATCTTGCATCCATACTTATAAAAAAGAGAGCTTTTACTTGGTCGGAGTTGAGAGATATTGAAGACAGCGTTATGAAATCACCTTCAAACAGAATCATATATGCTCCAGGATTCAGTGCCTCCCATTCTTATTACGAACCTATTTTTAAAAATCATGGTATTTCTTCTTTGAAGGGAAGCAAACTTCTTGATATGAGTTTTAATGATTTTTTTGAAGCACTGCGTAAAGGAGAAGAAAACGAATTCATCAACAATTATCCTTACAACATAACTCCGGTAAACGATGACAAGCCTTTCTTTTTTAAATATTACAGGTGGGAACATATTTTTTCAGGAGATACAGGGCAAGGAGGCTCTTTAGTTGACTCAATGCCTATAGGGCTGCTTGTTCTTGGACTAAGTCTTATTCAAGCCATATTTTTCTCGTTCTTGCTCATAATCGCCCCTTTGTTCTTTATGGGAAAGAAAGAAAAAACTTTTTCTCCTCTCAATCAAATAGTTTACTTTTTCATGATAGGGACAGGGTTCATGTTCATAGAGATCCCGATAATCCAACAATTTGTTCTTTTTCTGGGCAATCCTGCCGATGCGATTGCAATCACCATTATGATACTTCTGCTTTCTACCGGTATCGGAGCACTTATAAGTAAAAAGATTCTCATCCTTTTTGGGGAAAAGATAATTTATAGAGTGCTGATGGTGCTGTTTCCCCTGATCGTTCTTTTTTATGCATGGTTCATTCCTCACTTTACTATTATGTTCCTTCACCGGACTTATTTGATAAGAGTTCTTTTTTCTATACTGGCTTTGACACCATTAGGACTTTTTCTTGGACAATTCTTTCCCACAGGGATGGTGATAGTGGGAGAAAAAAACAGCTCCTTTATTCCATGGGCATATGCGATCAACGGTGTTGCTTCCGTTCTTGCCTCTATAAGCTCAATACTGCTTGCCATGGCATACGGATTCACTTTTGTATTTACGATGGCGGCTTTTTGCTATTTTGCAGCTTGTGTTTCATTATACAGATTTGTGTTAAGGCATGTGTGAAAAACCTACTGTACTGATAATATCAGGGTTGGATCCAACCGGAGGAGCTGGAATTGCAAAAGATATTATAACTGTCTCGGAAAATGGCTGTCATCCTTTAAGCCTCATTTCGTCTCTTACTGTTCAAAATTCTATTGAGTTTATTTCGACTAAGCCGATAAATGTAAAATACTTAAAAGCTGCTTTGACAGCTCTTAAAAAGGAATTTACGTTTAATGCCATAAAAATAGGACTCATTCCTCATGAACCTGAATGGATAAAATTTCTTGCCCGCTTACTTGATCAGTTTCAATGTCCTGTTGTTATTGATCCGGTAATTAAGGCATCGTCACAAAAAAACTCTGAAATTTCAGTTGTACCGGGATTCAACTCACTTTTAAATAGTAAAAACCGGATAATTACTCCCAATTTTAAAGAACTGCGGGCTATTTACCGTTCCTATACGGACAAAAAAGGAACCGGAACAGAAACTATGGCAAGAATCATAGTTGAAAATAGCGGCTGCTCTGTTGTTACAACTTTTGAAGGGAAAAAAGATCATATTATGATAACTACTTTAAATGGGGAAAGTATTGAAAAGATCAGGGTCATCAATACTGACAAAGAACTGCACGGCACAGGATGCACTTTCTCTTCAGCCCTTGCATCAAAACTTGCAACAGGGCAAAACCTGTGTTCGGCCGTGTCAGAAGCGGCGAAGTATGTTGTTTCAAAAATAGAAAAAAGATATATTTATAATAAAGAAGGACAGTATTTTTTGTAACCGTTACCAGATTCTTTCACTCCAAAACAAAAAAGTTTGACTTTGCTCCTTTTTAGATGCTATGTTAGCCAGACATTAACTGCTCAGGGGGGGCTTTATGCGTGTTGAACAAATTTCAGTACTTCTAAGAAATGAACCGGGCGTTTTAAGCAAAATACTGGAAACTATAAGTACAGGCGGAATTAACATACTTGGGCTGACCATCAATGAAACTGCCGCTTTCGGAGAACTGAGACTTATTGTTGATAATACACCTGTTACGAGGGAATTGTTAGAAAAAATAGATGTTTCTCACAATATTGTAAAAGTAATCGTTGTAAAACTCCCTGATCGTCCGGGAGAACTTCTTAAAATTGCACGGTTGCTTAGCGACTACGATATAAACATCGACTATATCTATACTCTTTCAAGTGGAAAAGACTTCGCTTTCGTTGTTATCAAAACCTGGGACATGCCGGCTACCCATGAGATCCTTATCGAGAAAGATATAGAGATCGTCACTATGGAAAACATACTTTAAAGGAGGTCATATGTTGAAGCTAATAGTTACCCTCTTTTTTATTACCGCCTGCTTGAATCTCGCTGCGGAAAATGAAAAAAATGAAGGAGAAATGCTGACCCCCAGCTTTAGAAGTGCAGAAGATGACATTGCCACGCACTCTTCCCCAATGATGAAGGTTGAAGAAGGAAAACCTATAAAGTATTTTGAACTTTACGGATTTTTCACATTCGGGTTTAAATACACCAACAATATGACTCTTAATGGAAATAATCCATATCTTACAGAAACACCTATCAGAAAAACTGAGATCGACGAAGTATCGGGAGAAACAGTCCCCGCCTCTTCTTCAAGAGAAAAAAACTTAAGCTGGGCATGGCTTAAGCTCCATCTTGAGCCAGTAATAAATGTTGCAGAATCCCTTCAAATCCATACAAAAATGTCCCTTTTCGGGAACACTGTGATGGGAGGGGATAACTATATTCCCGATACGAGAACTAACGGTCTTTTAAGGGACGCTCAATTAAAAACATCCGGGAATATTGTGTTTGAAGGGCTCTGGGGAACAATAGATACTCCCCTTGGAGAATTAAAAATCGGAAGAATGCCTTATCACTGGGGACTTGGAATACTTTATAATGACGGCAACTCCATTTTGAATCAAGGAACGGGAGACTACCTCGATAGGATTCAGTTCACAATTCCTGTAGCAAGATTTAAAATTGTTCCGGCCTTTGATTTTGCATCTTCAGGGCTACTTAAAAAGTATCAGGATCATTTTATTAGTTCCTCCCAGAAAGACAATGGTTTCAATATCGGACTTTCCTTTATGATGAAGGAAGATGACCCTATGCTTTTAGAAAGTAAAATATTGAATGAAGAAACTGTTTTTGAATTTGGGGCAATGTTCATGTTCTCGTGGAAAAGCAGAGGGTCCGGAGAATGGAATGAAACCACATCCGATATCGATCCCGTAGAGAGCAATATTATAGATCCCTCAAAAACATACGCCTACACATCTCAAAGTGGAAAACTCTGGAGACTCGGTGGATGGTTCAACCTCTATCATAGAAACTTTTCTCTTAAAACAGAACTTGCTTTTATCACAGGAAATATAGGTAAAATGATTCTTGATGACGGAAACGAAGCCAAAGTAAAAGCTGAAATGGTCGGTGCCGCCATTGAAGCAGAATACCGGTTTATCCCAAGAAAATTTCATCTCTCACTTTTCACAGGTATAGCATCTCCCGATGAAGCACAGTTTGTCCAAGGTGACTCATGGAACTTACCTGGAAATTCGATAAACACTTCAGCCACAGGTTCCGATACAAAAGTACAAAACTTCCGGTTTCATAAAGACTATAACTTTAACTCAACCCTTTGGAACGAATTCCTCGGAAGATTTACAGCTGGATACTATGCGAGTTTATTCGGTACGATCTATATAATAGACGAGTTTAAAATAGATACAGGTGTTACCTATTCAATGGCTCTCAAAAAAGATAATTCTCTTGGAGGAGAAGGACTTGTCAATGCTATAGAACCTTTTCTGGGACTGGATTATTCAAATAAAAGCGGACTTAGGCTCGGGACAAAATATCAACTGGGAATCCCTTCAGGCGGACTTTCCGTAGTTGACATAGATGGATCTGTCAGAAGTGCCAGGGTTTACCATTTTCTCAATATTTATGCTGGAATAGTTTTTTAAAAACTTTTAATTTTTTATTTTAGGGGGCACTATAATGTTTAAATCTTTTGATGAAATAATCTCCGCGGTAAAATCTAATTCTAACAAACAAAAAATTGCAGTTGTAGGGGCTGATAAAGCTGTAGCGGTTGAAGCTGCTGTTGACATAAGACAGGAAGAGATGGGAGAACCGGTACTTTTCGGTAATGAGGAGAAGATCAACCAACTACTTAAAGGAACTATCCTTGAAAATAATGTTGAAGTGGTTAACTGTGTGGATGATGAGTCAACTTGTCACACAGCTGTTGATTACGCGGCTGACAAAAAGGTGCACCTGATCCTTAAAGGAACTGTTGAAACAGCATCTTTGATGAAAGCTATTTTCAGGAAAGAAAACGGACTTAAAGATTCTCCCGTTATTTGCGATGTTCTTGTATTTGAAGATCCTCTTGCAAAAGGAAATAAAAGACTTGTCGGTCTCACTGATGGAGGTCTTATTCCTCTCCCTGATCTTGAAACAAAGATAGAAATGACAAGAAGTGCGGTAAAAGTTTTCAACAAACTTGGCTTTGAAAAACCAAAGGTGGCCTATATTTCTGCAGTAGAAAAAGTAAGCCCTAAAATACAGTCAACTATTGATGCCGATGAGATAAGAAAAAGAAAATCGGAAGGAAAACTTGAAGATATTAATGCCTACCTTGAAGGACCTTATGCCATTGACAATGTGATATCTGAAATGGCGGCTAAAATCAAAGGTATTGATTCTGTAATGGCAGGATGTGCCGACATACTTGTAATGCCTAATATAGAGTCAGGCAACATACTTGGTAAAATTGCAAATTATTGGTGTAACGCACAGAACGGCCATGTAATTACCGGTGCAAAAGTTCCGGTACTTATCACGTCAAGAGCGGATGATGCAAAGACAAAACTTAATTCGGTCGCTTTAGGCATTTTAACAAGCATCTAAAATGGTTAAACACCCTTTGGATACAGACAAATTAAAAGATTTCGATCTACTGGAATTTCCTGTAACTTTTGCTTTAAAAGTGATAATGACATCTGAAGCAGATAACAAAAAAAACATCGAAGATTTAAATAAAATTCTTAAAAAAACAGCGGTGACTCTTCAGGAACCATGGACTTTTACTGAAAGCAGAAACGGGAACTATATAAGTTATACAGGTGTTGTGCTGGTAAAAACAAAATCTCAGATGTACATCCTCTATGGAGAACTCAGCACCCATCCTAATGTCAAATATGCATTATGATAACTTTATAAAAATCAGTCTGTAGAAAATGGTTAAAAAAATTTGATAAAAAATGTATGTTCAGGTATAAAAATAGCGTAATAGTGTTGGTTTGCTATAATTTTTACAGGAGTAAAAAATGAAAAAACTACTGCTTGCTTTAATTTGCATGTTGCTCTTATCCGTTGCATGCACAGAAAGAAAAAGTCCTTTGTTGCAACAAATGGAGGAAACGGCAAAAAGAAACGAAGAAATAAGAGCTCAACTTGCAGCAGAAAAAGAGAAAAAACCGAAAATCGATGTTAAAGAGCTGGAAGTTGAACTTCCTCCAATATCCGAAGCAGCCAGAAACGGAGATTTAGCTAAAGTAAAATCTTTTGTCAGCGAAGGGATCATTGTTGACACTAAAGATGCCCGCCAAAGAACTCCTCTCTACATGGCCGTATCAGAAGGGAAAAAAGACGTAGCAGAATATCTCATATCACAACAGGCAAATATCAACACCAGAAGAGATGACGGAGATTCCCCTTTAATGGCTGCTGCCAGAAACGGGAATCTTGATATGGCAAAAATGCTTGTAGAAAAAGGAGCCGATGTTAAAGGTACCGATAATTTTGGCAGAACGGTACTTATGATGGCGGCACAAAGCGGAAAAAAGGAAGTTTTTGACTATATCCTTTCTAAAGGTGCTGATATAAATGCCACAGACCGATTTGAGATATCACCACTCATATTCGCAATGAGATATGGACACATGGACCTTGCAAAATACATCCTCAGTAAAGG
>SLOD01000040.1 GCA_007132725.1 Candidatus Sumerlaeota bacterium
ATACAGGAGATACAGGAGATACAGGAGATACAGGAGATACAGGAGATACAGGAGATACAGGAGATACAGGAAACACAGGAAACACCGGAAACACAGGAGATACTGGGGACACTGGGGACACTGGGGATCCATGTGAACATTTAAACTTTCCCAATTTTTACGGCGGGAAATGCTGGTCGGAAGATCAGGGGCAATTCGATTGGGATGCTGCAGTTGCTCTTTGTGAGAATTTAACAGGAAGATTGCCCACGATCAACGAACTTAGATCACTTATTCAGAACTGTCCAAAAACAGAATACCCAAAGCCTTCGGGGCAAGATGAGTGGTGTCCGATAGAATATCCCGGCAAACTGAATTCCAGCACGGATCCTAATGAACACTGTCAGCCCGAATGCTCCGGAGAGCTCAGTGTTTTCGGTTTGACTCAAATGTTCTGGTCCTCGTCTGTTAATTCACATGCCGAAGAAAGAGCATGGAATGTCTCTTTCACAAGTGGGTCTGTCAGCAACTCTTTTAAAAATCAATCCATAAAAGTTTTGTGCGTCAATTAAATTATGACCTAAAGATTTTTTAATCCCCTGATTATTGTTGACTTTGTGTTTTTTTAAAGCTATACAATTTTAGTTGGTAGTTGTTCTTACTGAAAAAGCTGGAGGTGATCGTGAGTAAAAAAAGAATGCTGCTCCTTGGTGACGAAGCTATTGCACAGGGAGCTATTGATGCCGGGGCTTCAGGGTTTTATGCTTATCCTGGAACACCGTCAACTGAAATTATGGAGTATGCTCAGCACTCAAAGTTCGCTGCTGAAAGAAACATTCACAGGACATGGTCGGCGAATGAAAAAACAGCAGCCGAAGGTGCTCTCGGAATGAGCTATGCCGGAAAGAGAGCAATGGCGATGATGAAACATGTCGGTCTGAATGTTGCAATGGACCCGTTTGTCAACTCAGGTATTACCGGTGCAAACGGCGGAATGATATATACCGTTGCAGATGACCCAAGTATGCACTCATCACAGGATGAGCAGGATTCAAGAATTCTGGGCAAATTCGCCCTTATTCCGATTCTTGAGCCATCAAGCCAGCAGGAAGCCTATGATATGGTTTTTCATGGATATCAATTGTCTGAAAAGTACATGACGCCCGTACTTATGAGAATAACGACACGACTTGCACACTCCAGAGCAGGAGTAGAAGTTAGAGATGCGATTTCTCAAAACGACCTTAAACTTCCTGAAGATAAAAGACAGTTCGTACTTCTTCCTGCCATTGCAAGAAAAAGATACAAAGTTCTTCTTGAGAATCAGAAAAACTTTCTTGCCGAATCAGAAAACTCAGTTTGGAACAAATACCTTGATGGCAATGATAAATCAAGGGGAATAATTGCATGTGGTCTCGCATACAACTACCTGATGGAAAATTATCCTGACGGATGTCCACATCCTGTAATAAAACTTTGTCAGTATCCGGCTCCTGAAAACATGATTAAAAAGCTTGTTGAGGAATGTGAAGAGGTACTTGTTCTTGAAGATGGTATGCCGATGGTCGAAGCAGATCTTAGAGGACTTCTTGATCGTGATGTTAAAGTAAAAGGTAGAATGACGGGCGAACTCCCAAGAGACGGTGAGCTCAATCCCAACCTTGTAGCTGCATCGCTTGGCCTTGAAATGAAAGAAGGGTCCCCGGTCCCTGAAATTGTAAAGCCCAGACCGCCAAAACTCTGTTCCGGTTGCGGACATGCCGATATGTATAATGCCATCAATGAAGTTATAAAAGGAAAATATGGTGACGGTCATGTTTTCAGCGATATAGGTTGTTATACACTTGGAGCTCTTCCACCATACCAATCAATAAACAGTTGTGTTGATATGGGTGCCAGTATCACGATGGCAAAAGGGGCTGCGGATGCGGGTCTTTTCCCGTCAATAGCTGTCATAGGAGATTCGACATTCACCCACAGTGGAATGACCCCGCTTCTTGATGCTGTTATTGATAAAAACAACATTATAGTTTTTATTGCCGATAACTCTACAACAGGTATGACCGGAGGGCAGAAATCGCATGCTGAGGGTCGTGCAGTTGAAATAGTAAAAGGTCTTGGTGTCCATCCTGATCATATCAGAACAATTGTTCCAATCAGAAAGAATCATGAAGAGTTTGTTAAAATAATAGAAGAAGAGCTCGAATATGACGGTGTTTCCGTAATCATTCCCCAAAGAGAGTGTATGGTAACGCTTGCTCAGAAAACAAGAGCTGCTAAGAAAAAATAAGGAGGTGCCCGATGAAATGTGATATTATTCTTGCAGGTGTAGGTGGACAGGGCATTCTTTCAATTGCTACTGTTCTCGGTTATGCTGCAGTTGAAAGCGGATTTTACTTAAAACAGGCTGAAGTTCATGGAATGAGCCAGCGGGGTGGAGATGTTCAAAGCAATTTTAGAATATCTGACAAACCGATATTCAGCGACCTTGTCCCGAAGGGAAAAGCTGATCTTATAATCAGTGTTGAGCCGATGGAATCTCTCCGTTATCTTCCATACTTAAGCGAAACAGGTTGGCTTATAACGAACACATCTCCTTTTAAAAACATCCCTGATTACCCTGATGAAGAAAAAGTGATAGCAGAAATAAAAAAACAGCCTAGACACATTGCCATAGATGCAGATGCCATTGCAAAAGAGGTTAAAAACCCTAGGGGAATGAACATGGTGCTCGTGGGTGCAGCAAGTGTTTTCATGGATCTTGACTATGAGTTGATGAAAAAGGGGATTGAAGTTATTTTTGGAAAGAAAGGTCAGGAAATCGTTGATGCCAACATAGCTGCTTTAAATGCCGGAAGGGAATTTTCAAAAAAGAACAAATAATTTGTTTTCTTATATTTTTTGGATTTCTTGTGTTTTTTCATTCAATTTGTTATAATATTTATTAGAGGGTTGCAATGAAAATGTTATTAGTTTGTATTCTGGGATGGAGGTTAAAATGAGAAAAATTAAATTTGTTTTTATTGTTTCGATACTGATTCCCGTTATATTTGCCGGCTGTTCAAGTAAAAAGTCTATAATTACGGATGATGGTATTGCCGGAGATCAGGATATCATGTCGGAAGAAGATGCCCTCCCTTTTAATGACGATGACAACGGAAAAAATGATACAGAGTTGAAAGATGGTGAAAACGGATATAATGATGAAGATGAGACCGACATCTATCCTGACACAGATGAAGATACAGAATATTCCGACGAGGAAGAGCCCGACAAGGAAAAAGAGGAGAGTGACTCCGATCTTGAACCTGATGGTATGGGTCCGGGGAGTGAAAACGCCTATGATCCGGGATCTGATAATGCGGACGGTATTTCAGTTGATGAAGAATGAAATCTGGTAATTGATGACAGTAGCTACATCTTAAGGTATATATGGGTTTCAAACTCAGATGATGGAACTGTTTCAAAAATAGATACATTCACCAGAGAAGAAGTCGGTCGTTATGCTGTAGGTCTTCGTAACGGTTCCGATCCTTCAAGGACAAGTGTGGATCTTGCAGGAAATGTTTTTGTGGGCAACAGAGAAACTCCGCATGGTACTCATCCAGGGACAGTAACAAAAATTGCCGGTGATTTGAGTAGCTGTATTGATAGAAATGAAAATGGAGAAATTGAAACATCAACCGGCGGAGATGATGTTCTTCCAAGAGGTGTAGACGGGAGATCTACAGATGAGTGTGTTTTGTGGACAAGAGAGTTTTCTGCGAATGATTTGGAACCTGCTCATGCCTGTCGCGGTATCAGAGCTGTTGCTGCAACCCCCGAAACAGGGGAAAACTATGAATATACCGGCCATGTGTGGGTCGGTTGTTCAGTAGGCGATGAATATGCATACAAGCTCAACGGCAATACAGGCGATATTATGGAAGTGAGAAAAGCAACAAATGCAGATGACTCAAAAACCTGTCGTCCTTACGGATTTGTTCTTGATAAATTTCAAAGACTATGGACTTCATGCAGGGAAATTCCATCTTGGCAGTCTCCAACATATGGCGGAATAGCCTATTTTGATACAGAGGATGATAGTGAAGATCCAAGAATAGTATATACGCCTGATAATATATTTACATCTGATAATAACTATAATCCTTATGGCGTGGCAATAGACAACAAAAACAGAATATGGGTTTCAGGATTTAACGGCTGGGTTTACAGATATACTCCAGGTGGAGCTTTGCTTGATGAAGGAACTTGGGAAAACCTTCATGTTTCAACCCAGCACCACAGAGGTATCGCAGTTGATAAATACGGTTTTGTATGGGTAATAACAACAAATGATCCTGATGAAGCAAAAATATTTCTTATAAATGGAGAAACATTCCCTGATCCTGATTCAGTCATTGGAAGTTATGGTCTTTCCAATGAAGAACATACACATGTTGTTAACGGCACAGGAGTTGCTGTTGATTTTCTTGGTAATATTTGGGGTGTTTCAAGAAATCACGGTGATACAGAAACAGGTTTTGTCACATTTTTAAAAGTTGACAGAAGTGGTGAGGTGCCTGAAGTAATCGAAGAAAGCAAAGAAGTTATTCCTGTCGGCAAAGGTCCTTATGTTTATTCGGACATGCTTGGCTATAACCTTAAAAATTTTGCTACAAGAGAAGGTTGGTACAGACACACTTTTAAAATATGTCAACCTCATGAAACAACGATATGGGAAAAGATTTACTGGGAAGCTGAAGTTCCGGAAAGTACAAGACTGGTAATCCGGGCAAGAACAGCAGACCTTCTGACCGATCTTCCTTCTGTTGAGTGGAGAACAGTTGTTGAAGTGCCTCATGATATTTCTCCAAAAGATCTTCCGCTGGATCTTCCTCTTGGTCGTTATATTGAGCTTGAAGCAAGACTATACAGCGAAGAAGAAGGTTTAACTCCAAAAGTAGGGATCATTCATTTTGACTATACTTGCAGGCTTCCCTCTTAATTTATTTAATCTGTAATTTTTGCAGAATATATCTGCTTCATTTTAGCTTTAAAAAGATCAAGAGCATCATCATCAATAGAGACATTATGGGAAGAACATATAAGTTCTTTTTCTGACTCAAGTATTTTTCTGATGTTTCCGAGTATTTCAGTTATTTCATATGAAAAAGTCATTGAAGGGTAGGATTCATCAAGGAAAGTTGATATTTCTATAAACTTCAGCATTTCAGTATCTGCTTCAGGGTTAAGCATATATCTGGAAACTTCACTTAAAAAAGATCTCATTGTTTTTATTGTATAAAGAGCGTCAAATAACTTTTTTTGATCTTTTTCTTTCAAGGCAAGAAGTATTTCTTCAATAAGGTTGGTTATAATGGTAAGGTCTCTCACCGTATATTTATGCGGAGAAAAATTTTCAGTGTCAATAAAGATCGAAGCAATATGAATAAGACAGTCAGACAGGGAAACATTTGCTCCCGGGGTTTTTATTTTTTTCAACAAATCGTTCATCTGTTCTCGGATGTAAGAAAGTGTAATAATTTCACGAAGTTCAACGATCAGCTTCCTTGTGGAATATTCGGGGTCTTTTTTAAACTCATGTTTTTCTTTAACGAAGTCTTCTATCATCATTATCATTTTATTTTTCAGATAAACTTTGTCTTCAGGTATGGCATGGGGAAGAACGTGTTTTATCCAGATTATGAAATTAATGATCTCCTCAAGATCCTGTGAAAAAGCTGAAGAGATATATCTTGACAAAAGTACAGGATAGTTGTTTCTGGCAAGAGTTCCGGGGTCACAGGTTTTTTCATGAAGGGGAAAGAGAACATTCATATTTTCAATAGAGTCAATAAAAAGATAGCTTGGAATAAAGTGAGGGAGACCCTTATCAATAAGGTTAATAGAGTGACAGATTATATGGTGAAAAGTTTTCATATCTTTTTTTAGAAAAAAATACTCTTTTTCCGGTATTTTTCTAAGAACCTTTTCTATTTTACGGTTGTAGCGTTCGAAAACAGGTTTAATTATAGTTGCGATATCTTTTTCGGCCTCGATCTTAGGTTTTTTTAAAATTGCAGATGTAAGATGAATAATATAATCCATAACTACCCAGAATTCAGGTGATATAGAAAGATGTGCGGAAACCTCTGTTTTCTGTCTATGGATATATACAGTAAAATCCGAGTGGTTGAAATAGTGCTTTTCCTGTATTTTTTTCAGTTGTTCATAAAAGGTTTTCAAAATAATTTCCCCTGGCCGGTTTTTTTGATCCCAAACTTTTCAAGTGCTTTTTCTGTCGCAATTCTTCCTTTTTGAGTTCTTGCAATAAACCCTGATTTTATTAGATAAGGTTCATATACCTCTTCAAGAGTTCTTTTTTCTTCACTCACAGAAGCAGCTATCGCTTCCACCCCTACAGGTCCTCCATTAAAAGAGTCTATGATAGTGATCAGTATAGTCCTATCCATCTGGTCAAGACCATCTTCATCTATTTCCATTTGATCGAGGGCATACTTTGTTATGTCAAGGTCAATAGTACCGTCACCTTTGATATCGGCAAAGTCCCTTATTCTTTTAAGTATTCTGTTTGCTATCCTGGGTGTACCTCTGGACCTTCGTGCTATTTCCAAAGCTCCATCTGTGCTGGTTGATATTTTAAGAATTTCGGCAGATCTTTCGACAATTTCCTTTAATTCCTCAACAGAATAATAGTCCATTCTGAAAACTATCTGAAAGCGGTCTCTCAAAGGACTGGAAAGAGATCCGGTTTTTGTAGTGGCACCAATTAAAGTAAAGGGCTCTATGGGCAGCCTCATACTTTTTGCATGAGCTCCTTCTCCCAGCATGATATCAAAGAAATAATCCTCCATAGCTGAGTATAGACTTTCTTCAACAGAAGCATTCAGCCTGTGGATTTCATCTATGAACAGGATGTCTTTTTCTTTTAAACTGGTGAGTAGTCCTGCAAGGTCTCCTTTTTTTTCAATGGCGGGCCCACTTGTAACTGTTATTTTTACACCTAATTCATTTGCTATGATCTGACTCAAGGTGGTTTTCCCAAGTCCGGGAGGTCCCGCAAGGAGGAGATGATCGAGTTGCCTGTCATTTTTTTTGGCAGCTTCGATATATATTTTGATATTGTCGACTACAGATCTCTGTCCGATATACCCTGACAAATACTGAGGTCTGAGGCCTCCTTCAAAGTATGTGTCTTCGTTCTGTTCTTCAGAGTTTAAAAACCTTTCATCCATTATCTTTTTCCATCAATTACTCTTAAAGCCTCTCTTACGATCTCTTCTGCTTTTTTATTTTTTTTTTTTTCTATTTTAGAAACAGCGATCCTTATTTGTATGGGGTTATATCCCAAAGCGGTAAGACCATCCTTAGCATCAAGAACTTGACGCAACTCTTCCGATTTTCCGGTATATGAGGGGTCAATGGGAAGGTTCCCCACTTTATCTTTGAGGTCTATGATTATTCTTTCAGCAGTTTTTGATCCTACTCCGCCTACATTGCTGAAAAATTTTGAGTTACCTGAAATAATTGAAGATGTTATTTCTCCTGTTGTTCCGCTTGCGAGTATTGAAAGTGCGGTTTTCGGCCCCACCTTGTTAACTTCTCTAAGTAAATTGAAAAGTTTCTTTTCCTCTTGTTTTTTAAAACCGAAAAGAACTATAGCATCTTCCCTTACAGAAGTTTCTATAAAAAGCTCTACTTCTTCACCTTCAGAAATTGACGATATAGCAGACCCTGTCATGCTGACAAGATACCCTGTTCCTCCCGAAGTGAGAATTATTATTTCTTTTTCATCTATCTGTTGGACGATTCCTTTTAAATATCCTATCATTTTTACACCGTAAAAGCATGGGTTATAGCAACAGCAAGTGCGTCAGCGGCATCTTCCTGGGGAACTTCTCTTAATTTGAGAAGAATTCTTACCATTTCCTGTATCTGATGTTTTTCTGCCCGTCCCCTGCCGGTAATTGACTGCTTAACTCTGGTCGGGGAATATTCAAAAAGGGGAGTTCCGTTAAGTACTGCTGCACTCATGACAGCTCCGCGGACATGCCCGAGTTTAAGGGCACTTTGAGCGTTTTTTGATATAAAAATATCTTCAAGGGCGATACAGTCGGGGTTGAACTCTTTTATTTTCTGTACAACTTCACTGAAAATATAAGTCACTCTCTCTTTAAACGGCATATCTTTAGGTGGAGATATCAAACCGTTGTCAATATGCTCCATAGTTCCGGAGAAAGCTTTTATTGTTCCGAATCCGGTTTTGATACTGCCGGGATCGATCCCCATAATGGTGTAGCCTTTTATTTTCAAGAGCTATTCCTCTGTTATTTGTGAAAAGTCTATGTCATAGTTTGCATAAACATCCTGAACATCGTCACTTTCTTCAAGAGTTTCAACAAGCCTCAGCACCTGTTCCGCAACCTTACCTTCCACTTTCACAAAATTTTGAGGGATCCTGGAAAGTTTGCTTTCTTCGATCTGATACCCTGCTTCGGTCAAAACAGATGACACATTATAAAGATCAGAAACATCTGTTCTTATTTCCCATACGGTTTCATTGTCTATCACATCGTCTGCTCCGGCTTCAAGAGCGGCATCCATAATTTTTTCTTCTGAAACATTTTCTTTGGGGATTATTATCTGTCCTTTACGGTCGAACATCCAGTTTACGCAGCCACTTTCGCCCATATTTCCACCCGCTTTAGAAAATATTTTTCTGATCTCTGCAACGGTTCTGTTTTTATTGTCGGTTGTACAGTCAACCATTATAGCAACTCCACCCGGACCGTAACCTTCATAAGTTACCTCTTCATAAGATACCCCTTCAAGTTCGCCGGTACCTTTTTTAATAGCCCTGATAATATTATCCTGAGGCATATTAGCGGATTTTGCTGTCTGGATAGCTGTTTTAAGTCTCGGGTTTCCATCGGGATCTCCCCCTCCATCTTTTGCTGCGATTGTGATTTCTTTAATGATTTTAGTGAAAAGTTTTCCTCTTTTAGCATCAGCGGCACCCTTTTTGTGTTTAATGGTACTCCACTTATTGTGACCTGACATTTGTTCCCTCCGTAGAATTAAATTCATAACATTTGAACAGAAATTTTTATCATAAAGTGATCGGGCTGGCAAGTTTTTATATATAGCAGGCAGTCTTTAAAATATTTGACTGTGTGAACCGATTTTACTATTATCCTGACTGATGGTTTGATGATGATGTTAAACGGTGAAAAATGAAAGTTCTTATAGTGGCATCTGAGCTTATGCCATATATTTCATCGGGGATACTTGGTAAAAGTGTGCAGAACATGGTGATAAGTCCCCATGAAGATGTTGAGGTGGAAGCAGTACTTCCTTTTTACAGTTTTATTGATGAAAAATTGTATGATATTAAAAAAACGGACACCGGTTTTTCTGTTCCCGTAGGGGAAAAGACAGAAAATGCCGAAATATGGAAGGGTCGCCATCCTGTTTCAGGTTCCACTGTCTGGTTTGTCTCCAACAAATATTTTGAAAGAGACGGGCTTTATGGCAACATAACGGGAGACTATCCCGATAATGCAGAAAGGTTCGTTTTTTTTGCCAGAGCTGTATTAGAGCTAGCCCTCACAATAATTAAGCCGACCATAGTACACTGTAATGATTGGCAGGCTTCACTGATCCCGGTTTACCTCAAAGAAGTTTACGAAAAAGAGAAAATATCAAGAGGAATAAAAACCTTGCTTTCTATCCATGATATAAGGTACCAGGGAAGGTTCTGGCTTTATGATCTTTGCATCCTGAACCTTGGTTGGGATATATTTTCTCCGGAAAAACTGGAATACTACAATGACCTTAATTTCCTTAAAGGGGGAATCGTCTACAGCGATGCCATTTTAACTGTCAATGAAGATTACTTTAATGATATTTCAACTGCAGAATATGGTTGCGGCTTAGAAGGAGTTGTGTCACAGTTTAAAAATAAAGTATTTCCTGTTTGTCAAAATGGTCAAAATTTATATCTTGAAGATCCTGTGACATCGTCCCTTGGTAAAAACTTATCGGCAATATATAAAAAGATAATGCATGGATACAGCCCCTGTTCCACTGCGGATTCTGCTAACACTAAAAACGTCAGGGATGTTGTATGAAAAAATTTTCCGTTTATATGCTTCTGCTTTTTTCTGTTATTACAGTTTTTGCAACTGAAAACGAAAAAACTAAGTATGAGCAAAAAATTGTTGATGGTAGTATTGACTGGAGTTCTAAGGTTCTTTCTATTATCAGTGGAGGTGCTCCGGACATTAATAGTTCAGATATTATTTCAGCAAGATTAAGTTCTGAAAGGTCGGTTATAAAAAATGCTGTTTCCAGAACAGAAAAGGCATTTTCAGGAATGAGGCTGTATAGAAACATGTCCGTTAAAGATTTTATGGACGATAGTGACAGAGTCAGAATTAGCTTGGAAAGGTATATAAGCAGCTCTGATCCATTTTCAAGGAGATACTTTTCAGACGGTTCTGTTGAATTTATTTTCAGAATATCTTTTGAGAGTGTGATCAACACAATGGCATTAAGATTTTATAAGCACATGAAAACATCTTCTGATGAGGAAGAAAAAGAGGCAAAAAACAGAGTCGTTATCCCTGAAGACGGGTCGGAAAGAAAAAAAATCCTTGTCATAAATATGAAAAATTTTAATTTTACTCCCGCTCTTTTCCCTGTAGTTGAAAGTGAAGATTCGGAAATAGTATATGACATTTTATCAACCGGAATGGACTCATACGGAAAGGGGATCGTTCACTACGCTGTAAGAAATGCTGAAAGAGTTATAGAAGAGATAGCAGGGACGGGTTCAGAGCTGGTTGTAAGTGCATCTAAAATAAAAGATGACAACACAATTGTTATAAGCAGAAAAGATGTTGATAACATTAAAAGTAAACTTAAAGCGGATGCTTTTAGAAAAGGAAATGTAATCCTATTGTTTCCCAAATAAAATGATATACTCCTGTTATGAAAAATTAGGGCATATACTCAAAGATATTGACAACTATCTTCCTTTTTGTTTTGACGGGGAATTAAACAGCGGTGTAGAAATTGTTTTAAGTGATCCTTCTGTTTTTCGTTCATGTAATACCGATGTTTTGAAAAAACTCTTGGAAAGGTTGGCATCTTTTTCTGTTTCTACCCATCTCCCTTTTTATGATCTGAATTTTTCCTCTCCCGATCCTTTCATTACCAAATATAGCATAAATGTTGTTTTAGAAGCTTTGGATGTCTCCTTTATTCTTGGTGCAGATACTGCCGTTGCACATATTAATCTGAACAGAATGCTTCCTGCAAAAGCCTTTAAAAAATGGTTTGCCGGATTCATTGCCGCTAAAAAACTGGTGGAAGAAAAAGCCCGTGAACTGGAAATAAAAGTTGTATGGGAAAACACCTATGAGCCGGACTTTCTCCTGTTTGACATGCTAATAGAGGAAGATGACAGAACACTGCTCTGTCTTGATGTGGGACACTGCAACTGTTTTTCCCGTTTTAAAGCTATAGAGTTTCTTGAAAGATATAAAGAAAGAATTATACACCTTCATGTTCATGATAATGACGGTACTGAAGACTCACATCTTGTTCCCGGAGAGGGGAATATTGATTTTAGACCTGTTTTTCAGTTTCTAAAAAAGAGTGAAATCAAAACTGTTGTTTTTGAAATAGAAAAGCGTGATTGTGTAGTGTCTCAAGATAAAATAAAAAAAATGTTCAACTGAAAATAAACAGGAGATATGATGAAAACATTAATAATCGCTTTATTGCTTTTTTTTATTGCATGTTCTGATAGTCAAACCAACCTCTATGAACTTGAAGAGGTGAATGGTTATCCTGTAGTTGCCGGTTCTCTGAATGGACTTATGTGGTATATAGATGATCCTGATAACAAAACAACAAGAATTGTTCAGATGAACTATAGTAATGCTGTCAAACACTGTGACGGAATGGATCATGCCGGATTTTCCGATTGGCGGCTTCCTACTATATCTGAACTAAGAACACTGGTTGTCGGGTTTAGAGATATTGAACCGGGGGGCAGGTGTTCTGTTTCAGATAACTGTCTTAAATACAGCTGTATTTTTCAGGGAAGAAAAGAAGAAAATGACCATCCTTGTTCAAACAATGTTGAAGATGCCGACCTGAATGGCCCGGGACCTGAAGGATGTTACTTTGATGATGTCTGGAGAACATACTGCGGGAAGTACTGGTCAAGCTCAAAAATAGAGGATACTGAAAATCAGGTTTTCCAGATAGATTTTGTTAAACCGTCAATAGTTCCCGTTTACACAGATAACAGTAATTTTGCATTTCCCAGATGTGTGAGGGAGCAGTAGTTTTTTCTTTTCTTTATTTTTTATAAGGCTTGATCCCTTCAGTAATATTTACTCTTTTAGATCTGTAGACAGAAAAAGCGGAATTGGGGAATGTTTCATCAATATATCTTTCGATTAGAAGTGAGTGAGGTTCTTCATTGGTTACAGGATCAACTTCCACTATATATGCACCGATAGGTCCGTCTCCGTAAATAGCGAAGAAAAAATCAGGAAGTATAGAGGATGCGATTGAACCGCTGGTTACAACTCTATTGCCGTTTTGCAGTTCATAGACGCTGCTGACAACAATGCTCCATCCCTGAAGCGGCTCGTCTTCTTTGACAATGTATTCCCAAACTTGACGGGCAGTTCCTCCGTATCCGCTCTCATCCTCAATTATTTCATATTCGACCGCTCTGCTGAAATCAGGGGACGCTTCAAAGTTTCTTGTAAGACCGTTATCAAAAAGCATAATATTGCCGTTTTCAAGTATTACCGGGGTGTGAGGTCTGAACGGCCACCTGAATTCATCATGGTCAGCAAATCCCATAGTGTATTTTTCTTCCGTTATTTCATTTCCGGAGGCATCAAGAGGTTTCAGAAGAAAATGTCCGTAATGGAAGTCAAAAGGATATACACCATCTTCCGGTTTTCCGGCGATTGGCATTCTATGATGGATATAATTTTCATTAAGAGACATTCCATCTTCTCCCCTGAAATTTCCAATCCATGTGCTCCTGTCATTGACATCATAGCCATCTTCAAGACTATCGCTGATGTTATTGCCATCCTCATCGTCAAGATACTTTATGATATGAGGTGTTAAAAACCACTTCAGTGTACCATCAGAGGCTATTTTTGCTGTTCCTCCTCTTTGCATAGTGATTATAATAGAGTCGTCGTTTTCATCGTGCCATACTGCATTAACATGGATAGGATCATTGCTGAAAATAAAATCGGGATCTCCGGAGATAGGAACATCCGGCAGTAGATCGGGTATTTCAGGAATAGTTTCTTTCAAATCCCAAACTCTTAGTAGTTCATGAGTTTCACTGGCAACCTCTATAATATGATCTTCAAGAATAAAAGACCCTATTTTATCGGATGTTATCAGGTAATTTTCTTCGATGGTTTTGATTATATCGTGATGCACTCCTATGAAGCCGGTGGGAGTGAGGTGTATTTTTTCATATCCGTTCCCCATAAAATCATAAGCATAGATATGCTCAAAAGCATTTATCCAGTCAGACCCTACGATTTCGTTGTTTATAATTTCCATAGGAAAAAGGTAGTCCTCAGGGAAGTTGGAGTACCATCTGATATTTCCCCATTTATCAAAAGCTATACCTGTAATGTTTGCAAGGTAGCTGACTAGACCCCCTCCATAAATGCCTTCAAGGTCTTCTTCCATTCTGGTTCTGGTATAAACTGTAAAGGTAAATTCATCTCCCTCATAATATCCTGTTGCAGTAGCTGAGGGAAAATCTTCCGGAAGGGGAGCCGTAGTTATCACGGTGGAGTATGATTCGATTTCGGCATCACTGTTATCATAAAAGACAAAAGAGACATTGTTTTCATGTCCGGGATACAGTCCCAGCACGGGAATTCCGTATGTTCCCTTCTCTTCAATATCGAAAGAGTAAGTAAAGTCTGTTTCATTATCAAGACTTTCAATATTTACCTCAATTTTCCCGGCTGTTTCGGCATAAAACTCTATTTCAGCGGTTAACGGTGCGTTCCCACTGGGATCAAGTACAACTTTACCGAAGCGGAAAGATGCCTGTTCATCATCCGGATCATCCCATTCTTCATCATCGATATCATTTAGAATTTCATCATCGGAAACTTCTTTCGAGCTTTCTTTTGAATCAGAGCAGGATACGATCATTAAAAATAGTGAGATGAAAATCATAAATAAAAAAGTTTTTTTCGCCAGCATGTCTCCTCCCATGTAAAATCAAAAAACTGTTTTTTTCAACACATATATTTCTTTAAAAGTTGTTTCATGTATCTCTTTGACGAGCTAATCGCTCTGTTTTTCAAGTCTTCTTTCAAGGAGCTTTATCCTGTCTCTCAAAGTAGGGTGAAAACGATTATGTCTATTTTCCTCAAGAACCTGTATATAAAAATTTTTAGCTCTTTCATATTGACGCATTCTTTCATAACTTACACCCAAAAGAAGCTCCGCTTTATCTTTTTCATAACCCCGTTCTGTATTAACAAATAGAAATCTTTCAAATGTGATAGCGGCCTTGTTGTAATCTTTCATCCGGTAATGAGAAAGGGCAGTTAAATAAAAGAGGGAGGGGACATGATTCCCTGTAGTCGAGATATCAAGACTTTCGTTAAATCTTTCAACAGCAGCTTCATAACTTTTCCGTCTAAAAAGAGTTTTAGCTTCCTCAAATTTTTTCAAAGCAGCTTTTTGTTTTATTAAACTCATTTCACTGTCAATAACAAGCCTTTCAAGTCTGGAAAGTGCAGAGAGATTAAAATCTTTATACATTTCAAAAGCTCTTTCAGGGTTTCCTTCTTTTAATGTGAGATAGAGGTTATAAGCTTTAATGTTGTTGTTTTCTATTGTTATCAACTTTTCTTTCAGTTCTTCGATCTCTCTTTTCAGGTAATCCTGATGCAGTTCAAGAATATCGTATTTTTCTTTATAGGAAGTCACTTCTGTTCTGAAATAGAAGAAAAATGCCAGAATAATGATAACCCCGAGCAATATAAAACTGATATAGAATTTATTTGTTTCGCTTTGGTCTTTGCGATTTATCTTTCCAGCGATCTGCCCTACTGTGGATTCAAGACTGTTTACGGAGTTTAGAGACCTTATGATAAGTTTTCTTATTTCTTTGATATCGTCAAGTTGAGCATTTTTTTTATCAGGGATTTTTTTTTCTGCACTCATTTTCAACCTCGATCAAAAGCAAGAGAGTTTAACTTAATTAATGAGAATTTCAAAAAAAATAGAAAAACGGAAATATTTTTGCTAATAGTACTAATTGAAGAGTACGGTTTTTTGTTATTATGGAGCAGATGATGAGGGATAGTTTTTTTGAGTTCAAACCATTGAGTTTCAGAGGAGAAGTTGCTATAGTGTCTCCTTCTTCTCCGTTTGACAGACAGTTGTTCAATGCAGGGATAACAGAGTTAAAACTGAACAAAATAAAACCTGTTATCAAAAAAGAAATATTTCAAAAATTTAATATTTTTGCGGGCAGTGATACTGAAAGAGCATCAATGATACTTTCTGCTTTTACCAACAAAAGTATAGAAGCTATCTGGACTGCAAGGGGAGGGTACGGATCGATAAGGCTGCTTGAAGTTTTTGATAAACACAGGGAAGAGATAATTGAAAACCCAAAGCTGTTCATAGGATTCAGTGATGTAACAGCTATTCATTCCTGGCTGATAGAAAAATGTGGATTTGTCACTGTTCATGCTCCCAACATAACAACTTTTGCAAACTGTGACAAGTATTCGAAAAAACAGGTGTTTGATCTTCTCCAAGGCAAAGACAGTGCTTTTGATATTTACAGTAAAAACATGACAAGTGTTGTCCCCGGAACAGCAAAAGGAGTTGTTAAAGGGGGCAATTTGTCAACTTTAATATCTCTTATCGGAACACCTTATGATCCCGATTTCAAAGACAGCGTACTTTTCCTTGAAGAAGTGGGGGAGGTTCCCTATAGAGTTGACAGAATGATAACCCATATGAGACTTGCAGGTAAATTCAAAGGTGTCAGAGCAGTTGTTCTTGGGGATTTTTCCTACAGAGAGTTCAGACCACCGGCAACAAAACAGGTAAACCCCTCAAAGATTGTTGAAGCAATGGGACTTGATCGCTCGGTTCCTGTCGTTGCTAATTTTCCTGCAGGACATGGTCGTCAAAATATGGCTTTTCTGCTTGGAGCAGTAGCAGAGATAGATGCCGTTAAACACAGGTTGAGATACTCTGTGGAGTGATTTATTCTTAAAAAAGTTGTATAATTCCAATAATCAGGTACTATGCTTTCCACTTTTTTTATTTTTGTCAGGAGGCGGATGTGGCAGAAATTCCAATCACAACTGAAGGTTATGAGAAAATAACGGAAGAACTTAACAGATTGAAAAAAATAGACCGTCCCGATATTATAAAAAAAATTGCAGAAGCAAGAAGTCATGGTGACCTCAGTGAGAATGCTGAATACCATGCTGCCAGAGAAAGACAGAGTTTTATAGAAGGACGCATTTCCAACCTTGAGGGAATTATTGCTGATGCACAAGTGATAGATCCTTCTAAATTTAGCGGAGACAAAGTTCTCTTCGGTGCAACTGTAACGATAATGGATATAAATACTGATGAAGAGTTCATATATAAACTTGTCGGTGAAGTGGAAAGTGACCCTAAAAACGGAAAAATATCTGTGACAAGTCCCATAGGCAGGTCTCTTATAGGTAAAAATGAAGGCGATGAAGTTCGTGTAGAAACTCCATCAGGAATTAAAGAGTACGAAATAATTGAAGTAAAGTTTGTTTGATGGATAATGGGTCGATATCCCTTATTTCGTTTTTATCTCAACCATTAGAGTCTGTAGTTCCTCTGTCAAAAACTCAACTAAGAAAAATTGTTAAGGCTGTGGGTCCGAAAGTTTTTAACTTACTTATAGAAAACACTCCTGAAAAGTATGAAGCAAGAGTCCTTGCCGATAGTAGCGGAGATCTGATCCCGGGAGAAATGTCTACTGTAAAAGGTGAAGTGGCAAGCTGGAAAAGAGGGTTTGGAAGGGCTCCCGCCAATATGAAACTGAAGTTGAGATCAGGAATGGTAAATGTCTCTTTTTTCGGAAAGGTGGGGGATATATATATTGCTTCTTTTCCTGAAGGAAGTGAAATTCTTATCTCGGGAGAGGTCAACGCAAGATCAGTGATCCCAAGTTTTGTAAATCCTGACATTTTTAAATATGATGAGGGATGGAAAGAGCTTCTTAGCGGATATGTTCCGGTCTATAAAAAGATACCCGGAGTTTCGCATCTTTTTATTTTGAGAACGGTCAGTGCGGTTCTTAAGCAGCTTGATAAGTTTGAAGGTGACTGGATGCCTCCCCCGTTTATAAAGGAGTTGGGGTTGCCCTCTCTTTTAAGTTCGATAAAGAACATTCATTTTCCTGTTGTTGATACTCCGATTGAAATTCTTAATGATCTGAAAACAAATTGGCATAAAAGGATAGCTTTTGATAAACTGTTCTTTTTTCAACTTGGTGTAAAAAAAGAGAGAGAAAATAAAAAGGATAATAAAAACAGGACTGTAAAAACTCCTTCCCTGCTTGCTTCAAAAATAGAAAAGTCTTTGCCTTTTTCTTTGACTGGATCTCAAAAAAGAGTTCTTGAAGAAATAAGAAAAGATATTTCTTCTGTTGAACCGATGAACCGGCTACTTCAGGGTGATGTCGGAAGTGGAAAAACTGCTGTAATGATACTTGCGGGTCTTGATGCCATAGAGGCAGGGTATAAAACAGTAATCATGGCTCCTACAGAAATTCTGGCAAGGCAGCATGTTAAAACAATTGGGAATTTTGTTGGGGACAAAGTTAAAACCGAACTTTTCACAGGTGGAGTTACAGGTAAAAAGAAAAAAGAGGAAAGGAAAAAAAGAGCACTTGTTGCAGATTTTATCGTGGGGACTCATGCACTTTTTGAAAATCTTGAAGAAATGAAGGATATCGGTCTTATCATAATTGATGAGCAACACCGTTTTGGAGTTTCTCAGAGAATGAAACTCTTAGATAAAGCTTTTAAACCTGATATTTTAATTGTCAGTGCAACTCCGATCCCCCGTTCACTTGCTTTAACGATATACGGAGATACCGATATCAGTGTAGTAGACGAAATGCCTCCGGGCAGAATACCTGTGACGACGAAGTTCGTAAAAAGTTGCAACAGAAAAAAGGTTTATGATTATGTAGCTGAAATAGTTTTAAAAAGGAATAAAAAGGGTTACTGGATATGTCCTCTTGTCGAAGAAAGTGAAAAGGTGGATCTTCAGCATGTGCAAGGGGTATATGAAGAGTTTAGGGAGACTATGGGAGAAAAGGTTCTGCTCCTTCATGGAAAGATGAAGGGAGAAGAAAAGGACTCCGTTATTAATTACATAAAAGAAGGAAAAGCTAATATGGTAGTATCCACCATAGTTGTTGAAGTAGGTGTTGATATAACTGATGCAACATTTATGGTGATCGAAAATGCAGAGAGGTTCGGGCTGGCACAGCTTCATCAATTAAGAGGCAGGGTCGGAAGGGGAGACAAAAAGTCTTTTTGTGCTCTTATCTCCGGAGAAGATCTATCTGAAAAGGCTGAAAGAAGACTGAAATATATATCGGGCACAGAAAATGGGTTTAAAATAGCTGAGTATGACCTTAAGATGAGAGGTCCCGGAGCATTGACGGGACTTGAGCAATCGGGATTTAAAAACGATCCTTATTTCCTGCTTGCTGCAAGGTATGGAGAAATGGTCGAAAAAGCAGGTCAGATGGCAAAAAAAGTTTTGATGGCTCCCGACTTTAAAGATTCTCTAAAAACAGTAGAAGCAGTGTTTGATAATTTCTACAGGACAAGTTACGACAGGTTCAAAACCTCATAAAACAAAGGAACCGGTAATTGAAAATATGGTCAAATGTGTCCGTTTAAGGAGTGGGACAACGGGCAGCGGAGCTGCCGGTTAATGGTAAATCGTTAACCGTTATGTTAGAAGTTACCGGTTAACGGTCACGGGTGAGGAAATACATTCAGGTTTTTTCGCTATTGATCTATAAATAGCAGAAGTAAGCTGCTCATGCAGGTTAAAGCTCTATAAAAAACTTTAAACTTTTAATTGTAGAGTGCAGTTCTTAAACCATAACAGCCAAATTTTACTTTGACATGAGCCAATTGCAAAACTCCAGAAAGTTTGAAGAGAGTCTGACTAGTATTTCAAAAGAGTCTTAAAAATCTGTTTCAGGTTCAGTTAATGAACCGTATGATGCTTCCTGCTATTCAGACA
>SLOD01000091.1 GCA_007132725.1 Candidatus Sumerlaeota bacterium
CTGTTTGTCAAGGATATTTTGGAAAAAAAAGAATTTATTTGGTAGCAGGTTGTTTTTATGGCTGATCTGCCGATATTTTATAGTTGAGCAGTCTAGGAGAAAAATACTTTATTCCAAAAAGTCCAATAGGTGCAGTTATGATTATTGCGATTACTGCAAAAGCTAAAATTGTGTGACCTTCAGCAATTCCCATTGAAAGAGGTACTGAGCCGATCGCTGCCTGAACTGTAGCTTTCGGGAGATATGCGATCATGCAAAATAACCGCTCTTTGTAATTCAATCCGGAAGAAATTGTTGAGAGCCATACTCCTGTCGATCTGAAGAAAAGACCTGAAAAGATAATGGCAATACCTAATAATCCTGCATTAAATGCCACATTTATATCAAGAGAAAAGCCGATAAGAACAAAAAGAATAATTTCTGCGATCACCCATATTTTAGAGAGTTTCAATGAGAGTTCTTTTGCAACGGGTTCATTTTTTTCAAGGAGAATGAAGCCTACGGTCATAATTCCAAGAAGTGCCGCAAAATGAAGAGTGTCTCCAACTTGAACAAGGAGACTTGCTATAAGAAGAAGGATCATAGCTTTTTCTGTTGCTCTTATATTTTGATACTTTTTCCTGAAAAAAGAAGAGAGAGCTCCTCCGACGATTATTCCCGACACAATTCCTGCAATAATTGATAAAGGTACAGAAAGAACTGCATTGAACATGTTTATGTCATTTTGTCCCGCAAGACCGAGAAAAACCGAAAACAATGTTATTGCAAGAACATCATCGGCTGAGGCACCGGCAATTATTATTGTCGGAACTTCATTATGACCTTTGTTTTTAAGGTCGAGCATTGACGGCACTATGACAGCAGGGGAAACAGCGGAAATCATAAATCCGGTCACCCCTGCAACATACCAGTTAAAACCTGCCGCATACCTTACAATTAGCGTGAGGGCTGTCCCTTCAATTAAGCAGGGAATAAAAGCCATCATCAGAGCAGGCTTCCCAACCTTTGCAAGAGTTTTTTTCTTTATGCCCAGACCGGCTCTTAAAAGAATGACAATAAGGGCAAAAGATTTCAGAAAAGGTGCGATCTCCCATATCACAGGATGGGCATAAGGCTTGATAGTAACAGAACATATAATACCGAAAATAACCATTCCAAGCACTGACGGAAGTTTGATCATAGAGAAGAAACGACTGAAAAGCCATCCTCCGCCAAGGATGATAACAAAAAGCATGTTAAGCTGGATCGGCATGATTTTCCCATTAAAAATCTAAACAAAACAGGAGTCATCAGCCATAAGGGCGGTTAATGGTGAACCCCATCACCGGATAAAAAATAAGAAAAACGATCATAGAAGTCAAATTTTTGTTTAACATCGATATTTTGACAGCTTTTTAAGGTTTTAATTCTGCAAGAAAATCAGGTAAAATTCCCACATAGTAGAGTGGTAGAAAAAGAAGTCTCTGTTTATGGAGTTGGGCGTAAGGTGCTGTAGAAAAAACAATTCCTTTTGGACATTGTGGAAATGTTGAGAGTGCAAGATGGAGGCTTTTTAATGAGCCGGCACTTCCGCTTTTTACCTCAATTGGATAGATGCCGCCGTTTATAACTGTGATAAAGTCAACTTCAGCGTTGCTTGATTTTGCTTCTCTTGCCCAGTACATCAAATCGTTTTCATTGTTTATCGCAAGTTCCTGTCCTATAAACTGTTCAGCAAGTGCTCCTCTATATATGTTCATAAGGTCTGTTTCAGCGATTTGTGCTTCCACAGGAACACCACTTAAGTTTTGCCAAAGTCCGATATCGAGCATTATCGCTTTGAATTTTCGTGATGATGTCTGAATGTCAAGAGGGAGGTTGAGTATCCCAACTGAATTTATTTTTTTTATAACTTTGGCTTTTAACAGCAGATCAAAAGCCTTTTTTATTGTAGGATTTGTAAAAGTTGAGGAAAGGTTTGTATAAACAATCTGATTCCCGATGTTTTTTGACGTGCTGATAAATACTTCTTCAAGACACTCGTGGCTTGAATGGGATGCGTATTTTCCAAAATCGTTTTTAAAAGAGTTTATCAGTTCACTGTGCACATCGAAACACTCAATGAAACTCTCTGTTTCAACAAAAGATTTAACACTCTCAGGCATTCCTCCGGTAAAAAAATATTTCTTAAGCTCCCCAAGAATTGAATTGTGAGTTGATTCCGGAAGTTTTACAGGGGCAGAATTGATTATTTCATGGGCTGTTGAGTTTCCTGTTGCTTCAAGAAACTCTGAAAAACTCATTGGGTGCATATTCAGATACTGGACTCGTCCAACAGGAAAAGATACTTTACTTAAAGCAAACTCAAGCAGAGATCCGGCAGCAATAAGATGGAGATCAGGCATATCTTCACAGAAATATTTCATAGACATTAGAGCATCGGGACAACTTTGAATTTCATCAAAAAAAAGGAGAGTTTTTCCTGGAATTATCTTTGTGTGCATTGAAATTTCTATGTTTTGCAAAATTGTTTTCGGATCGAGATCACCGCTGAAAAACGAGTGGGCTTTCCTGTTTTTTTCAAAATCGACTACTACAAAATCATCAAAATTTTCATTTCCGAATTTTTTAATGCTCCATGTTTTGCCAACCTGTCTTGCACCTCTCACAATAAGTGGTTTCCTTCTTGAAGAATTTTTCCACTCAAGCAATTTATTTTCAACTATCCTTCTCATAAGCTTTCTCCATAAAATCTTCAAACTCAGAAGTATAATAACATTAAAATTTAAAAATACAAGGTAAAAATTAAAGACAGCTTTTAAAAATGAAAGGTAAAAGCTGAGCGTGTCCTTTAGAAATGCAAGGATGTTTTTTGTTTGAAGGCTTGATCTTAAAGAAAAATCATATTGCCTTGCTGTTTTTGTCAGATACTGTAATATTGATAAGTTAATTTGAATTTGGAGTGCAGGATGTCTTTTTATTCATCAATAGTTTCTCTTTATGATCATATTTTTCCGGTTATGGCTCCTATGGTTTCTCTTTGTAATGAATCGGTTCCACAGTCAGGAAGGGTTCTTGAGGTGGGTTGTGCAACCGGAAATTTGATAGATGCATTGAGAAACGGAAAAAGGAGTTTTGCAGGAATTGATTATGACGATGAAATGGTGAAATATTCTCTTAAGAGATTTTTAACAAGCTGGATTTTTTTACTTTCCGGGAAATATTTTTCAAAGCTGGAGAAATTTTTGCTTAGATTATCATCACTCAGTTTTGTTTCGATAAGGTGTGTTATCACTCCATCCTGAGAAATAGCAAAATCGATCTCTTTTTTATCTTTCTCCAGTTCAAAATTTGCGAAGCAACATGCTTCGTAATCGACTAAAATGGAGTGTGTTCCCGAATAGTCGCGACTTTTTTGGATTTGACTCCCGAAATTGGGGTCAGGTCGCAATTTATCTATATATTTTTATTTTTTATACAGACTTATTGCGACCCGACCCCTTTGGTGATTCGTCTTGCAAGAACAAAAAAGTGACAATTAATTTGTTGGCCTGAAATATATTGCTTTTCCTCTCTGTTTGTTCAATTTAGTTTTGTCTTACATCTTCTCGCCCGAAAGGGGTTAGGTATTTCGGTTAATTAAATCTGTTGCGGCATCAAAAAGAGAATCGAGTTTAGTAGATACAACATCCCATATAATATAGTTGTCTACCCCGAAATATTGGTGAACCACAATGTTTCTGATGGCGGTGATTTTACGCCACTCTATCTCAGGGTGAAGATTTTTTAAGTCGTAAGGCAACTTTTTAGAGGCTTCTCCAATAATTTCAAGGTTTCTGACAACAGCATCAACTGTTTTTTCATCTTCACAGAATTTTTCAAAGTTTAGGTCGGAAACATATTTACGAATTTTCCGGATAGCTTCTAAAATGTCTTCCAAATACAATGCTGAATCTCTAGACATATTGAGTTTCTCTTAATATTGAAGGTTGAATCCGTTTTTTTATGGTATCAGAGATAACAAGATCAACTTTTTTGCCAAATAGATCTTCTAAGAAAAATTTTAAATCCATATAATTATCAAATGTTTTTTCCTCAAACTCTACCAAAATATCTATGTCGCTGTTTGAATTGGCACTGTCTTTGACATAAGAACCGAAAACACCAATTTTCCTTACAGAAAACTCCTTCCTCATATAATCCATGTTCTTATTAAGAATTTCCATAATTTCACTGGCTGATTTCAAATGCTTCTCCATCTGTCAAACCATAAAATGCTACCTGATTTTAAGTACATTGTCAAAGGAAAAAAGGAAAATCATTCTGCTATCACATTTTCCCGCCGAAAGGGATATTTGTGTTGAGAAGCTTTTTTTAAAGAGTAAGTCCGGAATTTGGATAAATCCATTTTCGTCCTTTTTTATTAAAACTATTTAAAATGTTACTCCAAAAGTTGACGGAGCAAATTCAATTGATAGACTTTTTTTGCGAGGGTTTTTATTTGTATTAAGAGGTGAGTTATGAAAACTAAAAACCTGAGCTTTTTTCTTTTGACTGCTTTATTTATTTTCTTTCTTTTTTCATGTGTTTCTGATGAAGACTCTATTCCCGGTTCCGATTCAGATATATCCTCTTTAGATGAAGATCATGCTGAGGTGCCAGATGACCATGATAGTGAAACAACAGAGGATGAAACAACTGAAGTTCCTGACGAACAGACAGAGGTGCCTGATTTGGCAGAAGAATTTCCCGATGAAAATGGAAACAGCACAGCATCAGAGGGTGCTTATCAGAAATGTGATCCATCCCGGGCAGATTCATGTCCACAAGATATGTACTGTATAAAAGGTTATGATAATGCCCAGTATGGACAATGTTTAAAACCGTGTATGGATAACTCAGAGTGTCCTCCTCCTCCGGACCCTAATATGCAGGTAGCATGTCATGCCACTGAAAATTTCTGTTTGATATTGTGCGGAGCTTACGATGGAGAATGTCCGGACTGGCTGGAATGTTTCGGACAGGAAATGTGTCTTCCTCCTTCAAGTATTACTGCAACTAAAGGCCCGGGAGAAATATGTTCAGGAAGAGATGAGTGTATAGGGGACTCAGACTGTATTGAAGGTTCCTCCGGCATCCCTTACTGTTATCCTTTGTGTGACCCCAATGTTCCTGATGACTGTGCAAACAAAGCTCCGGGTTATCAGGCACAGTGTACAAACGCCGGTGGATTTTCTTTTTGCATGTTTACATGTCAGGGAGGAGTTCCATGTCCTGGCGATTTGACTTGTACATTCGGATTTTGTCAGGGTTGAAACAAAATCAATTTGACTTCTAAACCGGAATGAATGCCCCCTGAAGTTTATATGAAATTTTTTTAGGAGAACTTCAGTGAAGTTCATTCTTGACATTTATCTGTCCCGGATTTATTCTCCCGTTGCAGGACAAGGTTATTTTTTATTTTTATACTATCGGTGAAATTATGAAAAGAATTAAAGTTCACCCTGTTCTTAAAGTTCCTGAAGAAAAAAAAGAAGTAGGATTCTTTTTTGATGGAGCTGAAATGAAAGGTTTTGATGGAGAAATGGTAAGTTCCGCTCTTTTTGCAAACGGGGTGAAACAGTTTTCCATCCATAAAAAAGGTGATGCTCCGCAAGGTATTTTCTGTGCCAACGGACAGTGCAGTCAATGTGTTGTGGTTATAGACGGAATACCTCTTA
>SLOD01000051.1 GCA_007132725.1 Candidatus Sumerlaeota bacterium
CCTGTATTCCCTGTATTCCCTGTATTCCCTGTATTCCCTGTATCTCCAGTATCTCCTGTGTCTCCAGTGTTACCTGTGTCTCCAGTGTTACCTGTATCTCCTGTATCTCCTGTATCTCCTGTATCTCCGGTGTTACCTATGTCTTCTTGTTTTTCACAAAACCCGTCAATACAGTCATACCCATCCGGACAATCCCAGAAACTTTCACATGTATCGGCTTCATCGGTTATACACGAACTGAAAACAAAAAACACGACAATCAGCCCAACTACAACAAAAATCTTCGATATAAGATTCTTCATAATACGACCCTCCTTTTTCGGTCATAACTTAAATCTGTCTGTAATCTAACTGAAATCTCTTGCTTTGTAAAGTATTAACATGGTTTAAAAACACAGATTGTAAACCTTCTTTATAAATCCGAACTCTAAGAAAACATCAGTATATTATTGGAATGTTGGGAATATTTCTGGCATAAAAAATTTCATTCATTTCTTTTTTTAGCCGCTTTATTATCTTCCGTTTTTTATATGTGTTGAGTTGAGATTCTTCAACTCCGAAAAGATAATTATTAAGTTCAAAATCCCGTAAAATCATTTTAGTATGAAAAATGTTGTCCTGATAAACATTAAGGTCAACAGAGTGGTATCTTGCAAGAGTCTCTTCTGTAATAAAATTTTGTATGGAGTTCAATTTATGATCCATGAATATTTTATTGCCATCAAGCTTCCTTGTAAAACCTCTTACTCTGTAGTCAAGATTCACTATATCGCTCTCAAAGGAATCAAGAAGAAAGTTAAGAGCTTTCAAAGGCGAAATCTTACCGCAGGTTGAAACATCTATATCAACTCTGAAAGTACTGATTCCGTTTTCGGGGTGACTTTCGGGATAAGTATGAACTGTGAGGTGGGATTTGTCCAGATGCATCACCACATCTCCACCGTTTTCTTCAAATTCTTCCTCTATAGCTGTTCCGCACTCAACTATTTTCTCCTCTGAAACAAGAACAGTTACGCTTGCACCTTGAGGGTGATAGTCCTGTTTGGCAATATTCAAAATATTAGCCCCGATAATATTTGCAACCTGTTCAAGTATGCTGGTCAATCTATCCGAATTGTATTCTTCATCTATGTATTCTATATATGCTTTTCTGTCTTCAGGAGTTTCTGCATAACAGACATCGTAAATGTTGAAACTTAAAGATTTCGTAAGATTATTGAAACCGTAAAGTTTAAGTTTTCCCTTTTTGTTTTTTTTTCGTATTTTAGTCAAATTTTCCTCCAACAGAGAAAATCCAATAAACGGATATAATATAACCTCTGTTTAATTCTTTTCAAATAAAAACCTGTTCAGATAAAAAAAAACACTACTCTTTCACATGAAGTTCAGCGGCTTCTTCAATAAAATCGACGGCATCTCTAAACTCTTTATAGACCGATGCAAAGCGGATGAAAGCTACTTTATCAATTTCTCTAAGCTGTTCCATAACAAGGCTGCCTATCACTCTGCTTTCGATCTCTTTTTTCTCAAGTGCCTGAATTGTCTTCTCAATAGTTTCGATGATCTTTTCTATAGTTTCAGCAGAAATCGATCTTTTCTGACAGGATATAAGAAGCCCTTTTTTTATTTTATTACGATCAAAAGGCTCCCTTTCTCCATTTTTTTTCTTCACGATAGGCATCACTTCTTCAATTCTTTCATAAGTGGTAAATCTGCTGCAGCACTCTTCACATTCCCGTCTCCGCCTTATTTCGCTATCATCTTTTGTTGAACGACTGTCAACAACCCTGTCTTTAAAAGACCCGCAGAAAGGACACTTCATAGTTTTCTCTCAAATAAGTTTACAGCTTTATAAGCGGATACTTTTCACAAATATTTTTAACATCCGCTTTCACCTCTTCAATGATACTGTCATCAATCACATTTGAATCAATTCCAACTTTCGGGTCAAATTCATTTGTTTTAATATTCACGATGATCTTGTCTATCAGTTTTGCAATAAAACGGAAATCTTCTTCTTTCAAACCTCTTGTTGTCAGGAAAGGTGTCCCGATCCTTATCCCGCTGGTTATAAAAGGAGACTGATCATCAAAAGGAACCATGTTCTTGTTCAAAGTTATATGTGCTTTATCAAGCGTCTTCTCAACCACTTTCCCTGTTTTACCTTTATTCCTCAGATCAATGAGCATCAAATGCGTGTCCGTCCCGTCTGAAACAAGTTTGTAATCCATTTTCATAAATTCTTCAGCCATTGCGGAAGCATTACTTAGAACCTGTTTCTGATAATTTTTGAAATCTTCAGACATCGCTTCTTTAAAACAAATTGCTTTTGCTGCAATGATGTGCATAAGAGGTCCACCCTGAATTCCGGGGAATACCGTGGAATTAATGATTTTTGCATGTTCTTTTTTGGCAAGTATAAGTCCGCTTCTTGGGCCTCTGAGAGTTTTATGAGTTGTAGTTGTCACAAAATCGGCATAAGGAACGGGGCTTGGGTGAAGACCCGCTGCAACAAGTCCGGCAATATGAGCCATGTCCACCATCATATAAGATCCGGTTTTATCACAGATATCTCTTATTCTTTTAAAATCAATGGTTCTTGGGTAGGCAGATGCTCCTGAAAGAATTATTTTCGGTTTATTTTCAAGAGCTAACCTTTCAAATTCATCATAGTCTATCCTGCCGTCTTTTTCTGTAACACCGTAAGAGACTATATTGTACATTTTTCCTGAAAAACTGACAGGACTTCCATGTGTAAGATGTCCACCATGATCAAGATCCATTGCCATAAGAGTATCTCCCGGTTTAAGAACCGAGAAGTAAACTCCCATATTTGCCTGTGAACCGCTGTGAGGCTGGACATTTGCAAATTCAGCTCCAAAAAGTTCACACGCCCGTTTTTTTGCAAGAGTTTCAACCTTGTCAACCACTTCACAGCCGCCGTAATACCTTCTTTTGGGGTATCCTTCGGCATATTTGTTTGTCATCAGACATCCCTGTGCCTCCATAACAGCATTGCTTGTAAAGTTTTCACTTGCAATAAGTTCAAGACCATCCTCTTGTCTTCTCGCCTCTTTTTCAATTATCTCAGCTACTTCCTCATCAATGTTTGGAATGTACTTAAGGTTTAACATATCAAATCCTCCATCCAATGATTAACAATAAAACACCTTGAGTCTAATACAATTGTTTTTTTTTGCAAAAAAAAGATTCTTTCATGTGAAGAAAGTAGAAATATCCGCTTTTTTAACTATTTTCACCAAAAACTCAACTCAACATTAAACGGTCTCTTTCATGCTTCTTTGGGGTTTTCGTGATTGGGAGTGTAGTCAGCAAACGGACATTTATCCTGATTATGGACACACTAACATTTCCGGTTACGCATTACTGCACTTGGGCGACCTATTCTTTTCCATAGATGCCATTTGCTCCGGAATCAACTGCCCCCTTCAGGGTAATAGTCCTCCCCATATAATTTAAGCGGATCACATAAAGCACCATAAAGAGAAGAGTTGGTGGAACAATAATGTTTGCAACCGAAAACTTCCCATTTGAAGTGATACTCCGCCATCTTGCTTTCCGGATTCTTGCAACAGTTGTCCGACTCATATTCAGGCTCACAGTATGACACATTTCCGTCTTTATCTTCACATTCACAAGTTGTGTTTGTTTCTCCGGACTCAATGTTCATAGTAGTACCACACCCAATGAGTCGGATATCATCAATGGCAAATTCCACTTTTATTTCAATTTCTATTAAGGGAAGCTCATTATTCCAATCTTCAACCGTCAAAGGAATTTCGCCCTTAACTTGCAGCTCTCCAAAATAAGCTCTGTAACAATCCTCAAAATATCCGGGCGAAGGGTCATGGGTTTTGCAAAACCATACTGTAGCAAGATTCTTTACATCAAAAATATAGTTATAGTCATCGTGATGAACTATTTCGTAACTTCCCGGTTCAGCTCTGTTTGTATCTATCACTAAATAGTTATTTCCATCTTGCTTTTTTGCATCCAGAAGAAAATCTTCCCTGCACGCCTCATAGTTGTTTTTATTGTTCCAGAGATATATGGCAAAACTGGTAAGCATCTTTTCTCCACCCACATCTGTATATCTAATGGCAAACCCGCCATTATTAGCATTAAAATCATCAAGAAAAAATCCCTGCGGGGCGGTATGTTTATCTTCACCATCTGTTTTGTCGTCAATATCTATATCAATCACTTGTTTTAAATTGTTGCTGCACGAAAACACCATAAAAAACAATGTAACAAGTCCGGTCAACAGATAAGCTTTTGTAGTCATTGTCTCTCCCATGTTCTTGTTATTTTTCTTTTATCCTTACACATCTCACTTTTAAGTCCGGAGCATCTTTAAGATCTGAGCCACAATTAATTACTGCCGTGTTAAAATGAATTACCCATATATCGGTTATCGATTCGGTGCATTTCGAGTCTGTTCTGAAGGTTTCCGAATCTCCAAGCTTTGAATATTTTCCGCTTGAATCAGCAGAACATCCTTTACAGTTTTTATCGCATATATCTGTCATAGAACAATCATCTGAAACAAGGCATCTTCCACCAATTTCAGTATCAGGACAGTTTACAATTAGCGTCCTCAATTGACCGATCGTTGGAAGTTTCCAGTCTGAAAACCCTGACTCCTCCAAATTTGCACAATAAAGCTTTGCACCAAAATGAGCTTCTTCAGGCACCACAACATCTGACCACATATATTCCACTTCCTCTTCATGAATATTTTCATCAGCGATCTCTTCATCAGGATCATCTGCTGTTACATCTGCCTGTTCATCCTCAACATCTTCAATATTGTTAACAGAATTAGAACATGTACTAATCAAAAAAGCTACCATTAAAAAAATAAAAAACTTCATAAGAACCTCTCTGTCTCCAAATTTATCCGGGCGATTAAACCGCCCGGATAAATAGTAACAAAAATCTTTAAAAAAACAATACTTCGCTTATGTCACTTTCACCAATATACCTTGTTTGAGCAGTCAAAAAACCAAAACAAAAAGAACACATATTACGGTATTTCTTTGAAATTTCAGGACTTGAAAAGAAGGAATTCATGAGTATAATCAGAAATGATATTAATGTTGACAGAGATGTCGAGGTTAAAATGATTTCACTTGCTGACAGACTTAGACAGGAAGGAAGACAGGAAGGAATCGAGAAAGGTATCGAGAAAGGTGCTTTTCTCAAAGCTGTGGAAACCTGCAAAAAGGCTCTTATGTATGGTGCTACGCCTGAGTTTGCATCTCAAATAACCGGCATTCCGCTCCAGAAAGTTCTTGAGATTCAAAAATCTATAACAAATTGATTTTTATTCTTGATGGTGTTTATCTGCGCTTACTCCTATCATCAAAATAAAAACAAAAAACGGTGCTAATAAAAAGCAACAATAAAAATTGATTCATTTCTTAATATTCCGCTATAATGCTCCGTTGATTTGTGAGGTAATATGTCAGCACCTAAAAGATCTGAAATTCTCGGTTCAAATACAGTTCCCCTGATGTTCCGTCTGGGCTGGCCCGTCATGCTTGCTTCTCTGCTTGAAACTTTTTATCAGCTTGCCGATATGTTCTGGCTTGGACGACTTGGCGGAGAAGAGAGCGGAGATTCAGTTGCCGCTTTACAGATCGCTTTTCCTCTGC
>SLOD01000194.1 GCA_007132725.1 Candidatus Sumerlaeota bacterium
AAAAACCAGAAACACAACAACTAAAATCTTCTTCATCTTAAAAATCCTCCCAAAAAAATTACAAAAAAGGGCTTCTTCCTCCCGATGACCATACAACAATTTGTTTTTAATTTCAAGGTTTAGGGGGGGGGGTGTGAATAAAAAGACCTACTTGTTTATAACAACAAAGAATTCTCTGCCTTTCCTGTTGATAAGCAGGAGTACGGATTTTGACTTACTTATCAGAGATGCCGCTTCTTTGACATTGTTGACTCTCTTCTGATTGACAGCAACAATGATATCTCCTTCAACAATTCCTGCAGAAAATGCAAGGGAACCTTTTTCGACATCTGCAACAACAACTCTGTTTTTTTCTTCGGCAAGAGTTATTCCCAAATCATCCTGTACCACTCCACCATCTGCTGTTGTCATATCAAAAGTGAAATCTTCTCTGAGCACAACTTGAACCCTCAGCCTTCTCCCGCCTCTCATCAATTCCACTGGAATTTTTCTATTAAAAGAGCTGAACGCTACAAGATTTCTTAGCCTTGATACGCTGTCAACATCTTTTCCGTCAAATTTTATTACAACATCTCCTGATTTTATTCCCGCCTTTTCAGCAGGGCTGTCTTTGGCAACACTGCTTATAAGAACACCTTGCTGTGCTTTATCAAGTTTTAGATGTTTTTTGAGATCATCATTGAGATCCTGTATTGTGACACCCATTTGAGCTCTTTGAATAGGAGTTCCCTCTTTGAGTTGATCTGTGATAGCTTTTACCATGTTTGAAGGCACGGCAAAACCTATTCCCATATATCCTCCTGACTTGGAAAAGATTGCAGTATTCATCCCTATTACCTGACCTTCCGTGTTCAGTAGCGGACCCCCTGAGTTACCGGGATTTATTGCAGCATCTGTCTGAATAAAATCTTCATATTCTGTTACATTCATCCCTGATCTTCCTTTTGCCGAAACAATACCAAATGTTACTGTATGGGACAACCCGAAAGGATTCCCAATGGCAATAGCAAAACTACCCACTTTTATGCTGTTTGAATCAGCAAATTTCAGAGCTTTTATATCTCCTTTTTTAAATCCTTTTATCTTCACAAGACCTATATCTGTTTGAGGGTCAGTTCCAACCAGCTCTCCGTCATACACTTTTCCATTAATTGTCACTTCTATTTTGTCTGCATTGTGAATTACATGGTTGTTTGTTACAACTAATCCCTGCCTGTCATCTATGACAAAACCTGTTCCCATAGACTGCCTGTTTGGATTATAATGGTGCCGGGGAGGACCGCCTCTGAACCCGAACTGTCTGAAAAAATCGAAAAAAGGGTCATAGTGATCTCTTCTGCGAACCTTTCTTTCGGTCTTTATCGAAGCAACACTGTTTTGAGCCTTTTCACTTATTTTTATTATCTCCTGTTGCAGAGAATAAATATCTGCACTCCCTGAAATACTTTCTGTGATAGATGTCGCAGAAGGAATGACAGAAGAAGCATTAAGTATCTTTTCTTCTTCACCGACAATAAAAACAACGACCAAAGATGCGATAAAAATTACTGCAACTGAAAAAAGAACTGTTTTTAAACATCTCATACCTCACCTCCTCAAACTATTTTCGTTGTTTAATAACAATTTTGCATCTGATTTTATTTCAACTGTATTTAAAGTTCACAGATTTCTTAAAGGTTCTCCTGCCAGAAGGTGCATATGGAAGTGGGAAACGATCTGACCGGCATCTTTACCACAGTTTACAGTCAGTCTGTATCCGTTTACTTCTACCCCTTCTTTGGCGGCAACTTTTTTAGCCACCAAAAAAACAGTAGAAAAGATATCTCTGTCCGGATCTTCTATTTCATTAACAGAAGAAATGTGTTTTTTAGTGATTATTAAAAGATGCGTTCTATAAACAGGATTGATATCTCTGATAACAATAAAACTGTCATCTTCATAAATCTTGTCTGAAGGAAGATCTCCGTTGATTATTTTACAAAAAACACAACCTTTCATAAAAAACCTCCTATTTACTTTTTTTTCTCTTTTTAGAATAAAAAACATACATTATAGTAAAGACCAGTGAAAACATTGTTGAAGCAGCAGAAACTTGAGGTATTTTCAGTCCCATGGAAACAGAGAAAAGAGCAAAGGC
This sequence comes from Candidatus Sumerlaeota bacterium, assembly GCA_007132725.1. Taxonomy (GTDB): domain Bacteria; phylum UBP6; class UBA1177; order UBA1177; family UBA1177; genus SLGQ01. The sequence continues at coordinate 2,138 of SLOD01000194.1, forward strand.
AAACGGGAGAGAGGCAAGCACAGTTCCTTTGTAGAACTTATCCGGTATGTTTGCTGTAACTATAACGAGATTTAAAAGTGTAGTAAGAAACGGTTTTACAATAAAAACATCTCCCCTGCCTGTATCTTTCGCTCCCCAATAAGCAGTCAGACAGGAAACATCCTGTTCTTTATCTGTTATTAACAGATCAGTGGGAGCAATATCAATATCATTAATTTTTTCTATATGGGAACAACAACCTTGCCACACATCTTCGCCTTGTGCATCAACAATGAAAGAAGGAACCCCATAGTTCTTATCTATTACATCTAACATCGTGGCATTTGTAGAGGGAGTTATTTTATCTATTGCATAATAACCTATTATTCTATCATCTTGTGCAAGAGCAACAAAAGAGCGGTCATCATTTTCATCGGGAAGAGCTATATCGGTGGTTTTATATGTTCCGCTACCTATCATAACTTCAAGAGGTGCCATAGCAAGAGTATACCCTTCTTTAAATTTTCTAGAAAAAAGTTTGTTCTTTTTAACTTGTTCTGCGTACTCCTTTGTTTTTCCGGCAATCTCATTAAGTTTTTCCACCTTGTTTAAAAAATCTGCGTTTGAAACACCAGGAGATGTTTCTATGCCTGAAAGATTAAAATGCGGAAAAGAGAGAAAACCGTCTCCATCAAAAATTATCCTCGATATTTTACCACCTCTGTTAAAAAGCTCAAAATTATTAAGAATTATTGAAACTGCAGCCGTTGATATTATAAAATTAACAAAAAGAGCAAGTGTGATCAGAAAAGGGGCGGGAGAATATATTGAAACTGCAAGATATAAAGATGAGTCTATGTTTCCGGTCCGCAAAAAATGAACTGTCGAGAAAAAAACCACAAACAGTAAAGTTGCAGAGCATATTCTTGTCATATATATATTTTTAAGCGGAGTTACAGGTCTCTTCCCGCTTTTAAACAAAAATGTTGAAAGTATCAATACAGGAATCGTTCCGGTAACCTCCCATCCTGCCGGGCCGCCTTTTAAAGAGAGATAAGCAGATACAAGAAAAGGAAGCAACGAATAAAGAGTGAGAATCGGAACTTTAGCCGGACCAATTGTGATCAGCTTGAAAAATACAAATAGGAATGCTGGCGTAAAGTAATATATACCACTTTCATAGTTTGACCTTTTTAAGAAAACTATCCCCACAAGATAAAAACAGTATACGAGAAACGAATAGATAAAAGACGACACATTGAAGTTAAATTTTTTCATTATTACTACCACTCAAGATCATTAAAAAATATCAGGGGATCCTTTCCCTTCTCTGACTATTTCATATTCTCCGGCATCAAGTTTCACTATTGTCGTCAACTCAGGATGAACATAGCCTCCATCAACTATCAGATCGACCAGACCCAGCCAGTCAGGATTGTCCACTTCAGGATCATTAAAAGAAGACCCGTCTTCACTCGAAGCTGTAGAAACTACTATCGGCTCTCCCATTATCTCAACAATCCGGTCAGTAAATTTGCTTTCAGGTATCCTGATCCCTAATTCTTTTCTGTTTTGCAGCATTATTCTGGGAATATCACGAGTTGCGTTTAGAATAAAAGTATAGGGACCGGGAAGACATCTTTTCAAAAGATTATAATGTCTGTTGTCCAGATCGGCATATTTTGATATTTCACTAAGATCTTTAAACAAGAGAGAATAATATTTTCTTTTTTTTGTCTGTTTTATACGGTTCAGTTTTTCAAGTGCACTTTTTTTGCCTATCTTTATAGCTAAAAAGTAGGAAGTATCCCCCGGAAGAAGAACCACCCCTCCATTTTGAAGAACTTTAACTGCTTTTTCAATGATCCTTGTCTGGGGATTTTCTGGATGTATTACAACTTTTTCCATAATCAAGCTCCCTTATCAAAAAAATAATCAAAAACAAAATCAGATAGTTTTTTAAACTTAGGATTGTCAAGAGCTGTTTCTGTCAAAGGTTCTCCAATATAAACAGGTATTGCTTTAATGTCCGGGTAGAACGAAAATGTATGAAAAAATGAAGCTTCATAAAGTTTTTTTATAAAAATAGAAATTTTTTCATCAGGAACAGCTTCAAGATCATTGAAAAGCTCAAGCATTCTATTTTGGAGAGCCGGTTTTAAATTTTTTATGAAACGGACTTTTTCCTTTCCTTCAAGCTTAAAAGAAGCTGTTACATTTTCTATCATATCTTCAAGTCCTTTTACACCGCTGTGTCTTTTCATACCGCTTTCTATAAAAAAAGCATTCCTTATAATATCAAATTTCACAGTGTTCCAGTTGGCGGTCATTGTTTTTTCACCAAAAACAAAAGAAGGGATCTTTGTAGGAATTACTTCAAAAACACCTTGAAAGTGATCATCCCACACACCTTGAACATCCTCAAAACCGGTAGCCATTCTTATTTCTTCCAGCAAATTAAAAAGAGTCCTGTTCGAATTAATTTCTATCGGCTTTAAATCTGTTCTTTCACCTTCTCTTCCACCAAGAGCTAAAATTGAAGCATATTCTCTTATCATGACATCAGTCTCATCGAACTCAGTAATTTTAAAGAGCTCCGACTTGTTTATAGAGGCAAGTCCTGTACTGATATCAATATCATCATCCCCTTTGACCGCATCAAGAAAACACTTCATTAAAGCAGTCGTCTTTTTATTTTTTTTCTCAAGTTCATAAAGTCTTTCTGAAGGATAGGGGTCTTTTCTGATCAAAGACTTGAACAAAACAGATCGCAGCATGTTTGATTCTTTTTGGGAATCCTCATCTATTGAAGATATTTTTGATAAAAATACTGCGTTATCATAACTGTCAAATTTAAACGATTCCAGTTTCGAAGCTGCTTCTTCCTTTTTCCCGTACTTTATCAACCTTGCCACCAGCTCTCTGGCAGCGGACATATCTCCTCTCTGTGCAAAATGATCAATGAGCTTATCTCTATGCGGGTCAATAACATCAGTTCCAAGAACCTTTTCAAGTTCATAAAAAGAATCTACACTGATAAGGTGTTCTTCTTTAAACTCCTGCCCCGATTCGAGTAAAAACTTTATTTTTCTGATGGCCTGTTCTTCATTTCCAGGGTTAAGATCCTTTACCAGCTCCACAGCTTTGTCTTTATATCCTGATTTTTCAAAAAGTTTGGCAAGATCAAAACCTTTTTCAAATTTTGAAGAAGCATCGGAAAAAGAACCGTTTTTAAACAATTCTTCTGCACTGTCAACATATCCCGCAGAAATATGTATATCGGTGAGCATTTCTTTCATGCGATCAACTATTTCCGGCGCTTCCCCGGATTCGATCTTCAAATTCAACTCCGCTATCGCCGCATCGTATTCTCCTCTTTCTTTATGAAGTGAAATAACTTTTTGAAACAACTCTTCATTCCACTCAACCCGTAAAGTATCTTTTGCTACTTCAATCGCTCTGTCAACATTGCCTGAATCTGAGAGAACATTAAAAAGTTTAAGTCCCGTAACTGGGTTTTTTCTCTTTTCCCACAATTCATCAATAACAGATATTACCGAACCCGTCTTCCCTACAGCTTCCAAGTAGTTTATATATTTCTCTGAAAATGCTTCCAATTCTTCATCTGGTGTTGATTTCAGTCTCAATTTATAAAGTTCGATCATCTGATCCGGATCTGCTTTGTCAGCAAAATCATTAATTGATCTGTCAATAAAATCACACCTTTCTTTCAAGTCTTCTATCTTTCTACTGAATGCTGTCCTTAAAAAAATGATCGTAGAATAATTTTCTTCTTTTGCATAAAGTTTTTCGAGCACTTCTCTGACAATATCAAAATATGTATTGTCCGTGTCTTTAACAAGTATGTTTTCCAGATCCTCTTTAAGCTCCGGATTATCCTGTCCCCTGAAAAACACGGCCCACACTTTTCTTTTGTGTTCCGGTTCGAAGCTTAAATAATATTTTAGAAGAGTGTATATCCCTCTATAGTAACCTTGCTCCACATACTTTTCTAAAAGAGCATTGAGGGCTATTCTTTTTGATGAATTTTTAAGCAGATTCTCAACAGAAAATTCTCCTGTGATAAGACTTAAAGTAAACTTTTCATCTTTAGACATTTTTTCGGGTAATTTGCTTAAAACTTCATCATCACTTTTTAAGAAATAAAGATATTTCCAGAAAGAATTTTCATTTCTTTTAAGATATTCTTCTGCTATGACTTTTCTGTCACCACCCTTTTGCAGTTCTGCAAATATCTCAACTTCTCTGTCATTGAAATCTTCTGAAGAAACAGGAGAAAAGTCAGCCTCGTTTTTAAGCATCCTCAGGTTTTCCTTAGCCATAATATTATCAGGAAACAACTCAAGAACTTTAGTGAACATTTGTATCGCTTCGGGGATCATATCATTATCTCTGTATATGATCGCAAGTCTCGTAAGATAATACTGTCTCGTTTCAGAGTCAGCTCCTGAAGATTGGAGCAGCTTCTTATAAAGAACTATGAGGTTATTAAAATCTTTGCGCCTTAAATATATTTTTTCAAGATAAAGAAGGCTGGGAACATGGTCAGTCTCTATTTCAAGGATTTTCATAAAGCTGTCCGAAGCGTTTTCAAGGTTTCCAAGTTCTTTAAAAAACAAGCAGCCATTTTTGTAGAGAAGATTAACCTTTTCCGATACATCTTCTATCAGTGATATCTCTTTGGTGTTTATTTCTGTGAGTTTTTTCCAACTTCTTGTTTTATAGTAGATCTTCCCAAGTCTTTTTACAGTTGGAAGATGATCCGGTGATATTTCAAGAATATTTAAAAGATACTTTTCAGCAGAAAGAAGATCTTTCTTTTTGTCCATATAAGTTTCAGCTATTATGTTAAGAATCCTCACTCTCTCATTTTTATCAAGAGAAAATTCCAGCTCTTTGATCAGAGTTTCAAGATACGAGTCATAATCATGAAGTTTGAGATATATTTCAGAAAGGGTTCTTACTACCTCAAAAGAATAATTCAGGGACAGGCTTTTTTCAAGCATATCTTTTGCTTCTACACTTTTATTGAGTTCTCTGTGAATAATGTCCCCGGCTTTATAAAGATAGTAGGCCTTCAAGCTATCGTCTTCTTCTCTTTGAGCAAGGTAACGGTACATTGTACAAAGATCATTCCACTGCCTATTTTCTTCATACACAGAAAGCACTCTTGAAAGACTGACAGAACAATTCATGGGATCATCTTCAACAATAGTTTTGTGTATCTCGGTTGCGAAATCAGGCATATCCAGCTTATTTTCATAAATGTCTGCAAGAAGTTCAAGATACTTTGTTCTCTCACCTCCGGTAGTTTTTCTGCCTACAAGCTTATAATACTTTCCAACGAGGTGCCATTTTTCATATTTAAAAAGTACAGGAACTATGACACTTAAAATAAAAAGAGAGTCTGTACTTTCTGCAAGAGCAGAAACTGTTTCCTCAAGCTGATCCTCTATTTTATTACGATAATAGTAAAGAAATTCGAGAAACTTAAGGTTTGAATAAGAAACATTCAGGGAACTTTCACCTATTTTTCCTACAAAACTGTTAATCTGACCAGGGTCAATATTATCATACCGGACAAGAAAGAGTTTTAATATCTCAAAAATAAAAGGATGGTATCCTGACCTTTCAAAAATATCTAAAAATATAGAGAAAGCTTTCCCTGTTTCACCCGCTGTTTCAGCTTTCACTGCTTCAAAAAAAGAGGCAGCATAAGATTCAAGAGATTCAGACACCTTAACATCGTGCTGATCATTGCTGTAAGCCGATATTATCAAATCGGTGACACCATCATGCACAACATTGTCAAGTGATTTTATTTCGGAAATTATATCTTCTTTTCTATCTTTATCGTGCAACAGAAAAAATATAAGTAAATCTAAATATTTCTCAGAACAAATAGCTGTTTTTAGTGATTTCAGCTTGTCAAAGATCATGTCAGTACGATCTTTCAGGATCATTATCATAAAATAGAGTTCCAATTCATCATTTCCTTCGAGTACTTCAGCAATTTTTTCATCTTTTCCCTGGATCATAAGAGTTGGGATAAAGTCATCCGGAACATTATCGAGAAGATCGCTGAGGGGCTTGTATCTTTCTTTTTCCTGCTTCAGCTCCTCTTCATTCAACAGAAGATGATCAAACCTTATTTCGAGACTCTCAAGAGATTTGTCATCGGAAATAACTATTTTGTCCATTCAACACCTCCTGGGTATATTACTCCCATTCGATAGTTGCAGGCGGTTTTGAGCTTATGTCATAAACCACCCTGTTAATTTTTTTTACTTCGTTTATTATTTTTGAACTTACTTTTTTAAGGAAAGCGTGTTCAAAGTCATACCAGTCAGCAGTCATAAAATCATTAGTCTGGACAGCCCTCAAAGAGACTACATACTCATAGGTTCTGTTATCCCCCATGACTCCGACAGTTCTGACCGGAAGCAAAACAACAAAAGCCTGGGCAATATCATCATACAGTCCGGCTTTTCTGATCTCATCTATGAATATATGATCGGCATCCCTAAGTATGTCACATTTATCTTTGGAAACTTCCCCCAATATTCTGACAGCCAGACCGGGACCGGGGAAGGGATGTCTTTTTATGAGGTTTTCAGGCAAACCCAGTTTCAATCCAAGTTCTCTTACCTCATCTTTGAACAGATCTTTCAGCGGCTCAACAAGCTCCAGTTTCATGTCATCAGGCAACCCTCCAACATTATGATGGCTTTTGATGGTAGTTGAGGGACCCTTTGCATTGCTCGAACTTTCAATTATGTCTGGATAGATCGTGCCTTGTGCGAGAAACTTTGCATCTTCAAATTTTACAGCTTCTCTTTCAAAAACCTCTATGAACGTTTTACCTATTATTTTTCTTTTTTGTTCAGGGTCGCCTATTCCCTCAAGGTTTGACAAAAATTCTTCTGAAGCATCAACCGTGATAAGATTTATTTTGTCTTTGAAATTCTTTTCCACCTCTTCTTTTTCATTTTTCCTTAAAAGACCATGGTCTACAAATATTGCCACCAGATTTTTTCCTATAGCTTTTCCAAGCAGGGCAGCGGCAACTGATGAATCAACGCCTCCTGAGAGGCCAAGAACAACTTTGTTGTCACCTACCGTGGCTTTTATCTCTTCCACAGCATTATCTATGTAGTTTTCCATTTTCCAGTCAGCTTTTACTTCACAAACATCAAAGATGAAATTATATAATATCCTCCCACCTTCCGGAGTGTGAACAACTTCGGGATGGAACTGGACAGCATACATTTTCAGATCATCATTTCCAATCGCCGCATAAGGAATAGTTTCTGTTTTAGCTATCGGATAAAAACCGTATGGAAGTTTTGAAACATGGTCACTGTGACTCATCCAGACTTGAGTAGTATCTGAAACATTTCTGAATAAAGGTGATTGCGGAGCAAGATTTTCAACAGTTGCACGACCGTATTCTCTGCTGCCACCATTTTCAAGCTTTCCTCCGAGTCGTTCAGAAAGCAATTGCATTCCGTAACATATACCCAGGATAGGAACACCCATTTTTAATACTTCAGGAGCAATATCGGGAGCTCCGTCTTCATTAACAGACCTTGGGCCTCCTGAAAAAATAATTCCTGAAGGCTTAAACTCTTTAATAAATTCAACTCCTACATCGTAAGGATGCAGTTCACAGTAAACATGCATCTCTCTGATCCTGCGTGCAATAAGCTGGTTATACTGTGATCCGAAATCAAGGATAAGTATCCTGTCCATAAGTCCTCCAGTTGAGAAAACAACACAAAAAAGTGAACTTTAAAAGTAATAGCATATATTAAAAAACATTTCAATAGAATAGAGCCTTAAATTTTATTGGATTCGACTCCGCATAGTCAGAAGCTTCTATCAAATAATTTGTCAGTGAATTAAAATAAAGTTTTTTCATCGGGATCTTTATTTGACAAATACAAATGATTGGATTTATAATGCCAGACAATGGAACGGCAAAGTTCTCTATGGAGGAGGAATGGAAAGCTCGACCTTAAAGATAGAATATAAAAAATTTAACTCTTTTTTAAAAGATTATATAAAAACCCTGAGTCGCAAGTGGATATTTCTTCGAATGGCAAACACTTATAACAAAGGGACTTTCCTCGATTTTTCCATTAAAGTTTATGACCTTCCTAAAGAACTTAAAGCCCGGGGAGAAGTTGTTTTTTCAGGAGTCAATTCCGAAGGAATAAAAGGTGTCGGAATAAAGCTTGAATTTGAGGAAGACACTGAAAAATACCTTGAAAAAAACATTCCGGTCAATGTAAAAGAGAAATACGGCGAGGTGTGGGGTGAAAGGATATGCACCCTTATTGAGGAGGAATAGTTGTCTATTAATAAAACCAAGTCTTCGTCTTCCGGCAGATTTTGTATTTTAGACGACGAAAAAACTTTTCTTCAAATTGCGAAAAGAAATCTGTCAAAATATTTACCGGATGTAAAGGGACTTTATACTGAAACACCTGAAGACAGCTTTAAAATTGCCAGGGAAGATATTCAAACACTTTTTATAATTGATATCAATCTCGGGGAATTCAACGGGATGGATATATATCGTAAAATTTCACAGTTTACATCAAAGTCAAGAGTTATTTATATAACTGGCGACACAGCCCTTATCGAAGATGAAACTTTTAGAAGACAAAGTCTTTCTGAAGGTGGAATTGATTTTATAGAGAAACCCATAAAGTGGCATGAAATGGCGATCAAAATCCAAAACCATCTGAAACTTCTTGAATATCAGTTTGAGCTTGAAGCCAAGGTCGAAGAAAGAACTTTGATGCTTATGCATGCAGATAGACTTGCCACAATAGGAACGATGGTCAGTTCCATTGTCCATGAAATAAGCTCTCCCCTTACATTCATAAAAACCAATCAGGAAACTTTTCTTTTTGCGTACCAAAAAGCCAAGGAGTCTATTGCTGACAAAGAAGCTTTAAAGATATTTGAAAATTTTATTATTCCCGGGGTTAAAGACAGCTTATCAGGAGTACAAAGGATAGAAGATCTTCTTCGCTCTTTTAGAAAATTCTATAAAAAAGAACAAAAGGTTACAGACAATGATATTGTGTCAATTTTAAATGAAGTCAAAAATCTGACTCACTACAGCATTAAGAAAAACAGAATATTGCTTACCGTTGACATCAAAAACGACGGACCGTTCTCTATTAAATGCAACCGACAGGAGCTTATTCAGGTTTTTACAAATATCGTAAATAACGCTATCGATTCTCTTGAAGGCTATCCTTTAGACCCAAGGAGGATATTATTTTCAGTTCGCAAAGAAAAAAAATCTATTATAATAACAATATCTAATAATGGTCCGGCTATAGCAGAATCTGATGCAGAAAATATTTTCAAACCTTTTTATACTACAAAAGGAGATGAAAAAGGAACTGGACTCGGTCTTTCCATTGTGCGGCAAATTACAAGAAATATGGGAGGAGATGTCTGGATGGAAAATAAATCTGAAATCTCTGACACTGTTGATTTTATTATTAAACTTCCCATCAGCCAGGACCCTAAAAATCATTAAAAACAATGTCTTCGGGAGATTAGGGTGAAAATAGAAGCAATAATACTCGCAGCAGGTAAAGGGACAAGAATGAAGTCCGAACTCCCTAAAGTCTTGCATGAAATAAACGGAAAACCTATGCTTCACTGGATAATTGAAGCACTCCTCCCCGTATGTGATAAAATAAATGTTGTGACCGGATTTGGTAAAGATCTTGTAGAAAGATATGTTGCAAAAAACTTTGAAGATGTAAAATTTTCATACCAGCAGGAACAAAACGGGACGGGGGGTGCTGTAAAGGCAGCTCTGCCTGATTTGTCAAAAGATACCTCTCATGTCATAATCTGTGCAGGGGACACACCTTTGCTTAAAACTGAAACATTTTTAAGGGCGACCGATCATTTTACAAGAACCGGCTCAGACATTACTGTCGTCTCAACTATACTGCCCGATGCCGGGCATTACGGCAGAATTCACAGAGATGAAAATGATGATGTTGCAGGCATTGTTGAGTACCTTGATGCTGATGAATCTCAACTGAAAATAAAAGAAATAAATAGCGGGATATACTTTATTGAAAAAAACCTTCTTGTGGAAACTGTTTATAAAATAAGCAACAACAACAACAAGAGAGAATATTATCTCACTGACATTATTAAAATATCGAAGTTTTTAAATAGAACGGTAACAGCTTTCATTGAAGAAGACCACGAATCGTTAACAGGAATAAATGATATTGAACAACTGAAAAAAGCTGAAATGATAATGAAAAAAAGGGATTCTATTTAAGATTTATTTTTTCTATCCCGTTCCAGTCTCTTGCAATATAAAGAATATCATCAATTACAGAACTTGCAATGCTGTAAGAGTAGTACCCGTATGTTTTTTTGCTAAGAGATATTTCCTTCTCGACTCCATCCGTAGAGATATAAACCATTTTGTTAGAGTTTGAATAGCCGTAATAGTAGCCATCTGTATCTTCAATCGAAACTATGAAGCCGCCATTTGCAACCGATCCGAATCTTCCACCGTTTTCATATTCTTTGTCAAACAACTTCCTACCGTCTGAAGCATTAAATATCTGAGCTCTCACTCTCCTTTCACGGTTGCTGTAATACCAATAGAAACAATCATTTTTCTCATAGTTATAAACGGTTTCATAAGTTCCGATGAAAACCTTGTCATTTTTAACAATGAAATCTGAACTTTCATAGCGGTACATAGTTTCAGAACTCTCCCAACTGCTTGGAACACTGATCCTTTCAACAACACTTACTTTTGTTTTATCTGAATTGAATTTAAGGATGTATAGAGTGGTAATATAAGAAGAACGGTAATGGTAATAGTCATCTCCTGTGTAGTCATCATTCCACGCAATATGTGAGGTATAGAGATAGTTGCCGTCATCACTTATTCCGATAACTTTACCGGGAATATTTACCCTTTTACCGACAACAGGTTTAGATGGATCTTTTACATCCAAAGGAACAGCATAGCAGTAAAGTAACTCTCTGCCCTTTTCATCAAAACCTTTTCTTTCACAGTCAGTGTACCAGAAAGTTGTACCATGTGCCACAATTCTTGTGTCCCAGTCAAGCACTCTTCCTTCTGAACTTATTGAGACAGGTTCAACTTTTTCTTTACCGGGGTCACTGAGATCATAGATATGAAGAGATGCTCTGTAAATACTGAAACCTCTGTCGGATCCCATACAATCACCATCACTGTCATAACAGTCTGTTTCGGGATAGTAATAGTCCCATTCCTGATTTATGAAAGCAAGTGCACCTGAACTGCTTACTTCAGAATTTGAAAAGCTGTAGTAGTATCTGTATCTGTCATTTGCCATTTCAGGAGGAAGCAACTCTACTGTGCCAATTTCTTCCGGGTTGGAATCTTTTTTAAAATTAAATATTTTTACAGTTCTTGCATTTTCTGATCTTCCGCCACCTTCCGATGATCCTCCATCAACACCCGGCTCAACATCATCCCAGTAATACCAGTAAAGATTATTAAAAACATATCCCAAATTACCCGATTTAAGTAAATTTGCTCTGCCGTAACTGTCTTTTGAGAAAGGGTCACTTCTCCACTTTACAGGATCGGTGTCATTGTCGGGATCATAGATAACAAGCGTTGAAGGATTGCTGTACCAGTTGCTGTCAACTCCGCAAAGCTGATTTCCGCAGGAATTCAGATCTCCGACAAAATATGCCAGAACCGCTGTAGAAAGTATTTCCGGATTATCTCTGTCTTTTGCATCAATTACCATAACATGTCTGTCTCCTATGGAAACAATTTTTTCCTCAACGGCAACACCCCTCATAACAGGGCTGTCAGAAACGACATGTCCTCTTTCGGTCAATCCTTTTTCCATGTCAAAATCAATGAGGTAAAGTTTATATATAGATCTCCATGTTCTTTCCTCATATTCATTTACCGGGAGAAGAATGAGACCGAGATCATCATAAATTCTGAATGCTTTCCAATCATAGTTGGCAGTTGACCATGAATAATTCGATCCTATCGCTATCATTGACATTTCGGTCGGATTTTCAGGATCACTTACATCGTACATGCTCACCTTTGTTTTCCAACCATCCTGATCATCTACTCCAACTGCAAGAATTTTGTCCCCTCTTACTTCAAGATGAGTTGACCACCCGGGAATTTCAAGGAATCCAAGCTCTATCATGTTTTCAGGGTCGCTGATGTCAATTACATGGAGAGGATCTTCTATGAAGTATGTTACGGCATACATCCTGTCGCCTTCAAACTTTGTTCCGAAAAGCTGCTGACCTTCCATAAACACAAGCTTATCAAGCCTTTCAATATTTTCAGGATCGCTGATATCGAAACTTTCTATCATACTTGTTCCCGCCCCCCATCTTGAAGAAGAGCTTACAGCAAAGAAAACATCACCTTTTTCATGCATTTTCCAACGGTCACTCATAAAACCTTCAGTTTCAAAGACAGCTTTCTTTTCAATTTTTCCAGATGGATCACTTATATCAAAAAGGGTAACAGGGTAATTTTGGGAATGATCATCGCTCCAGTAATCATAATTTGCTTCAGCAATATAGATAGATCTTCTTGAAACATATATCGTGTAGGCTGTTCCTTCAAGAGAGACTTCATCAACTTTCTTAATATCTTTAGGATCTGAAACATTAATGGACATAAGGGTTATCTGATCTTTGCCGTACTCATCCATGCTGTCACACCAGTACCAGTAATATCTGTATTGAGTTGCAGCTACATAAATAACATCTCCCACCTGTCTTGAATCAACTATGGTGCCATCCATGTCATAGCTGCCTATTACTTTAGGTTTAGATGGATCTTCTGTGTCAACAACAATAACTTTTGACATTCTTCTGTTACCCCAGAAACCTTCATCTCCGGTATTGATATCTTTTCCATTTAAACCCGTAACAAGAATATAGGCTCTTCCCTCCTGAAGATACATTTCTCCAGGGATCCCTTCAAAAGGTGCTCTACCGACAATTTTCAACTTTGCCGGGTTTGACATGTCTATTGCAATAAGACCTCTGTAGCGGTTGACAACCCATATAGTATCATCCTGTATCTTATAAATATCAGACTCGACTATTTCCCGCTCAGCATCACCACCATCATCCATATCTGCATCTTCTCCGGCTTCAGGAGCACCATCACCATAATCATCTTCCCCACTTTTACCTCTACCATCTTCCCCGCTTCCGGCAGTAACAAAATTACCTTCATCATCAGTATCTTGTACCACAGGGTCTTCTGTCCCATCTTTTATTCCGCGATCATTTTCACACGAAACAAAAAAAGAAAAGAGAGCCACGATCAAAAAAATAACCATTGCAAATCGTTTCATTAGGTTTTCCTCCGTTGATCTTCATCATGTTTACGGTGTTTTAGTAACATGCTGATGGTACTTTTATTTTTAAAGTTAACAATTTTTTTTATATTTTCATAGTTAAAGAGATTCTTTTCCGTTCAAAGTCTATGTGTATTACGGAAACCTTAATTTTTTGTCCCAAAAAAAGATAGTCCCCGGGATCTTTCACATACTGATCTGATATTTCAGAAATATGAAGCAGCCCTTTTTCTTTTATCCCTATATCTATAAAAGCTCCAAATGCGACAATATTGTCAACTACACCATTCAATACCATGCTTTCTTTAAGATCTGTTATTGTCCTTATTGAATCAGAAAAAGCAGTGCTTTCAAACTTTTCTCTGGGATCTAAACCTTTCTTTTTAAGCTCACTTATAATGGATGCTGTGAGGAAACTTTTTGCATCATAATTCTTTTCGACAATTTCCGGATTTTGCACTAATTTTTCCATAGTGACATTACACATGGAAGCCGCTTTTTTCACATCGGGGTAGTTTTCAGGGTGAACTCCGGTTGAGTCTAAAATTTCTGAGCCATCTGTTATTCTTAAAAAACCGGCACACTGTTCAAATGATTTAGGTCCGATACCTTTTATACTTTTAAGTTCATTAAGATTTGTAAACCTTACTCTATTTTTTCTGTTATTAACTACCTCTTTTGATTTTTTCAGATCAAGGCCGGAAACATATGAAAGAATATAGGGGCTTGCAGTGTTGAGGTTAACACCCACCCTGTTTACGACCCACTCAACCGTTCTTTTCAGCTTTTCTGAAAGCATTTTTTGAGGAATATCATGCTGGTACTGCCCTACCCCAAGACTTTCAGGGCTGATTTTAACCAGTTCCGATAACGGGTCCTGAAACCTTCTGCCTATAGAAACTGCACCTCTGACAGTAACATCAAGATCGGGGAACTCTTCTCTTCCAACAGAGCTTGCACTGTATATTGAAGCTCCGTCTTCATTGACAAGTGCTGTAACTATCTTTGATCCGAAATGTATTTTCACTAACTCAAAAGTTTCTCTTCCAAAAGTCCCGTTACCTATTGCAATACCTTTTACCTCATGCTTTTCGACCCATGCATCCAACTTTTTCACCTGAGTCTTATCAGAGTGGAGATATAGTACCAATGATTCAATATAGTTCCCCGAACCATCAAGCAAAACAGCTTTGCAACCGGTTCTTATGCCGGGATCTATTCCTATGACCATTTTTTCTCCAAAAGGAGGAGCACTTATGATCTGCTCAAGATTCCTGTGAAAGTATTCAAGGGATGCTTCTATGGCCATATCTTTAAGATCATTCAGAATTTCTGTCTCAAGACTTTTGAGTAGAAGTCTTTCAAGTGCCTCAAAAGAACAGGTGAGAAAAAAATCTCCTTTTTTACCAAAAAACAGAGCGGTTATCTTTTCACCTATTTTCTCCAAAGAAGAAAACGGATTTACTCCTACATTAAGAAAACCCTCCTTTTCTCCTCTGCTTATAGCCATAATCCTGTGAGGAGCAATTCGTAAAACAGGTTCTGAAAACTGAAAATAGTCTCTATAGGTAGCTCCTTTTTCTTTTTTTCCCCTTTTCACTTTGGAAAAAACCACTCCTTTTTTAAGATCATCTCGTAAAAACGACCTGACATCCAAGTTGTCAGACACCTTTTGAGCAATAATATCTTTTGCTCCTCCTGCAACATCTTTAGCAGTTGGGAAGGCATCACAAACAAATGATACTCCTTTTTTTAAAACATCGCCCAATGAAAGATTGTCCGAAAGTATAAGCTCTGCCAACGGCTCCAAACCTGCCTCTACAGCTTTATCTGATCTTGTTTTACGTCCGGGTCTGTAAGGATCATATATATCTTCCAACTCAGTCATACTGACAGCACTACTTACCATTTTTCCAAGTTCATCTGTATAGCTTCCTGTGTCAAAAAGAGATTTTATGACAGCGTGTTTCCGTTTATTAAGAGCTTCGATTTTTTCTGAAACATCGATTATCCGGGCTATCTCCACCTCGTCAAGTCCTTCTGTTTTTTCCTTCCTGTAGCGTGCAATGAAAGAAATAGTGCACCCCTCTTCTACCAACTCAAGAGCAGTAGCCACTCTTTTTTCACAGATGCCGGTGGCGACAGATGTTTCCTTTACTAAATCAAATTTTCCAAGTTCCACCATCTACACTCCGAATTAATAATAGAAAATTTAAGTTGCCAAAATATGGTTGCAAAACATGAATCAGTACTGCGGATTTATTGTAGTAAGGTCTAAACCTGCAGTGTAGGCATAAGAAACATATCTTGAAAAACCGTACACATAGACACCTACAGGTTTCGTCGCATTTAAAGTATATGCCCCTGTTGTGACATCAATCCATAATTTATATCTGTCTGTTCCGGGGATCTGAACAAAATCGCTGGATGAATAAGATGTATCATTGAGAGTTATATCAGTGTCGGCAGATGCAGTTATTGTTATCCTGTTATAATCATAATTTGGAGGCACCAGAAAAATATAATCATCTCTGAGTTGCTCATCCGGCGCAATGAGCATCATAGCAGGATCTCCTGTGTTTCCTGCATTGGCATCCTGGCTTGCAAGATATTGTCCTACGAGAATCGGTTTGTTTGCGGTTACTATAAAATCTTCTGTAGTGGAAAAAGGAAGAAATTGACCGGCATCCAAATGGATGCTCCCTGTTATACCACCTGTCCATGAAACTTCTGTTCCATTTTCCGAAGCAAGTATTCTATAATAATCTTCTTCATTACCCCTCGGCTTTGTTCTTGAAACCGTGAAGTTTCTGCCCCAGCTCTGTAACGGGAACACTTGATGCTCAATATGGTCACAGGCAGGTTCATGAGCGGGGATCCTGGTACATTCATTCCCCCCGAAAACTGCAATTTTTTTGTCAGCTTTAAGCAATGTCCCGGTTAAATCAGCTCCATAAGAATCTCTATTGGGAGCATTTGTGCCATTCAAAGTCAAAATTTGATATTTATTGAGATTATATGTAACAACAGAACCGGGACCTTCAGCATTGATACCCCCTCCGCTTTTTGTAAAATCAGAGTAGGTAACCTCAACCGTGGTCTGACCATCTTCAACAGCCACTATCGAAACAAAACTGGGATAAGTATGCCACGAAGGCCAAGCCATCGCATAATAATCTTCTCCTAAAGCACCGATAGGCAAAAGCAAGGTGGCATCATTTGAATACATGAGAATATTCCCAAAAGGATTCATCTGAGTAACAGTAACTGGCCGGCTTGAAACAATTTTAAAACCATTGTTACTTATACCGGGGCCTGTAATAATCCTGTCTTGTCCTAATTCAAAAGAATAGAGCCCTCTGGCTTCAATGGTCTGTTCAGCTATCAAAGAATCACCGGAAACAAAGACCTGTACCGTTACTTCAGTTTCATTAGGGTTGGCAACAACAAGAGCATAAGTTGCTCCGGAAGGACCTTGTTGAAGAAAGGCTCCCCAGTACTCACACCCCACATAACTCTGTTCCACGGCAGCGATCCCGCATTCATCAAGACACTGCCCCTGATAGCAGTCAACCCCAACTCCTTCACATGTTTCAATATCAATAAATTCCGTGCCGTCAGAACTGCATTCCGTAACAACACTGCCCCTGCAGGCCCTGACCCCTGGCTCACAAAGTCTATATACACAGTCGGGAT
>SLOD01000057.1 GCA_007132725.1 Candidatus Sumerlaeota bacterium
ATGATTATCTTGCTCTTGGGTTCAGTGCTGTTGATGTTGCAGAGTTTGATTCGCTTGAAACAGTTGAAGGAATAGAAGGTGTTTTGCAACGGCTTGGTTATGAAGTTGAAAGAATAGGCAATGTAAAGGCTTTGACAGAAAAGCTTCTTGAAGGAAAAAGGTGGGATATTGTGTTCAACATCGCCGAAGGTGTTGCCGGAATAGGAAGAGAGGCACAGGTTCCGGCAGTTCTTGAAGCTTACAATATCCCCTATGTTTTTTCAGATCCGATGGTTCTTTCGCTTACTCTGCACAAAGGCATGGCTAAAAGAATTGTGAGGGACGGAGGAGTAAGAACGCCTCAATTCCATGTAGTTTACTCTGTGAAAGATATAAAAGATGTTGCAATCCCTTTTCCTCTTTTTGCCAAGCCTCTTTTAGAAGGGACAGGAAAAGGGATTGATGGCAAATCTGTGATAAACAACGGTGTAGAGCTTAGAAGTGTTTGCACAAAAATGCTTAAGCAGTTCAAACAACCTGTGCTTGTAGAAAAATTCCTTCCGGGAAGAGAATTTACTGTAGGTATAGTGGGGTCAGGAAGAAATGCAAAAGTGACAGGTGTGATGGAAGTTGTATTTCTTCCTCACAGCGAGGGAGAAGTTTACGGCCTTGAAAACAAAAAGAATTACCTCGAATTTATGAAGTATTCAGTTCCTGAAAAAAAGATATATGACAAGTGTGCAAAAATCGCTTTAAAAGCTTGGAACCTCCTTGAATGCAGGGATGGAGGGAGGATAGATCTTAGAAACAACGAAGACGGCGAACCCGAATTCATTGAAGTCAATCCGCTTGCCGGACTTAATCCGATAGACTCCGATCTCCCGATACTTTCAAGGTTAAACGGCATGAGCTACGATGAGTTGATGAAGCTCATAATGGATGCTGCTGTGATAAGAGTTTTCGGGAGAAAAAAATGAAAAACAGCAAAATATTCATTCTCCATCAGTTTGTCCCTTTTGACGCAAATCCCGATGAAATAGATGTTCTTTTGCAGGCAAATGAAATAGGGGACGCTCTTCAAATGTCAGGATACTCAACGGAAGCTATGTCTGTTGAAGGAGATGTTTCTTTTCTTAAAAAACTGAAAAAAGCGGCAAAAGTGGTTTTTAATCTTGTTGAAACTTTGAACGGTTCAGCGGTCAACTCACATCTTGTTCCCCGTATTCTTGAGGAAAACAAAATTAAATATACCGGAAACAGTCCGGATGCGGTTTTTGTTACAACAGATAAAGTTTTGACAAAGGAAGTGTTGAAGAACAACGATATTCCTACTCCGGGGTGGTTTTCAAAAGAAAGTTCCGTTGATTTTGAGCCGGCTATTTACATTTTTAAGCCGGTGGCTGAAGATGCATCTATCGGAATAACGGAAAAAAGCATAAAGTTTGTCAAAACAGAAAAAGATGCGGCCAGACTTATTACACAGTTTGAAAACTGCTGTAAAATAGACTATTTTTGTGAGATCTTTATAGAAGGGAGAGAGTTCAATGTTTCCATTATAGGTAACGAAGGAAAGCCTGAGGTGCTCACTCCTGCTGAAATGTTGTTTCTTAAAGGAGGCATTGAAAACAATATTCTCTGTTATGACTCTAAATGGAACGAAGATTCAGGTAAATATAAAAACAGTGTGAGGTCTTTTGAGTTCAAAGAGGATGACCGAGAGCTTTATGAATTGCTCAGAGAATATTCAAAAAAGTGCTGGGAGGTTTTCGGGCTTTCCGGTTATGCAAGGGTTGACTTCAGAGTTGACAGAGAAAACCGTCCTTTTGTCATCGAGATCAATGCAAATCCCTGTCTTTCTCCTGACGGAGGTTTTTTTGCCGCTGCTCAAAATGAAGGAATGAGTTATCAGAAAATGATAAACCGTATAGTAGCGGAGGCAGAGTTTTGAGATTCAGAACAAAACTATTGGAGACGGATGTTGAGTTTGTTAAAGATATCCTTTCTTCAACAGGTTTTTTTCATGATCATGAAATTGATATAGCTGTTGAAATATGTGCAGAAACCCTTGCAAAAGGTGACGACGCAGGATACAGCTTTATCTTTATTGAAGATGAAGACAACAAACCTTATGGATTTACATCTTTTGGTGAAATACCTTGCACAAAAAACCGGTTTGATCTCTACTGGATAGCAGTTCACGAAAAAATGAGAGGAAAAGGGCTGGGCTCAATACTTCTTGAAAAATCTGAAAAAGCTGTAAAAGAAAGAGGCGGCAAAATCCTTTACATTGAAACATCATCAAGAAAGCAGTATGATCCCACAAAAGAATTTTATCTCAAAAACGGATATAAAATTGAAACTATCCTTGAAAACTTCTACGATGACGGAGACGGAAAAGTTATCTATTCGAAACGGATGTGACGAAACGCAAACTCCTTGCAGATTGAAGATGTCATTTCCAAATTGTGAGGTTTTTGTTGATTTTAGTAGATTTTTATGTTATGTTTTCCTTGTAGATTGAAGATGTCATTTACAATTTGTGAGGTTTTTTGTGTATAAAACAAGATTTCTTGAGAAAAAAGTTCTTGAATTATCGAAGTATTTTAAGATAATTCTTGTTACGGGTGCAAGACAGGTTGGGAAAAGCACAATGCTAAGCCATATTTTCCCGGATTATAGACATATCACTTTTGATCCCGTTGAAGATCTTTACAATGCAAGAAAAGACCCCGATCTTTTTCTTGATAACTTTCCTCCTCCTATTATTCTTGATGAAATACAGTATGCTCCGGAACTTTTGCCGGCATTGAAAAGAAGAGTTGACCTCAGTGATAAAAAAGGAGAATATTTTCTTACAGGTTCTCAAAATATTATGATGATGAAAGTTGTGGCAGAAAGTATGGCGGGAAGAGTGGGTATAATTGAACTTCCTTCAATGAGTCATGCAGAAATGGACGGTTTAGGAGAGAAAGAATATAACTGGTTGCAGAAATGGCTTGACGAAAAGGATCAGTTTGACGGAAATATTATTAAAAACGATAATCCCAAAGGAAATATCGCTAAAATCATGTGGCGGGGCTCACTTCCCGGTATTACTCAAATTCCGGATGAAGTCATACCTGATTTTTATTCTTCATACATAAACACATATATAGAAAGAGATGTGAGACAAATGGAAAATATAGGAGATATTGGACTTTTTCATCAGTTTGTTGCTCTGTGTTCCGCTCTTTCTGCAACAGAGATCAATTCATCACAATTAGGGAGGGATATCGGTATATCGCATAACACAGCAAGAAGATGGCTTGATATAATGGTTGCAGGTTATCAATGGTTTGAGTTGCCCCCATATCACGGAAACACAATAAAGAGGGTATCTGGAAAAAAGAAAGGATACTTTTCCGATACAGGGCTTATTTGCAATCTTCAGAGGATGTCTTCCCCTGAGACATTAATGGCTCATCCAATGAAAGGCAACTGCTTTGAGACATTTACTATTAACTCTGTCAGAAAAAATATTTCAAGAATGAGTGTAAAACCGGCTATGTATCACTGGAGAACCAATGGTGGAGCCGAGGTTGATCTTGTTTTTGAAATAGATGGATTGCTTTTTCCGCTCGAAGTAAAATTTGCATCAAAAGTGACTTCCGGAGATTCAAGAGGAATAAGAGCCTTCAGAAACACATATCCGGATAAGACTTCTATCGGTATAATAGTTTATTCCGGCCCCGAATGTTTTAAAGTAAATGATTTTACATGGGCTGTTCCCTGGAGTGCAATTTGACAATATAGGTGTTGAATTTATTTCCGGAAATGGTTGAAGTTGTCCTTTTTGATGCCATTTTTTCAAGAAATTTATAAAGCGGTCTTGTTTCAAGAAGATGAATAGCTATTTCTTTATGCCCGAAACTTTTTGCTTTATCAATAAGGTGTCTGAAAATTTTGAGTCCGTTTCCTTTAAATTTGTCTGCAAGAATTACGGCTATTTCATAGTCATCTTTTTCTTTCTGGATACCGCACCATCCTGCAGGCGTTCCATCAATAAAAATCACACGGACATAACACCCTTCCATTGAGTCAATTTCAATTTTTTCTGTCACCCATTTTTTTATTGATGCTTCATCAAACAGCGGATGAGGTATAAGATGTTCCCTCACTTTTTCGCTATTAAGAACCCCGATCAAAACAGAAGGCTCTATATCTTTGAAATCAACATATTTCAAACTGTTCATAACTTTTTTCTATAAAAATGGTGCAGGTATAACTATTGTTGCGTTTCCCAGCATGTTCCGGTTGATTCATTACATTGTCCTGAACAGCATTCATCGTCGTTATCACATCTTCCCCCTACCGGGATACATTCAGATACATCGGGACCACAGATGCCGTCTATATTGCAATTGCCTGAGCAGCAATCCATATCAGCAGTACATTTTTCACCTTCAGGAATACATTCCATTCCACCGGGGCAACAGATAAGTTCACCATTTTCCGACGGGGCACATATTCCGCAGCAGCACTGATCAGGCATTGAACATGGCTCAAGATCTTCAAAACATGCAAATCCATCCCCGCATGTATTGTCCGTACAAGTGCCGGAACAACAGTCTTCATCGTTATCGCAGGCTCCGCCTTCAAAAACACAATCATCAGAAAAGCAGCGTGAAACACCAAAAACAGTTTCTTTGCAAAACATTTCACCATCATTAGGGCATCCGGGAGAATTCGCAGGTATTCCGCATGGACAGCAATCATGGTGTCCTTTACCGCACAATTCTCCTGCAGGAGCACATCCCGGAGAGTTGGAACATCTTCCTATTCCGTCTGTATTGGGAAGCGGTTCACACACCCCCGATCCATAAGCGGGGAAATTACAACATTGATAATCGTTACGACAGATCTCTCCAATAGGTTTACAACCCCCAAGTGCCTGACAAAATTTATAACCACTGCCGTCATCAGCACATACCCCGCTGCAACAATCTTCTGATTTTTCACAAGATTCTCCTGCAACATCGCATCCTCCCTGTTTCAGACAGAAACCTTCAGAAGTACACTGGTAATTACAGCAGTCACTGTTAATACTGCAAACCTCTCCTTCTGAACGGCATACCCCAAGACCCACACATCTCATTTTGCCATCAGATGCTTCCTGACAGTTTTTTGAGCAACATTGACCAATTGAACATTCTTCTCCTGCAGGAAGGCATGCCCCGCCACTTTGACAGAAACCTCCCTCACACCTGTTTGAGCAACACTCTGAGTTGTTGCCGCATACTTCATCTTTTACCAAACAAAGTTCATCAACACAAACTGTTCCGTCACAACCAAGAGAACAGCAATCAGCAGCAACTTCACAGTTGCCTCCAGCAGGAACACACAGATCCGCTTTTATGCAGACATAGTGTCCCAACATATTTTTCTCACATGTGCCGGAACAGCAATCCATTCCTGTAACACATGGTTCTCCAATAGAGGAGCAGGCAGGGTTAATGTACTCTTCATCTGTGATGTCATTATCTTCGTCGGGCTTTTGTTCTTCATCCGTTATCTGGTCTTCATCAATATCTTTGTCCCAGTCTTCATCTGTATCATCTGTATGGTCTGTATCATCTGTATGGTCTGCATCATCTGTATGGTCTGCATCATCTGTATGGTCTGCATCATCTGTATGGTCTGTAATGTCCAAGTCTGTTATTATGCCATCTTTATCAGGAGTCTCTTTTTCTACAAGATTTTTTTTATCTTTACATGCAGAAACTGAGATAGTTAGACAAAACAGAGTGATAAGAACAAAATAAAAATTACGCTTCATTTTCGCACCTCATGCCTTTCATTGTTCAACAGATAGATGATACATGAAATCCTGTAAAAAAACAAGATTTTATGATGTCCAATCTTTTAAAAGTCCAGGCGAAACAGAAGTATTCGGCTCAATGTTTGTCAGACAAAGAGTTTTTTGCTGAAAATTTAAAGATCACAGGCGCAGTAATAATTGATTTTTTAAGATCGCTAAATAATATGTTTTGGTTGTTTTCACTGTTTTTGGGGAGAAAAAAATGTCAGTTTATGAGGAACTTGAAAAGCGTGGTTTTATTTCACAGGTAACAGACTTAGAAATAAAAAGATATCTTGAAGACAATAAGGTTGCTGTTTACTGTGGATTCGATCCTACAGCGGAAAGTCTGCATGTGGGAAATCTTGTTCCTTTGATGGGGCTTGCCCATTTTCAAAGATATGGACATAAAGTTCTTCCTCTTGTCGGAGGTGCAACCGGCATGATAGGTGATCCGAGCGGAAGATCGGAAGAAAGGAATCTTCAATCTGTTGAACAAATAGAAAAAAACCTCAAAGCAATAAAAAAGCAAATGAAAATAGTACTTGATTTCGATGGTGAAAACAAGGCTTTGATGTTAAATAACTACGACTGGACCTGCGATATGTCGATACTTGACTGGCTTAGGGATGTAGGCAAACATTTTACGGTAAGCTACATGCTTGCAAAAGATTCGGTAAAAACAAGACTTGCATCTGAAAACGGCATTTCCTACACTGAGTTCAGTTACATGACGCTTCAATCATACGACTTTTTATACCTCTACCGTAACTATAACTGCACTTTACAGTTTGGAGGAAGCGATCAATGGGGAAATATAACTGCGGGACTCGAACTTATAAGGAGAGTCGAAGGAGAAAAAGTTTTCGGAATAACCTTCCCTCTTGTTACAACTTCAACTGGCGAAAAATTTGGGAAAAGTGCAGGGAATGCGGTGTGGCTTGATGCTGAAAAAACAACCCCTTACCAGTATTATCAGTACTGGATAAATGTATCGGATGAAGATGTTGAAAAAATGCTTAAGCTGTTCACTTTCATTGATGTTTCCAAGATCGAGGAAGTGTGCAAAAAGCATAAGGAAGCCCCTCATCTAAGAAAAGCCCAGACCCTTCTTGCTGAAGAAGCAACAAAAATAATGCACGGTGAGGAAGGTCTTCAGAGTGCAAAAAATGCAAGCTCCGCACTTTTCGGGGGAGATCTTAAAGGGCTGAGCGAGAAAGAACTCAGAACAATATTTAACGATGTTCCCTCAACATTGATGGAAAAAAACAAAATAATGGATGGAATAAATATCATAGACCTGCTTGTTATGACAAAAATGCAAACTTCAAAAGGAAATGCGAGAAGACTTATTCAACAGGGGGGATGCTACATTAATAATCAACAAACTACTGATTCTGATTATGTTTTAGACCTTTCGGATACTTTGCACAGTTCTATTCTGATACTGAGGTGCGGTAAAAAAAACTATCACCTTGTTTCTGTTAAATAAAATTAATGATTTCATATTGATTTTTTTTATTAAGTAGAGTACAATCTAAAAGCTACAATGCTAAAAGTGTGTGTCTTCAAGTTATTTTGCTGTGTGAGGGGATATTATGAAAAAAATAATCTTTTTTATGGTTCTTGTGCTTGTCCTTTTTTCTGCTGGATCGTGCGGTACAGACGATCCCAAAGGCGGTGAAGAAGATGACCTTAATATCGCAACTGATGACGATGCTATAGGACTTCCTGATAACGGTTCTGAGGAAGACGACAGTAAACTTCCTGTAGAAGAAAACGATGAAGACCCTATCAAAGATGATGGTTTCGGAGAAGGTTACTGCAGTTGTTTCGGGTTTAAATATCCACTTCCTGAAAAATATAAAAACAATCCACAATGGTGTATGGAAGATGCAAGCGGAGACAATATTCCAAACTGCATTAAAGCGCCCAATGGAGTTCTTGTGGATACCAATGAAGACGGAACACCCGATTACCTCAGTACAGACAGTGACGGGGACGGCATCCCTGACTGGTATGAGTGCCCCGAACTTTTAGGAGAAAAAGATGAAGAGGGAAATTTTATAGAGATGCCTTACTGCCGTGATACAGATGGAGACGGAGTTCCCGACTACCGTGATCTTGACAGTGACGGGGACGGAATCCCTGATTGGTATGAGTGTCCGGAGTTCGATCCGGTTGACGGTTGCCGCGATACAGATGGAGATGGAGTTCCTGACTACCTTGACATAGATAGTGACGGGGATGGAATTCCTGACTGGTATGAGTGTCCGGAGTTTGACCCGGTTGACGGTTGCCGTGATACAGATGGAGACGGAGTTCCTGACTACCTTGACCTTGACAGCGACGGTGACGGATTCCCTGACAGTGTTGAATGTCCGGAGTTCGATCCGATAACAGGATGTGTTGATACGGACGGAGACGGAGTTCCCGACTATCTTGATCTTGACAGTGATGGAGACGGGATACCGGACAGCGAAGAACCATATTGTGAAAACCTTGGAAGAAGCTGCAGAACCTATGTTGACTGTGACGGTGACGGTATTGATGATAATACTGAAATTGCAGCAGGGACAGACCCATGTGTCCCCGATGCACATCTTTATGATGAACACTTTTATGTTGTTCTCCCTTATCAGGAACCTGAAGTTAATGAACCCCTTAAATTCGGAACTGAAATACAGAAACTTGATTTTGTAATATCTTTAGATCTTTCAGGCTCTATGAGCTATGCCAGAGACAACCTTAAACAGGACATAGTAAATGTGGTAATAGATGGTATTAAAAACATTGTTCCTGATCCTGCTTTTTCAATATTTTCTTTTGCAAACATTGAAAGTGCCCCTTATTTTATGGATCAAATAATAACAAAGAACTCCACAGCTCTTTATGATGCAGTCCACGCTCTTGGAGGAGAAGGAGGCGGGAGCATAGAGTCTCAATATGAGGCAATGTACCAGGCAGTTACAGGTGCCGGGTTGGATGCCCGGATACTTAAGTTCGACATAGATGACTGTTTGAGTAAATTTGCACAGTGCCTTTTAGACTATAAAAGTTTCTACAAACCTTATGCTGATATCAACATTCCTGCACAGAAATGCAGCGATATACCGGGATACCTCGGTACGATAGGAGGAGGATGTTTCAGACACCACGCTCTCCCTGTCATCATGCTTATTACCGATGAACAGCTTTATGACATTGAAAAAGATTATATCACAGATGTGAGTGGTCTTGGAACCAAATATCGTTTCATATGGGATGAAAGCAAGCCGGATAAAGGACATAATGAAAAAAATGTGATAGATGCATTTAACGCAATTAATGCAAAATTTATAGGAGTTATCGGATCAGGTCTTGGACCATTGCTTTTTGACATTGAAAAAAGAATGGAAAAAATTGCAAAAGGTACAAAATCAATAGGTTTTAAAGAAGATGAATACTTCATTTATGAAGTGGGTTTTACAGGGATGGGTCTTTCTGATGACATAGTAGAGGCAGTTGATGATATACTCCATAACATTCAGATGGATATCAATACGGAAAACGAATCTGTAACAAATATTTTTGATATAGATACGACCGGTTTCATCAAGTCTGTAACGGCAAGTTACAGTGATCCGCCTGAGGCATATCATGATAAATATGACAACATTTTTGAAAAGGTTAAGCCTAAGACAGATCTTTTCTTCGATGTTGTTTTTGAAAACACCATATTTGAGCCGACCACTACACACAACACTCTTTTCAGGGCAAAAATACATGTGTTCGGGGAAGGAGCCATACTTGATACAAGAGAAGTTTATATAATTGTCCCGGGCAAGAAGTCAGAGCCGGGGGGAATTCAGAGTTAATATAACTGCAACATGAGCAACCCGCAATCTTTTAATAAAATTATCAATAAATTCCAAAAGTGGACAGAAGTCTGTAAAAAAGAGTTCCCCGATCTGAAAGATGCAATTATAAAGATAAATGACTCTGCTAACCGTAAAAAAAAATATGAAGTTGAAAACACGATCGTTTTCAACAGAGATCTATTAAAAATTGAAAAACCTAAATACATTCTTGTTGCTGATAATCCGGGGAAAGACGAGCAGAGAGAAGACAGACAGGTATATCTTACAGGGCAGGCCGGAAAGTGTGCAAGAAATTTTTTTATTAAAAACGGCCTGGTAAATGATTTTGAAAAAGAAGTCATTGTTCTTAATAAAAGCTGTGTTCATACCCACAGTTCTGCAGATCTCAAAAAGCTTGACGGTTTTAGAGATCTGGTTGAAAACTCTCAATACTTCATGGCAGATATGGCTGTTGACATGCACAAAACATTTGGTTGCAAATTGTGGGTGGTCGGTTGCAGTGAACTGAAAAAAAAAGGGGTGTTTGAACCTTTTTTAAACAGAATAAAAAAAAGGTATTTGTCAGATGCCGCATATTTAAAAGGATCGCTGTTTTTTTATCCCCATTTTTCTTATGGCAATTTTCAAAAAAGTGTTAACTCTGTGAAAAGAGAGGTCCCCGGCATTACAATAGAAGAAGCCCTTGAAAAAGCAGGAAAAGCATCTGTCAAAATTTAAAACGGCGACTTTCGAATAAAGAGTTAGAATAATATTGTCATTATATTTGACCGCAGAGATGATTAGGGGTAAAATAGAGGTACATTTATCCTGGAGGAGAGGATGAGGAGTTATGGGAACAAAGAAGAAAGCCTCAACTTTGTAGGAGCGTTTGAGCAAGGCTGGATACAGTATAAGTCCAGTTTCAAAAGGCTGCTGCCTTTCGGGATAGCGGCTTCAATTCCCACTTTTTTTTTCTTTTTCAGTATCACGACCGGTATTGTGTTCACAATTCTATTACAAGGATTTTTTTTCCTTCTTCTGGCTGAAAATGTTGTTGCTTCCGGAACCTATGGTACGGCAAAGGTGATCTACTCAAAACATATGCTATGGAAATATTTTAAAAATGGAGTTGTTCTTACAGCTTTTCTTCTTCCTTTGCTTATAATAGGGTTTGTTGTCTTTATTATCCCCTCTGTAATTCTTTTAAGTCTTTTCATGTTTTCATTTTTCATAGTTGTATCTAAAGACAAATTTGCGATAGATGCCTGTATGGAAAGTTTAAGACAAGGTTTCGGGTACAGATTGCACCTTTTCCTGCTGGCACTTGTTTTTTATGCGGGAATGATAATTGTATATATGCTTACCAGTTTCTGTCCGATCTGTTTAGTTGCACTTAATTCTCTGGTAATTCCCTATTTTTTTTGTGTAACGTTTGAATTTTATGAACAGTTGGAGAAAAAGTGATGAGTCACAGCATTGAGCTTTTGGTTTACCAGCTGCTTTTATCATATAAATCGGATAAAGTTTTTGATTTTTCGATCACCCCGTTATCCGGGGATGCTTCAAGCAGAGAATACTTCAGAGTGAAATACGGAGATGAAAGTTGCGTTTTAATGGTAGTGGCACAGTCTGGTCCGGCAGAGTTCGGAAGGGGGGATACATATGGAGACTTTATTTCGTTACAGTCCGATTTGAAAAGAATAGGGATCCGTGTTCCTGAAATTTATGCCAGAAAAGATGATGAAAGAGCTCTGCTTATTGAAGATCTGAGTGACGATACAATGTTTAACATTGTCCAGGCCAATCCTGCAGATCGTATGAAAATGATGAAATTCGGAGTAAATCTCCTTTCTATGTGGCAGGAGTCTGTGTACAGAAGGAAAAATTTTAAAACTGTTGCAGACAAAAGAAGTTTTTCCAAAGATCTGTTCATGAAAGAATTTTATCATTTCTATGAGTATATGATAGAAAAAAGGGTTTACCACAAAGATTTTGACGATCTATGGCCTAAACTTGAAAAAGTGTTCAAAAATATATCCAAAACTTTGCAGACATCACCATACATTCTTTCTCACAGAGATTTTCAATCAAAAAACATCATAATGAACAACGGAGAGGGATACCTTATTGATTTTCAGGATGCGATTCTTGCCCCCGTTGTCTATGATCTTGTTTCTCTCATAAGAGATTCCTACATTGTTTTGTCTGATGATGAGGTAACACAGCTTCTTAAGCTTTTCTGGAAGATAAATTCAGTTGCCAGAGAAATTTTTGAAGACTATACGTATTTTGAGAGGACTTTCTATCTTCAGACAGTTCAAAGAAAAATGAAAGATGCTGGAAGGTTTATATATCTGAATCAGGTTAAAGAAAAAAAATGGTTTCTTCCATATGTGGAACCATCTCTTTTGTATGTAAAAAGTGCATTGAAAAAACTCGGGATGGAGGATCTTCTCAGTCTTTTAGGGCCGTATATTCCTGAGCTTGATTTGAGGAATAAAAAATGAAAGCACTTATACTGGCAGCAGGGTTTGGAACAAGAATGTCCCCTATCACGAACATAATCCCCAAACCCCTTATTCCGGTAGTAAATGTTCCTGTTATTGAATACAACATCCATTTTTTGAAATATCACGGAGTAAAAGAAATTTTTATAAACCTTCATCATAACGGTTCAAAAATAGCAAAAGTGCTGGGTACCGGGAAAAAATATGGTGTCAAGCTCACATATATGCATGAAAAAGAAATTTTAGGGACAGGCGGTGCAATAGGGAATATGAAAGAGTTGGTAGAAGAGCCGTTCATTGTTATTAACTCAGATACTATATTTGATTTTGATTTTGATGAAATGATAAGCAGTCACTTTTGTTCAGGCAGGAAAGTAACTCTCGGTGTAGTTCTCTCTGATTCGCGGGATTCCAGAGCCGTATTAACGGTAGATGAAAAAAATATTATTGTCAGAATGCTTGAAACTTCCCGATACAGTACTGTCCCCGAAGGGAATGCAATTTTTACCGGAATTCATATTATAGATCCCTCTGTTCTTGACTACATTCCCAATGATGTTTTTGTTTCGATAACCAACTATGTTTATCAGAGAATGATAGGGGGAGAAGACATTATAAATGCTTTTGTCATTAATGGGAAGTGGTGGGATATGGGCACTCCCGATGACTATATAGAGTGTAATTTTGAATTGTTGAAGCTGCTTCCTTTTAAATATTTTAATCCTTATGAAAAATATAAACTTAAGCCGGAAATCATTAATAACGAATCTCTTGTTATCATGGGGGATCAAGTTAAAATTCCAGCTGTTCCGCTTCTGCCGCCATTGATACTTGGTAATGGGTCAGACCTTGAAAGTCTTGATCATGCAGGGCCCAATTTGATAGTTGGAGATAAAGTTAAGCTCAAAGAAAAAAGTGACTCGGTAAATGCAATTTATTTTAGCAATTCAGATGGAAGCAGAATACTTTTTGGAAAAAAAGGGAAAATTTTTTATTGATGAAAATAGAGGAGGAGCTATGAGTGCCTGTAAAACAAATGCTGAATCAAATTTAAGCGACCTGTCTGACAAACAGCTCCTTTTGATGGTTGTTGACGGAACTCTTTCCAGAAACAAAAATTTTGAGTTTTTTAAAACTAAAAGAGGACAGGAGCTGTTCAGGAAAGCCCGGATAATAAAAGGCTTCATGAAAGATCTGGAAAACGGTGCAAAAATAACGGGGAAAAGTAAAGAGAATGACAGCATTCTTATCACGATAGAGAACAGTTTGGAGAAGTACAAAAGAACGGTGTTTATGGATGAGCTGATGTACTCGGTATTCAGTGGCAAAATGCAGTAAAAATATTAAACTTTTCAGGAGACCAAAATGGGAGAAACAAGAAAAGAAATGTTGGAAAATGTTATCCGGAATGTAGAAAAACAGTATGGGAAAGGATCTATAATGATCCTTGGAGAAGAAAATACAGTAAATATTCCGGCAATCCCAAGCGGAGCACTAAGTCTTGACATTGCTATGGGAATAGGGGGTTATCCAAGAGGAAGGATCGTTGAAATATATGGTCCGGAAGCATCCGGTAAAACAACTTTGGCTCTTCATGCAATAGCTGAAACCCAGAAAAAGGGCGGTGCCGCAGCTTTCATAGATGCTGAACATGCATTTGACATAGGGTATGCCAGGAAACTGGGAATACAGACTGAATCGCTTGTCATTTCGCAGCCCGATTACGCTGAACAGGCTCTTGAAATAGCGGAAACTCTTGTCAGGAGCAATGCGGTGGATGTAGTCGTAATAGATTCGGTTGCTGCACTTGTTCCAAGAAGTGAGATCGAAGGTGAAATGGGGGATAGCCACATGGGTGTTCAGGCGAGACTGATGTCTCAAGCCCTTAGAAAACTCACTGCGGCCGTTAGCAAGTCAAAGACATGCCTGATCTTTATAAACCAGCTTAGAAGTAAGATCGGAGTGATGTTTGGAAATCCTGAAACGACAACAGGGGGAAATGCACTTAAATTTTATTCGTCTTTAAGGATAGATATAAGGAGAATAGCAAGCATCAAAGAGAAAGATGAGGTAGTAGGGAATCAGGTAAGGGTTAAAATACAGAAAAACAAGATGTATCCTCCATTCAGAGAGGCAATATTTGATATAATTTACGGCAAAGGAATTGACAGGTTGACAGACATGGTAAATGTAGCCGAAGCTGACGGTTTTATAAAAAAGGCAGGAAGCTGGTATAATTACGGTGAAGAAAAGCTTGGTCAGGGGATTTCCAACGCTGTTAAAACATTAAAAGATAATCCTCAAATGATAAAAGATATTGTGGGTAAGATCAAAGAGAAACACAATCTTTTGAAAGATGAAGAGCCTTCAGATAAAAAAGAGGATAGATCTCAAAAAAAATGATTCGGGAGTAAACTATGTCTGAACATACAGAAAAGCTGAAAGAACTCCTTCTTCTTGCTACAAAAGTGGGAGCTTCTGATGTTCACCTTAAAACATATACGGTGCCGGTTCTCCGCATAAACGGAAATCTTACAAAACTGGATGAGTTCGGTGTTTTAAAACCGGAAATACTTAACCCGATGATTGGAGCTATTTTAAGCGAAGAACAGAGGAAATCTTTTAAGGATAACAGCGAAATAGACCTTTCATACAGCGTGTCGGGAGTTGGGCGGTTCAGGGTAAATGTTTTTAGACAGAGAAGTACTCTTGGGGCTGTTTTCAGGACGATTCCTTTTTCTGTCATGACCATGGAAGAGCTGACACTGCCTCCTATAATAAAGAAAATTGCTCTGTACAACAGAGGACTTGTGTTGGTTACAGGAACTACCGGAAGTGGAAAGTCAACCACTATGGCATCCATGATCGACTACATCAACAGCATTAAAACCTGCAATATAATTACCATTGAAGATCCGATAGAATTTCTTATAAGAGATAAAAAATCGATCATAAGCCAAAGAGAGATCGGCATAGACACGAAGAATTTTTCATCGGCTTTAAGAAGTTCTCTCAGGCAGGATCCCGATGTTATAATGGTTGGAGAGATGAGAGATCTTGAAACAATTGAAATAGCTCTTACTGCTGCGGAGACAGGACACCTTGTTATCAGTACGCTGCACACTTTGAATGCGGCTGAGACGATAAACAGGATCATATCTGTTTTTCCTCCCCACAACCAGTCTCAGATCAGACAGCAGTTGGGGAGTGTTTTTGCGGCGGCGATAAGCCAAAGACTTCTTAAAAAGAAAGATGGCAAATCAAGAGTCCCGGCAATAGAAGTCCTGGTTGCCTCCGAGCTTGTAAAAGAGATCATTCTGGACGAAGGCAGGTTCAAAGAAATTCATGATGTCATTCAAAAAGGACATGAAACTTACGGGATGCAGACTTTTGACCAATCTATCTTTCAGCTTTTCAGAGATGGACATATTTCTGAAAAAGAGGCTCTTGATAATGCGTCAAGCAGAGATGATCTTACTTTAAGAATGCAGGGTGTAAGTATTTCAGGAGATGGAGACTGGAGTTCTTTTGATAAAGAAGGCGGACAGTATCAGCCTACAGAATTTGAATATGACGGAAAAGGCAGTGAAAACTGATAAAGTCCGTGATTCCATAAAATCGGCAATGAAGCTTCTTGCTGTAAGAGATTATTTTTCCTGTGAACTGAGAGGAAAATTGATTCTTAAAGGGGCCAGTGAGCATGAAGCGGATGCTGCAATAGAATATGTCAGTAAATTTGGATATGTAAACGATGCTGAAACCTTAAAAAAATATTCATGTGAACTTGCTGCAAAAAGGAAAGGATTCTATTATTTGAAAAAAAAGTTGTATGACAAAGGATGTATGGAGATAGTATCATCTTTTGATTTGAGGGATTTCTATACTGTAAAAATGGAAAAAGAGGCAATAACAGAATGGCTTGAAAAAGTCGGCAATCATGACAAAAAGGTGCTTTTGAAAAAACTTTCTTCAAGAGGATTTGCTTCTGAAGCGGTTTATGAAGTTTTGGGTATATTGAAAGACAATGATATGGAATGAAGGTTAATATAATTTATGAAGACAATCATCTGATCGCTGTTGTCAAACCTAACGGAGTTCCGGTACAGAAAGATATTTCCCGTGACATGGACTTGCAGTCTTACATTAAAAGATACCTAAAAAACAAGCACTCTAAACCAGGTAATGTTTTTCTTGGTATTGTTCACAGGCTGGACAGGCCGGTAGGCGGTGTTGTTGTTTTTGCCAAGACATCTAAAGCTGCATCAAGACTCAGTGATCAAATAAGAAAACATGAATGGATAAAAAAGTATGTTGCTGTAATTGAAGGAGTTCCGAAAAAAATATACGACCATCTGGAAGATGATCTTATCAAGGATAGAAAGAAAAATGTTGTAAAGGTGTCAGATGTTTTGAATCCGGAGTCAAAAAAAGCTGTGCTTCAGTATAGGACAGTTGTCAAAAACGGGGGAAGATCAATGGTGGAAATTTTTCTTGAAACTGGCCGAAGCCATCAGATAAGAGTTCAGTTTTCATCAAGAGGTATGCCTATCGTTAATGATTTTAAATACAATCCTGCTGTTAAGACAAGTCCAGGGAACATCTCTCTGTGGGCATACTCTATAGAAATTATTCATCCTGTAACAAAAGAAAATATTGTTTTAACGGCAGAAATGCCTGAAGATATGATACGACAGTTGCTTTTTGATCAGTAAAAAATATGATGGGAGAACAGATAAATAAAATACTGCCGTTTACTCTGATTTTTGTTCTGTTAAATTGTTCAACAGCTGATCACAGAAAAGAAGAGAAAGATGCTAAACCTCAAGACCATCGAATTCTGTTGAAGGATCTTGGCGAGATCAATATTTCTCCGGGTCGATCTGTACTGCTTAAGGAGCTGGAAACGGAAGCTTTGAAAGATGTTGATATGTTGTTTAAGATAGCCAATTCATTTTATGATAGTGGAAACTTTAGTGAAGCCGGAAAACTTTACAGTGACATACTGGCAATAAATCCTCACTATAAAAATGCGGCGGCATGTCATTTTAATTTGGGTCTTATAGCTTTGAAAAAAAATGATTGGAAAGAAAGTGTTTTCAGATTCAGGAAAGCAACCCCGATGTTCATAAGAACAGAAGATGTGAGAGATTCATGGTTCCTGCTAATGGAAAGTTTAAAAAACAAAGGTGAATGGGAAAAAGTGATAAATGAAAGTGATGCTTTTTTAAGAAGTCCCCGTTTAAGCGGGAAACTCGAAAAAGAACATGAAATAGAAGCGGGATTAAGAAAGGCTGAAGCTTTTGTTATGAGTGATGTTGAAAAAGAAGGTGTTGATTTGGCAAACTACTTTATTTACATGATCAGAAAGGGAAAAAGTAGAAGGGACCTGCTTTATGATAATAACTATGCATATGCCAACTTTATTCTGGGTCTTGCCGAAAGCCGGAAATTTAAAGAAACTCGCCTTAAGGAAACGGAAGAAAGTCTTCTTGAAAAATGTAAAATAATCCTTTCAGCTCAGTCACACTACCTTAAAGCGATACAAACCGGAGTCATTTACTGGACAAATGCAAGTGCTTTTGAAATATCGAAGCTCTATACTTCTCTCTATCAGGAAATGACATCAATGCCGGTTCCGGAAACTCTCAATGAAGAAGAGGCTGAAGTATATAAATGTGAATTGTGGAAAAAAATATCAGGACTTCTTTCAAGACCCCGGAGATATTTGAAAAAGAGCATAGACGCTGCTGTAAAAATAAATGAAAGCAATCAATATACGGAAAAAAGCTTTAAACTTCTTCAAAGTATAGAGGAAGTATATTCAAAAAGAGAATCAGAGTGCAGGGACTACTGATTTCCCAACTCTTTTATTGTTTTAACGATCTCTTTTATCAGATTTTCTTTTTTTACCGGCTTTGAAAGGTATGAATCCATTCCTTCATTAAGAAATTTCTGCTTGTCCCCTTTCATTGCATAAGCTGTAAGTGCTATAACGGGTGTGTTACGGTTTCTGCTTTTATCAAACTCTTTTATCAGTCTCGTTGCCTCTATTCCGTCCATGACTGGCATTTGTATATCCATAATTACAGCATCAAAATAATCTGATTTAAAAATTTCGACACCTTCAAGACCGGTCCCGGCAGTTTTAACGATTCCTTTTTCGTTTGTTATAAACTTTGACAACAATTCTCTATTGACGATATTGTCTTCAACAATAAGCACTTTCAAGCCTTCAATTGACTCACCGCATTTATCACTTCTTAGAGAAGGTTCTTTAATCTCTTGGGTTTTTTCCGGTGTTTTCAGAGGAATTTCAAACCAGAAAACAGATCCTTTATCAGGGTTGGAGGTAGCAGAAATGGTTCCCCCCATTTGGTCTACAAGTTTTTTTGCAATAGAGAGTCCAAGTCCGGCACCTTGATGTTTTTTCTTAAATCCGGTTTCTTTCTGATAAAAGCTTTCAAAAAGTTTTTCTATCTCATTTTCAGAAATGCCGACCCCTGTATCCTTGACTTCAAAGTAGATCATTTTTTCATTACGGATATCTTTAAGCACAATTTCAGTTTTTATGGTTATGGTTCCTTTTTCTGTAAATTTAACAGCGTTTGACAGGAGATTGCTTATAACTTGAAAAATTCTTAAGGGATCTCCCACAATTATTTGAGGCACAGCAGGGTCTATGTTAATGGATAAGTTTATGTTTTTGTTTTCGGCAGATTTTTTGGTATTTTCAAAGGCGGTTAGAAGCCTGCTTCTAAAATCAAACGGCTCTTCTTCAACTACAACATTGCCTGAATTAACTATGCTCAGATCGAGAATATCGTCAACGATATCAATTAAAATATCAGAGCTGTTAATAGCATTGTCAAGATATCTGTTTTGATCTTCATCCAGCCGGCTGTCTTTCAAAAGAGAAAGCATCCCTTTTAATCCCGCAAGAGGAGTTCTTATTTCATGACTCATATTGGCAAGAAAAA
>SLOD01000172.1 GCA_007132725.1 Candidatus Sumerlaeota bacterium
CAAAAGCAAAAACGGTTTTTATCGGACTTGGGATCGGGGCTTTATACAAATTCATTGCTGACGGAATAAAACTTTTCCCAAGTTCAATTGAATGGGAAATTCCCAAATATAAAAACGGAGCGATTGGAGGAGACATTCTTCCTGCTCTGCTGGGTGTCGGTTTCATAATAGGTCCTTATATTTCGGCTGTAATGCTTGCAGGAGCTGTGCTTGGCTGGATCGCTTTCATTCCGCTCATTTCAATAATGGGGGATTCGGCATCTTCTGTCATCCCTCCTGCTTCTGAACTTATTTCAAAAATGGATTACTGGGCTATCTGGGATATTTATGTGAGATATATCGGTGCGGGTGCTGTAGCATTTGCCGGCATTGTTTCTCTTGTTAAATCGATCCCTATAATTTTCAGTTCTTTTTTATCGGCGGTCAAAGGCCTTAAATCGGGAGATAAAGGGACGCTGAGAACAGAAAAAGATATGCCAATGAACATAGTACTTGTCATAATCGCTGTAATAATTGTAATGATAGCTTTCCTTCCCTGGATACCTACAGGGATAATAGGGGCTGTTATGATAACTATTTTCTCTTTCTTTTTTGTTACAGTTTCTTCAAGACTTGTCGGAGTTGTAGGTTCATCTTCAAACCCGATCTCAGGAATGACAATAGCGACACTTCTTTTCACAACAATGGTGCTTAAAGCAACTGGTCACACAGGGCTTCCCGGAATGATTGCGGCAATAACGGTTGGAGGTATAGTTTGTATTGCAGCGGCAATTGCAGGAGATACTTCCCAGGACCTTAAAACCGGTTACATTCTTGGAGCGACACCATGGAAGCAGCAGACAGGAGAATTGCTAGGGGTTTTTGCATCTGCGTTGACAATAGGGTTTGTGCTGGTTCTTCTTGATAATGCATACGGATTCGGATCAAAAGAGCTTGCTGCTCCGCAGGCAACTTTAATGAAACTTGTTATTGAAGGGGTAATGGATTCAAATCTTCCGTGGGGGCTTGTTTTTGTCGGTGCGGCAAGTGCTCTTGTTATTGAGCTTATGGGAGTCCCGGCTTTACCTTTTGCAGTGGGACTTTATCTTCCGATACATCTTTCAACCCCCATAATGGTGGGCGGCGCGATAAGGGGAATCCTTGAGAAAAGAGAGAAAGATAAAAAGAAACTTGATAAGAAAACAGAATCAGGAGTGCTCTATGCATCAGGTCTCATTGCAGGAGAAGGTCTTACCGGAATATTAATTGCGATCTTTGTTACTGGAGGGGTAACTTTCGCACTGAAAGAACATCTATTCGGTCAAGTTGGAGCACTTATATTTTTTGTTGTCTTAACTGCGACAATGGCATATTTTACTTTTTACAGAAACAGGGGAGAGTAGATGAAAAAAGAGCAGAACTTTCTTGAAATGGTTCCGAAGATAAGTGAAAAGCTGACTCTTACTAAAAAAGATGATTTAATAACGATAAGCTTTAAGAGGACCTCGTTTCTTGATAAGTTTTTCAATTTTTTATTCAAAAAGTCGGCTACGGTATATATCGAACTTGATGATATAGGAACAAAAGTATTTGAACTTATTGATGGAAACAGAAATATCGGGGAAATATGTCAGCTTCTTGAACAGGATCTTGGAGAAAAAGTTTCACCTGTAGTTCAAAGAACCACTCAATTCATGGCATCTCTCCGCCGTAACGGTTTCATTCAGTTCTGAGTTTTATTGACTTAATCCTAAACATAGTTAATTATTTTGAGTTGAACGAACTTTTCAGGAGATATCCATGGATCAGCAGGAAAATGTAAAAACGATCGATCAGTATGAAAAAGACGACAGGTTATGGCTTGAGAATGTTTATCAGGGGGATGTGAAACAACTTACGGTCAGAGCTATAGTAATGGGTATGATCATTGGTGGTTTCATGAGCTTGACAAATCTCTACATCGGTTTAAAAACAGGTTGGGGTCTGGGGGTTAATATTACCGCATGTGTACTTTCCTACAGTATTTGGAAGCTTCTTATGAAGGCTTTTCCGAAGATATTCAAAACTGACATGACAATGCTTGAAACGAACTCCATGAAATCAACCGCATCTTCAGCCGGATACACTACCGGGGGAACGATGGTTAGTGCAATTGCGGCATATATTCTCATAACAGGAAACCATCTCGGTTTCTGGGTTCTTACAGGATGGACAGTTTTTCTCGGTATAGTTGGTG
The DNA here is from genome assembly GCA_007132725.1 of Candidatus Sumerlaeota bacterium. GTDB lineage: Bacteria > UBP6 > UBA1177 > UBA1177 > UBA1177 > SLGQ01. The sequence goes on from SLOD01000172.1 coordinate 2,216, forward strand.
TGGTTATGGCTGTTCCTATGAAAAAGCAGATGATAAATATTGAAAAACTTCCATTCCCTTCAGGAATTGCAACAGCAGAAATACTGAAAAGTCTTTATGCCGGAAAAGAAGGAGAAAAACAGACAAAAAGCCTTCTCACCTTCACACTGGTAGGGGGGCTTGTAACTGTTGTAAGAGATCTTTTCGGATGGATAAAATACACTTATGCGGTTTTTGGCGACAGGCTTGCTCAATATACCGTTTCTATGGAAACAAGTCTTATAATGGTTGCAGCAGGTGGAATAATGGGCTGGAGAACTGCCTGGAGCATCCTTTTCGGTGCTATACTCAACTATCTTATTCTTGCCCCTATAATGTTTGATAAAGGTGTTATAACAGAGCTTGGTTACAGAGGAATAAACAGTTGGAGCCTGTGGTTCGGAGCTTCAGTCATGGTTTCTGCCGGCTTTACATCTTTTTTCATGCAGTGGAAGGTCGCCCTTAAAGCATTCGGTGCGTTAAAAGACATTCTCTACATTTTTTCCAAGAACAAAAGAGAAGAAAGCGAGATTGAAAAAGTTGAAGTTCCAATGAGCTGGTTTTTCTGGGGAATAGTGTTCGGGGGAGCAGGTATAGCATACATCATGAAGTTCTCTTTCGGAATTCCTGTATGGGTTGCGATACTTTCAATATTTCTTGCCTTTTTTCTTTCAATAGTTGCATGCCGTGCCACAGGTGAAACAAACACCACTCCTGTTGGAGCACTCGGACAGGTAACGCAGGCCTTCTATGGAATGATAAGGCCGGGGAGTCATGTTACAACTTTGATGACTGCTTCAGTTACAGCCGGCGTTGCAGGGTCAGCGGCAGATCTTCTTACCGACCTCAAGACAGGGTATCTTCTTGGAGCCAACTCAAGAAAAATGTTCATTGCCCAGTTTATAGGTATTTTTGCAGGAACAGCTATAGTTGTTCCCGCTTTTTATTTGATAGTTCCTGATGCAAGCGTACTTGGAAGTGATTACTTTCCTGCTCCCGCCGCTCAGGTTTGGGCAGGAGTTGCAACACTTCTTGCTCAGGGGATAGCCTCCCTTCATGATACCGCAAAAATAGCGATGATATTCGGTATAGCAGTTGGTATAATAATCCCTATAATTGACAAATATTATCCCAAAGCTACAAAGTTTGTTCCATCCTCAATGGGTATAGGACTTGCTTTTGTTATCCCTTTCTGGAACTCTCTTTCAATGTTTATCGGAGCACTGATCGCTCTTTTCATACAGAAGAAAAAAGCTGCACTCACAGAATATATAATTCCATCCGCTTCAGGAATCATAGCAGGAGAATCTTTGGCAGGTGTATTTATTATCCTTGTTGCAACACTTATGGGAAGTTAAAGTTAAGTCTATTTTACAAGATATCTTCCAAGTTCTCTTCCACCTCTGGCAAAAGATTGACCCATTCGGTATCCGGCATCAAAATCATAGCCCATGGCTCCGAACCCCTGAACTTTGTTCATAGCGTAAACAACAAGAGGCTGATTCATGTCAGATGTTTTATATATTTTAACAATAAAATCCACTTCAGCGTTTCTTCTTGAAACACCTACATTCCAGCCCGGCTCTATGGACATTACATGAACGATCATTGTGAGTGGAGCATCTGTTAAATTAGTTCCGGCAACAATTCCTTTTTCATTGATACGATCATTCATGAGCTTTGTGAACTGATAGGCAAAAATAGAATCTTTTTGTTCCTCCCACTTAACTCTCCATTCTTCTCCTTTGCCCGGGTCTTTTTCATCAATTTCTGTCATTTTGGACTCAATGTATTCCGCTTCTGTAGCAAACCTTCCAACTCTGGTAGCAGAGTAATCAAATTTTACAAGGATTTTGTCCGCTCCTTGCATAAAACTGCGAGAGCTGTCCCCCTCCTTATACTTTACGATAGATCCGCATGCAGTTGAAAGGATCAAAGAAACAAAAACGAAAGCCAAAAGTGCGATTTTTCTCATAGCGACCTCCTTTATTAGTAAATCGAGTTGACTTTTTGAGATTAAATAAAGGGCAAAATAAGTCAAGAAATATATGACAGTTCTCTTTTCAAATCTACTTGACAAAACAGCTTATTTAGTTTAGCATTTTTTGTCGTAAATAGTTTGTGAGGTAAAACGATGAGAAAGCTTTTGATCACAATGGTTTTAATGATTTCATTTGTTATTTTTACTGTTTCCTGCGGAGAAGGTGATCCTGATCCGTCTTATGTTGACGATTCTGATAAGGAAGAGGTTGACGAAGATGAGGTCGCAGATGAAGATGAATTTCCCGATGAAGCAGAATACATTGATGAAGAGGTAATAGAAGAGCCTGATGAAGCACATGTAGAAGAGCCGGAAGAGGAAAGTCCTTTTGAAAAAATTGGAGATTTTAACCTCAGCTATGACGGGCAGATAAATGTGGATTTGAGCAACTACATGAGCATAAGAGGCGGGAACGGAAATGTGAACTTTAGCTATAATATGATACCCTACACTTTCGGGGAACTGAGCGTGCTGGTTCAACTTTTTCCACTCGCAATTCTTCAACAGGGTAATGTTGCTGTTTTGTGGCTTGACAGTGCTCCGGGGCTTGGAGCAGAAGTTAAGCAGGTTTTCGGGTTTACATTTCCTTCTACAATACAGCCTGGTGAACAGAGTATGGAAACAGCGCAAGCCTTTGCTTTTTACGGTGATATTGATGTTAATGTTCAGGCTGGACAGTTTGATGTAAGATGTGTCAGAGCTGCCTCATATCAGGGCAACTTAAATGTCATTTTTTATGATGAAAACAATGCCAACTTTACAGCTTCAGGCGATTTGCTTGATCCGACAGCGGCAGGTTCTCAGCTTCCCTACCCTGTTTGTACAGATTGAACAGGATAGTGAGATTTGAAAACAGGCAACTCTTCAGGTTTCTTTGCATATCACAGCAATAATCTTAAAAAACTGGCTGAAAAAGCAGGCAAAGTCTTAAAAAAAGCTAAGGGTAGCAACCCTTTGCAAAAAACAACAATAGTCATACAGACCCCCGGAATGGGTCGCTGGTTTTCTTTGCAGATGGCTGAAATTGAAGGAGTCTGTGCAAATCTTGATACAGTTTTCCCGGAAAAATTTCTTTTTACCATTGGAGAGGAAGTCCTTAAAATTGAGGGAAATAACACCTTCTTTGAAAAAGAAAATCTGTCTTGGCTAATATACGATTTACTTGGAACTGATCTGGTAAAGCGGAAGGAATTCAAAAACCTGAGAGAATATGTTTTAGAAAAACCGGTTAAAAAATATCAACTTTCACAAATAGTGGCGGACCTTTTTGATCAGTACACAGTTTACCGTCCTGAAATGATAGAAAAATGGCATAA
>SLOD01000215.1 GCA_007132725.1 Candidatus Sumerlaeota bacterium
CGGTTCCGGTTCCGGTTCCGGTTCCGGTTCCGGTTCCGGTTCCGGTTCCGGTTCCGGTTCAGACTCAGGTTTGATTGCTTTTTGCACTAACAGGAAAAATGGTTCCAGTTCAGGTAGGGTTATTAATTCATTCCAGTCCTTTCCGTTTTTTGAAAAAAGCTCATCTTTTGTAACTTCTTCAAGAACTATTTTTTGCTGAAGCTGAGCAAGAGACTTTATAATTAAAATAGTATCATCTTTCTTTTTTACAAGCAGGTCTTGATAAAAGTTCTCATTTTCCTTGCTGTTCCCTGTAACCATAACGCCTCCTCAGCATTAAAAAATAACGGTCAAAATGATACTTCCGCTTTCTACTCATGTCAATTTCTATAAAAAATAAATACAAATAAAAACAGCTTAGCTACTTTGTGTTTTAAATATGAAACATTATGATGTCGGCTGTTGGATATAAAACGCCAGTTATAAAAAAAAGTTAAGAAAAAATGAGAAATCATGTTGACAACTAAAACAAAAACAAGTAAAGTACCTTATGATTAATTCCTATTGCCGCTTTAAATGAGGGGCCTGAGAAAAGGGGCAAAGTGGTAAATGCAGCAAAAAGCTGTGTCACTTTGAATTAAGTTTCTTCTAATTGGTTTCTTCTAATTTGTTCAGAACCTGCCTCGCCCCTCAATCTTTTTTTTGCGGCTACTATGAATTTTATTTAGGCAGATTTTTAAACATTTCCTGGATAGATCCCACAGATCCAAGGATGCCTGATGCTTCATAAGGCATATAAACAACCTTGTTTTCTTTTCCGGAAGTCATAGACGATAGAGTTTCTATATATTTGAGTGCAACGAGGTATTGTGCCGGGTCCATTTTTGTTTCTTTTATAGCTTCTGAAACCAGTCTTACTGATTCTGCTTCAGCTCTGGCAACATTGATCTTAGCTTGAGCTTCTCCCTCTGCCTGTTGAATTTTGGCTTCTCTTAATCCTTGAGCTTCATTTATTTTTCTCTGTTTCATTCCCTCTGACTCAAGTATTTGAGATTGTTTTTGCCCTTCGGCATTGAGTATGGCAGCTCTTTTGTCTCTTTCTGCACGCATCTGTTTTTCCATGGCGTTTTTTATGTCCTGGGGGGGATTGATATCCTGTATTTCGACACGGTTAACTTTTACGCCCCACTTGTCTGTCGCATCATCAAGGATCTCCGTCATTTTTGCATTAATGTCATCTCTGCTTGAAAGAGTTTCGTCCAAGTCCATGTTGCCGATAATGTTCCTCAAAGTTGTCTTTGCCAATTTTTCGATTGCACTGTGTAAATTTGATATTTCGTATGTGGCTTTATAGGCATCTGTTATCTGATAAAAAAGTATTGCATCAATTTCAATCACTACATTATCTTTAGTGATAACATTTTGCTTGGGAAAATCATGAACGCTTTCTCTCAAGTCTATCATACTGATAAAAGATTTAACGGTAATTTTCCTGCCATCGTACAAAGTTTTGGTGGCAAGTATTTCCATTTCTCTTGGTTTATCTATGATCGGAATTATTATGTTGAAGCCGCTTAAAAGAGTTTTGTGGTACTTCCCCAGCCTTTCCACTACTATAACCTTCGTTTGCGGAACGATACGCACTCCTTTGATAAGTATGACAGTAACAAAAACAACGATCACTGCCCAGAAAAATAATCCTGCTGACATGCTTTCCTCCTAAAAAAACAATAGTTTATTCAATGCAGTCGTCATCCTCTTTATAAACAATGACTTTTGCTCCATCCACTTTTTTAACTGTAACAATATCGCCCTCTTTAAAAACAGAACCCTCGACATCAGGTATGGCTTTCCAGGTTTCTCCTCCTATTTTTACTCTGCCGTTACCGGAAACACTGATTTCTTTGAGCACCTGTACTTTTTTTCCGATCAAAGCTGCGGTGTTAGTGGGAATATCGTTTTCTTTTCGATAAATATACTTCATAGCCAAGGGCCTAAGAAACAGTCCGCAAACAATTGATGTTAAAGACAATGCGGCTATCTGGAAAATAGTGCCGGCACCTAAAAAAGATGCCAGAGATGCCGCGATGGCCCCGATACCCAGTATAGCTATCCAGAAGCTTGGGAAAAACATTTCGAGCATGAAGCATATTACAGCTATAATACCCCACAATATCCAAGTGTCTATTTCCGCAAACATGATCCCTCCAGATTTGATGACATCGGATAATATTACTACAGTAAATGGATTTTACAATGTTTTTAAATAACTTTATATTAAACTGTAATCTTTTAATATCTCTGAAAGCTTTAAAATGTTTGATTCTTCCATTTTATCAAGGGGTGGTCTAAAATTGTCTTCGCATATCTTCATCAGAGAAAGAGAGGTTTTTACCGGAAGGGGATTCGGTTCCATAAACATAGCCTGGTTAAATTTATTGAGAGATATCTGAATGTCGGCAGCTTTCCGGAAGTCACCGTTTAATGCGGCTGAAACCATAGCCACACCGAGATCGGGCAAGATGTTAGTGAAAACACTGATAACTCCTTTTCCTCCTAAAGATATAAAGGGAGCAACAGTGAAGTCATCTCCTGAAAGAAAGTCAAAACGATCAGTACCTACGGCATCAAAATATCCGGCAAGTCGGGACATATCTCCAGTCGCTTCTTTTACCGCTATGATATTTTCGATTTCTGCAAGTTTTTCAAGACAGGGCGGAGACACATTTATGCCTGTCCTTCCCGGCACATTATAAAGCACTATTCCGGCCCCTGTTTGGGAAACTTCACTGTAGTGCCTGATAAGTCCTGCACAACTCGGTTTATTATAATACGGAGTCACTATTAAAACCTTGTTTATTCCTGCATTAATGGCTGCTTTTGTCTGTTTGACGGTTTCAGCCGTGTTGTTTGTTCCTGTTCCGGCAACTATATCAATGTTTTCGCATTTGCTTTTTACAAACTCAAAAAGGGATATTTTTTCTTCAATAGAAAGAGTTGCAGCTTCTCCCGTTGTTCCACAGACGATCAGTCCTGAGATGCCGGCACTAATTTGCATTTTGAGAATTTTATCAAGTGCATTAAAGTCAATATTCCCTGATCTGTCAAATGGTGTAACTACTGCAGTATAAGTTCCTCTCATGGCAAAGTCCTCCTTTGGCCTGGTGGTTAATAATCGATATTGCTTATCGTAAAGTTTACGATCGATTTTCTGTTTTTAAGGCTTTTGTTAAGCATTTCTACCTGTTTGATATTGGAGCCTTTGACCGTGACAAAAACAGAGCCGTATTTTTCTATTGCGTCCTCAGGGTTAAGGTGGAGACTCAATATGTTGAATCCGGTAGAAGTCAGCTCTTCCACAAGTTCAAGAAGTGCACCTTTCGTATTTTTAAGTTCTGCTACAAACTCAATTTGATACTGGGAAGAAGAATACCAGTAAACATCTTTTTCCACTCTTTCTTTTTCAGATTTTTCCAAAACCGGGCAGTTGAATTTATGAAGAATATACCCTCTGGTCGGAGAGATATATGTTGCTACAGCGTCTCCTTCGTCAGGAGAACAGCATTGTGCAATGGAGTACTCTTTTATTTCTCCTACATTTTTGATGTAGATCGACCTCATCTCGTCTTTTTTTTGTATGTTTTCTCTTTTTTTCCCCGGAAAAAGAGGGGCCACTTTTTGCGGAAAAGCTTTTGACAGTTGTTTTATTTCTTCCGGTTTAAAAAGTGCGGTTATTACCCATCTGAATTTAATTTCTCCCAAAGCAAGTTTGTAGAAAAAAACCTTCATCCTGTTATTTTTAGGGAGGGAATACCTGTCCGCTATTTTTGCAAAACCAGGAATATCTTTCAGAGAATCGAAATCGGAAGTTCTCCCTTGAGATATAAATAAAGGTTTCAGCATTTCCCTCCCTTTTTGTTCCAGGACTTCCTTTTCTTTTTTTGAGAGGAACCTTCTTATATGTTGTTTTGCCTTAGCTGTTTTAACAAAAGTGATCCAGTCCGGTCTGGGAGTCTGATTTTTTGAGGTATCTATTTTTACTTCATCTTTACTTTTCAAGTGATAGGATATTGGAACTTTCTTTCCATTTACTATGCCTCCTATGCAGTGATCTCCTATGTCTCCATGTATGGCATATGCAAAGTCAAGAACAGTTGAACCTTGCGGCAATGTAAAAACATCCCCTTTGGGAGAGAAAATAGCAATTGTGTTAAGAGGGAGAGCATTTTCGATATTTGTCATAAAGTCAACGGGGTTATCCGTATCAATAAGATCTTTGAGCACCTCTTGCAGCCATTTTGCAACTTTATCTTTGCTGGAAATATCATTTTTATAGGCCCAATGAGAAGCATCGCCTTCTCTTGCGACTTTATCCATTTCTTTAGTTCTGATCTGGATTTCAATAAAAAATTCTTTATATCTGACGACAGTGTGTATAGACATGTATCCGTTTTCTTTAGGTCTGGAAATATAATCTTTGAAATATTTATTAACTATTGTGAACTCAGAATAGGAGTGAATAGCGGCCATTGCAAGATAACACTCACTTTTATCGTTGCTTTCCAAAATGACTCGGATCCCGAGAATATCGTGAAGACTTGATATCTCAAGACCATTTTTTAAAGTTTTTTTATAAATACTGTAATATGATTTTGATCTGCCGTATATTTCATGCACTTTATCGGACAGTTCAGATGATTTTGTTTCTATTGCTTCTCCCACTTTTAAAATCAGTGAATTAATGATGTCTTCCACATTGGGGTATTTAGAGTCAAAAAAAGCATCAATGGTTTCCCATTCCTCTCTCATAGAAAAGTAGAATGCCAGAGACTCCAGTTCTTCTTTTAACCAGTATAGACCAAGTCTATGTGCTAAGGGAGCATAAAATCTCAAGGTTTCATTGGCAGTACTTTTCTGTTTTTCAGGAGGCATTGCATCAAGAGTCATCATATTGTGGAGTCTGTCAACCAGTTTTATGAAAATTACCCTTATGTCGTCAGCTGCAAAAGTTATAAGCTTTTGAAAAGCAATAGCTTGTTTTTCCTGTTTAGCAAGCCTCATTTCTGTAAGTTTTGTGACACCGTCAACCAATTTGCCTACTGACTGCCCGAACATGGAGCTGATCTCTTTTATTGTTGTAGAAGTGTCTTCAACAGTATCATGAAGAAGTCCCGCTACTATGCAGTCGGCATCCATGCCCATTTTAGCGAGAAAGAAACCTACATAGTAAGGGTGCAGTATATACGGCTCCCCATTTTTTCTTATGATCCCTTCGTGTGCCGACGATGCTACTGCTATGGCTTTTTGAATGCTGTTCAGCATCTTGTCCAGTTCTTTGGGGTTATCGGTTTTCAAGTTTTTGGACGCTTCTCTTATAATATGGTCCGGCCGTAAGATTTTTTTTAACTTAAGGTGTGAATCTCTTTTAAGAATAGATCTCAGTTTAACAATATCCATAGTTGTTTATTCAAAGCTCCTGATAGTTTCATAGTTGTGAGCAGCCGAAGCCTCAACATGGGATCTTATGATACATGAGAGTAAAGAGACAGCTTCGTCAACGCAGTTGTTTACCACAATAAAATCATATTTTTTATAAAAACCTATTTCTTTTTTGGCATTCTCAAGTCGCTTTTCCACTATGTTGTCATCATCTGTCGCCCTTTTTCTAAGCCTTTTTTCAAGCTCGTGCATCGAAGGAGGGAGGACAAAAATAAGAATAGACTCTTGTGGAAATCTTTCTCTGATCTTCAATGCTCCCTGGTAATCAATATCACAGATGATGTTTTTACCGGAAAGTATTGTGGTTTCAATGTGTTTAAGCGGTGTGCCATATAAGTTCCCATGAACTTCCGCCCACTCTGCGAAAGATCCGGACTCTATCTGTTTAAAAAACTCTTCGTGTGAAATGAAATAGTAGTCAACTTTGTTTTTTTCTGAACTTCTTGGTTTTCTTGTTGTGCATGAAATAGATTCCACAAGAAAAGAGAAGTTCTTTTTGATAATTTTTACAAGAGTGGTTTTCCCTGCTCCGGAAGGGGCGGAAAGGACAAAAATTTTTCCGTTAAGAGAGAAGTTTTTCATACTCAAGTCCAATCTCCAGTATTGTTAAAGAAAAAATTACAGCCGATTATATAGCAGTTTCTATTCTATTTCAACTTGATTTGAATCTAATATGCCAAAGAATTTATTTTTTAAACCATCTGGCTGTAATATCTGAAGTAATTGACCGCTCAAGAAACAGACGGTCTTTTTCGTCCATATCAATAAGTTTTACTCCCAGTCCGAACATATTTCCTTCGGGTCTTATGTTCTCCACAACTATTACTGCTTCTATTTTTTTGTCATGGGGAGGAATATTGAACACTATTTCAAGTACCGTACCCGGCTCGTGCCTGGCAGGGGTAATTATGTACATTCCACCGACAGATATATTTTCAGCTGGAAGATAAATGTTTTCATCTATATCTTTACTTGTGATCCACATTTTAAGAGGAACCCTTTGATGTGCTCTTTTATTGTGATAGAAAATTTCTTTGCCCCTGCTTTCCGTTTCTTCAATGAACCATGCCTCAATGATCAAGTTGTTTACGGCTTCACAAAAGCGGTCGTAGCTTTTCCGTGGAATATCAAAAAAATAACAGTGTAAAAAATAGGTGTTTTCTTTTAAAGTCACTTTTGCAACTGCAATTTTGCATTTTACCGGTTTGGTCAGCCCTGACTCAGGGATGAAAAATTCGATGTCGAGAATTTTTCCTTCTTCGTAAGGAACCGGAGAAGTTATTTTTATTCCGCCAAGGCTGATATCTCCAGTAATATGACAATATCTTTTTCCTTCTTTTAATATCCATACTGTTGCCCGGGTTGTTACTCTTGTATGATCCCTTTTGTCTTTTTTTCCTTTCATCATAGCGAATCTATTATTTTAATATTTTAAAAATCATTCCAACCGGCATTATAGCATATTTTAAATACAAAGTCTAAGTTTTGATCTTAAACTTTAAAATCTTCCAAAATCTTGTAAAATCAGCGAAATTAAAGTATAATAACAAGTAGAACAGCAAGGGAGATAACCATGTTTCCTGACCCTCAATACAAGGGAGATTTTCCTGTTAAAGGATTTAAAATACTTCTGGTCGAGGATGATGAGGTGTGTCGTTCTGTTCTTGAAAAAGTTTTAATTCTCTGCGGAATGGATGTGGTGTCTGTCCGTAGCGGTGAAGAGGCTGTTGGATTTATTTGTGAAAACTGTGATATTGATCTTGTGCTTATGGACATTCAGCTTCCGGGAATAGACGGTGTTGAGTCTGCAAAAAGAATAAAAGCAAAAACATCTATACCGGTGATAGCTGTTACAGCACTGGCATCAGAGCCCGGTTTTAAAGATTTTCCTGAAGGCCTGTTTTATGATTGTCTGCCCAAACCGGTTGATATTAACGCTCTTTTTAAAATTATTCACAAAAGTATAGGATGTTGTTCCAAAATATAGCTTTAGTATCTACAGTTTGTCCCCTTTTATAAAAAAATTTTTTTGAAATGCCAAAAATTATTGTGTAAGAAAGATTTTAGTAGTATATTTACAGGTGACTTTTGAAATGTGTCGGGGGACTGCAATGAAGTTTGGAAAAGTTGCTTATAAAGTATTGCTTCTTTTTTGTTTTATCTTATTTTTTAACTCTATTTCTGCTGAAACACTCCTTGTTATGGATATTCACGACAGAACAGGCAGAATTCATCCTGATGTAATAAAAGGGTCTAAAGATTACATCATAAAACTTTTAGACAGTATGGGAAAGTATAAAGTGGTGCCTGACGCAAAAGTTGCCGCAGCAAGGAAACGGTCAAAAAAGTGGGCAGAGTGTGTTGACATGTCATGTCAAGTAGAGATAGGAAAAGGTCTTGAAGCGGATATTGTTGTGGTTCCCACTGTTGATTATTTTGCCGGAATATATACTTTGACCATAAGTTATGTTTATGTTGACGCTAAAAGAAAAGCAGAGGCGGGTGCTACAGATTTTAACGGCACCGCTGTTGGTATGAAAAGTGCTATAGAAGCGGTGGTTTCAGCAATACACGGAAAAAAAATAACGCCTCCAAGAGTGACTCCTGAAGAACACAAAGATATCGAAAAGTATAAAGCGGAAAGTTTCAAGCCTGCAAAAACAAAAGAAATAGTTCTTGCTCCTGAACCTGAGATAGTTCCTATTCCTGCTAAAGTTGTTCCAGGAACTGTAGATTTTTCCACTGTTCCGGATGGTGTTAGAGTGACTGTAAATATAGCGACTCCAAGAGCAACTTCCTGTGTGACTCCTTGCACTATAAAAGATCTTAATCCCGGGTCACATTCTGTAAGGTATGAAAAGCAGGGTTTTGCAACAAAAGATGAAACTCTTGATATAAAACCCGGCCAAAAGGTGAAAAGGACAGCCAGACTTTCTCCTTTAGTAGCAAGTCTTGAGCAGATCAATAATCAGCTCGTTACCGCAGTAAAAGAAGGGAAAATGAAACTTGTAAGGGAACTTCTGGCAAAAAATGCTGATATAAACTACCGGGATTCTCAGGGTATGGGTCCACTTTTAGTGGCGGCTTTGAGCGGAAACAAAGAAATGGCGGCTTATTTGGTGGGAAGAGGTGCCAAATTGACACCGGTTGAAGTGGGTACGCTTATGCAGATAGCTGTTGACAGAAAAGACTGGTGGCTTGCAGATCTAATTGTCAATCAGAAAAGTAACCTTAATTTTACATATGAAAACGGAAGATCTATATTATGGTTCGCTGCAGAAAAAAAAGCCTGGGATCTCTTTGATGTTTTTCTTAAAGGGGGCGTTGATCCCGGTATCAGAGACTCAACCGGGAGGACTATTCTTACATGGGCCCTTGAAAACGGTGTGGCTCAGGTCGTGGATAGGCTCCATAAATCGGGTGTGAAAATACCCCCTGCTGACACAGCGAACATAATTAGGCAGGCTGTTATTTCAGAAGATGTTGACAAACTTAATGCCCTGCTTCCGTTAAAGCCTGACCTTAATATTGTCTATGAAGACGGTCTGACTCTGTTGTGGTATGCGGCTGTTAAAAAAAGAGCAGACATTGCGGGAATCCTGCTTAAAGCCGGAGCAAAGCCGTCTGTTTCTGATAAAAGTGGGAACACTCTCATTAAATACTGTGTTGAAACCAGACGATTTGACATTGCTAAATTGCTTAAGAGGTACGGGGCTTCGTTAAGACCTAAAGAAGGGGTAGACCTTTTAAAAACAGGGCTTATTATAGGCGATTCTCAGTTAGTTGAGGTGTTAGTTGAGCTTGGAGTCAATGTTAATATCAAATTCGAAGATGGTTTAAGTGCTTTATGGATAGCGGTTTTTAACAACAATGCGGATATGCTCAGAGTACTTGTCAATGCCAAAGCCAACCTTAACATTAAAGATAACAATGGCAAAGGTGTTTTAATGTGGTGTGCCGAAAATGACAGAAGAGAACTGGCACAAATACTTATTGACGGGGGAGCGAATGTAAACCTTATGGACAACAAAAAGCGTACAGCACTTATGCTTGCTCTTCTTGCTGATAAGCCGAGAATGGTACACATGCTTTTAAAAAATAACGCAAAAATAGATCTTAAAGACTCAGATGGTAACTCTCCTATCCTTATTGCAGCGGCAAGAGGCAACATTTCAATGGTGGAGCTTTTCCTGGACAATGGGGCTTTTATAAATACTTCCGATATAAATGGTAATACTCCACTCACAATAGCTCTTCATAAAAACTTTGATGACATTGCAGAAATGCTTGTTGAAAGAGGGGCGGACATTAACAGAGCTAACAAGACGGGGGAGACCCCTCTTATGATATCTTCAAGAAAAGGTGCGGAAAGATTTGTGAGGCTGTTCCTTTCCAAAGGTGTTGCCATTGATGCTCAAGATAAAAACGGTGAAACAGCCCTTCTTCATGCTAAAAAAGAAAATAGACGGGAAATAGTTTATCTGCTCCTTAAAAATGGTGCAAGCATCGAGAGAAGGGCGGAACAGGATGACTTGATGGCCTATGGTACACTGGGGAGCTATCATGAAATAGTTGCCAACCTTATTGAAAGAGGCATCTCTGTCAATCGTCGCTTTAAAGATGGACTTTCTCCTCTTTGGTATGCAACCAGGAATGGAGATATGAAAATGATGGAAATGCTTGTGAAGGCCGGAGCAGATCTGGAAGCAAGAGATAAAAACGGCGATACTCCGCTTCTCTATGCATCTTCCCGCAGAGAACAGCATGTCGTTAACAAGCTTGTGAGTATGGGTGCAAATGTGAATGTAACAGATAAAAACGGCAATACTCCGCTAATGGTTGTTGCCGGCAGAGGATTTGCCGAATCTGTGAAACTCATGATCAAAAGAGGTGCAAATGTAAATGCCAAAGATAAAAGCGGAAGAACTCCCATTACCAGAGCAAAGTGGACCGGAAACTATCATATTGTTGAAATTCTTAAGCAGGCCGGAGCTTATGAATGATCATTTAAAAACATGTCCGATCCTGTTAAACCTTACATCGATAATGTCCAATACTGTGTGCCCGAACTGAATTGAAAACCATACAAAGAGTGGTTTCCCCTGGAGGTTCCCCCTTGGAACAAAACCCCAGAATCTGCTGTCAAGACTGTCATCACGATTATCGCCGAGTACAAAATATGACCTTTCAGGCACCGTAAATGTTCTGTTGCAGAATCGGCAGTGTTTTTCAATTTCTTTACGGAGCTGTTCCTGCATATTATCGTGATACATCACCTTATATCTTTTGCCGTTTTCATTAGTTTCGTAATACTGGGAAACAGGGATGCTCTCCCCTTTCGAGGAAATATATACGGTGTTGCCGACAAATTCGCGTTCCAGTTTTTCCCCGTTGACATAAAGATCATTTCCTATGATGAGTATAGTATCTCCCGGGACACCGACAATCCTTTTCACAAGAGCTTTCCCTGATGGAGTCGGTTCTGAAAAGGTTATGATCTCTCCTCTTTCAGGATTACGGAATTCTACAAACTGGTTTTTAGCAAAAGGGAGGGTCAGTCCATATACAAACATGGCCACAAAAAGATTGTCTCCTATCATTATGGTATCTACCATGCTTCCGGTAGGTACTCTGTATGATCCTATGACAAAAAATTTAAGGAAAAGAGCTATCAGGACGACAAGCCAAAGTTCATCGAACAGCTCCCACAGAGGATTTTGTTTTAAGAGAAGGAAGTCTTTTTTGAAGTTGTACTCCAACTCTTTATAAAACTTCTCAACATCAGATGCTTTTAAAGTGTTTTTATTTAACCCAGTTTCGACATCTGTTATTTTTTGCAACTGAGATGCAAGTTTTTTTTCATCGGTATCAGAAAGGTTTTTTCTCTGTTTTTTTATCCATAAAAGCTGTCTCTTCCTGTTAAAGATTTTCTTTTTCAATTTTCTGATTTTCAGTTTTTCTATCATTTTCTACCTCCGAAACAATCAAGTAGAAAATATTCGAAAAAAGAGGAATTGCAAGAGTTAATGCGATATTTATATCAAAAACTTGACTATCACCAAGTTTCGCATATAAAAGAATCCGTTTTTTGTTCATAGCAAAGTTAAGCAATTATCGATAACGATGGAGGAAAACTTGGCTCATCACAAGTCGGCAAAAAAAAGGATTAAAACGAACGAAAAAAGAAGAATATATAATCGTTCGATCAAATCAAGAGTTAAGACATACACCCGCTATTTTAAAGAAGGAGTTGAAGAGGTTGCAAAAGATGCTTCCAAAGCTTCCGAGCTTAGGGAGGATGTTTCACAAAAACTTGTCAAGGCGGTAAGTGAGCTGCATAAAGCAGTTTCAAAAGGTGTTATGCATAAAAATACCGCAGGCAGAAAAATTGGCAGACTTACAAACATGTTTAATAAAACATTTCAAAACTGAAGTATATAAAGCTTGACATAACTTTAATTTCAATTTATCCGGTCGGATCCCTTTCTTTTTACAGCTTGGGTTATCCGGCCGGATCTGTTTAGGAAGAGGATGGGTGTTGAAGTATTCACTTGTAATAAATAACATATCTGAAATTTTTACCGGAATCAAAGGAAGAGAAGTTCTGTCGGGAGGGAATCTTGTCATTGCAGCGGACTGTGATGGAAAAATATGTTTTGCAGGTACTCAAGACGAGTTTCTCGAGCATGAGTCTGAAGATCCTGCCCTGTGCAGTAAAAAAATTGTTGATGCGGGCAATAGAGTGATTTACCCTGGATTTGTTGACAGCCACACGCACCTTGTTTTTGCAGCAACAAGAGAAGATGAGTTTGCCCTCAAAGCCGGAGGTGCGACCTATGAAGAGATCTCAGCATCCGGCGGTGGAATACTCAACAGTGCAGAAAAAACAAAAAGAGCTTCTCTTGAGATGATAGTTGAGCAGTCATCAAAAAGACTTGAGCAGGTCATTGCTTACGGTGTGACCACTATTGAGATAAAATCGGGGTATGCACTTGATACAACCGGTGAAATAAAATTGCTTAAAGCTGCAGAAATATTAAAAAAGAAATATCCTGTTGAAATAGTTCCGACATTTCTTGGAGCACATGCATATCCTGAAAAATTTAAAAAAGATCATGAGGGGTATATAGATATTATAATCTCTGAGATGATTCCTGAAATAAAGTCTCAAAATCTTGCAGAATTTGTAGATGTGTTTTGTGAAGATGGTTATTTTTCACTGAAAGAAACGGAAAAGATACTTTCTGCCGCAAAATCTCACGGTTTCGGTCTGAAGCTCCATGCAGATGAATTTAACTCTCTTGGCGGAACAGAGCTTGCTGCGGAAATGGGTGCTGTATCAGTGGATCATTTGGAAGAGATAACAGAAAAAGGAATGGAAAAACTTGCTATGTCCGGTACTGTTGCCGGGGTTTTACCCATAACTTCTATTTTTTCGAGACTTCCGTTTGCTCCTGCAAAAGAAATGATGGAAAAAGGGGTGACTGTAGCATTGGCAACTGACTTTAATCCGGGAAGTTCGATGTGCGGATTCCTTCCTCTTGCTGCAAGTATAGGTGCGACTCAGTTAAAACTCAGTGTTGAAGATGCCTTGATGGGAATCACTATCAATGGAGCCATATCTCTTAACAGAGGAGACAGAAAAGGCTCAATAGAGCCGGGAAAAGATGCAGACCTGCTTATAATGGATGCTTCTTCATGGATATATCCTGTTTATCATTTTGGTCACAATCATGTTTTAAAAGTTTTTGTTAAGGGACAAGAGCTTGACATAGAAAAAAGAGAAGGTTTAATAATATGATGTTTATATGGATTGAACTTAACGGTGTGATACAATGAAAAGATTATTGATGGTTATTTTTGTTTTATTTGTCTGTCCGGTTTTCTTTTTTTCCTGCCGGGATCGTGAGAAAAGAGGGCATGAAGGAAGATGGCGTGTTATAGACGAAGTTGTCTATGAACCGAAAATAAACTTTAAAAACCTCATGACTTCACTTGATGAGCTTGAAAAGCTTATTTATGCTCCTTACAGCTATTTCAGAGACAATGGTGGAATGAGGATGTTTGTTCAGAACATGAACTACACCACTCAAAAACAGCTTGAAGATGAAAAAAGATCTCTTGAGCTGAAAGAAAATGTTGAACTTCTTTCTGATAATGACGGCAACTATGTAATGAGTTTTGCCAATGATAGAAATGAAGGGTATGTGTTCGTATGGAAAAACAATTTTCTTTACCGAAAACAGATGGGGGGAGAGTTTTCCCGGACTTTCAGTATGGGTGAACACCGGCATTACAGAGAGACTAACTTCGGTTCTATCCCGTCTATCTATTCGGTTTTAAGGAACCATGCACATATTAAAGGAAGTTCAAAAAAAACTTTGGATGGTATTGAGGGAACAGAGGTAAAAATAATATTTAAAGAAAACCCTTCCAAAAGAAAAAAGCTTCCGGATAAAAGGTATCTTCAAAACCTTTTTGGAACAGAAGAAATGAAAGATGATAGTATTGTAAAAGAATTTGCTGAAAGCAAAAAAGAAAATGTGAGAGGAGAACTGATTCTTTTTCTCGATAATGAATATAATATTATCAACATGACAATAGACTGCGGTTTTGATCTTGTTGAAGAAGGAGTTGAGTTTTCGGTGAAAGGGGAGAGAATGATGACAGGAGATGCTGTTGAAAATATAGATGTTCCTGAATATGAAGCAGAGTATCACAGGCGGACTCTCGATGCGGCGGTCAATATTATGAACAGAGGAAAAAGATCTGAAAATTCTGAAAAACAGACAGAAAAAGAGAAAGATAATGATAACAAATAGTGAGCTTAAGTTAAGAAAAGTTGTAGAATCTCTTCAGGGCAAAAAAGGGATCAATATAATGGTTTTTGATGTTGATGAAAAATCGGGATATACAGACTATATGGTCTTTGTTTCCGGAACAAGTATTCAGCATAATCAGACAATGAGCGAATTTGTTCAGAGAGAACTTAAAACGGGAGGATTTTCAAAACCCCTGATAGAAGGCTCTTTATCTTCAAAATGGATACTGGTGGATGCAGGAGATATAGTTATAAATATCATGCTTGATGAGATAAGGGACTACTACCGTCTTGAAGATATTTGGAGTGAAAGCACAAAAATCGATATAAATTCTCTTTAAATGAAAATAACTCTTATCACAGTTGGCAAACTCAAGTCAAAAGGAGGCTTTTGTGAACTTGATACTTTTTACAGGGACAGAATTAAGCCATATTGCAGACTTGATGTTGTTGAATTGAAGGAAAAGGGGGATATAGTTTCTGAAACAGAATCAATAAAAAGATCGATCCCTGAAGGATCTTTTCTCATAGCACTTAGAGAAGATGGGGAAGTCTTTAACTCTGTCAATTTTTCAAAGCTGATAGAACGGACATTGGAAGCTTGCGGAGACATCTGTTTTGTTATAGGCGGAGCATACGGGTACAGTGATGTCGGAGAAAAATTTTCCTTATCGATTGCCTCGTGGACGCTGCCGCATCAGTTAGCAAGGATAGTGCTTCTGGAACAGATATACAGAGGACTTTCAATAATTAAAGGTTCAAAATATCACCATTCCAATTTTACTTGATCCAGATCAATTTTGACTACAGAAATATTTTAGTATATTATTGTTAAAACTTTCCGGGAGGTGTTCCTATGTTAAAAAGTATTCTGGTTTTAGTATTTATTGTTTTTGCAGGTTTTTTTCTATGGGGAGAACCCCGCTTGGTCACAGTTCTTTTTACTAATGATTCACATGGCATGGCTTGGGCTTTTGATGAGCCGGGCAACCCTGGAGTCGGTGGCATTGCAGCGAGAAAAACGCTTGTTGATAGAATCAGAAACGAAGTAATGTTGAGAAACGGTGATATGATCCTCTTAAGCTCCGGCAATATTACCATGGGAGATCCAAGAAGTAATGTCTGTGAAAATTTACCGATGATCCTCGGAATGAATTTAACCGGATATGACGGGATGCTGATAGGAAGCCACGAATTTGATTTCGGAATGAGAACATTTGACAAGATGAATAGAGAAGCAAGGTTCCCGTTCATGTCGGCAAACCTTTTCAGAAAAGGGCAGTCCAGATCAATAGGTGTTCCTACAATTACTAAAGAACTGATAAACGGAGTAAAGATAGGTGTTGTAGGGATTACTACTCCTGAACTGGAAAGAATTACAGCTGTTGGAGCAGATGGTCTTGTCAATGTCAGGGATCCTTTTCAAACTGCAAAGCCCCTTGTTTCGAAAATGAGGGAGGAAAACGATATAGTTATTGTTCTTTCAAACCTCGGTTTCAGTCATGACAGTAGGTCGGGAGATGTTGAATTGGCTGAAAAAGTTGAAGGGATAGACCTTATAATAGGCGGCAGAACGAAAATTCATCTTGAAGAGCCTGTGAAAGTTGGTAATACCCACATAGTCCAAACGGAAGGACTTGGAAAATGGGTAGGGAGATTTGATTTTTTTCTTAATGACGATAATGAGATACAGAAAACAGAATTTCGCATGTACTCTGTAAACGGCAAAAGGAGGGTGGTTCGTGATGGAAAGGAAGAGTATGAAAATATTGATAGATTCCTTGCCCCAAACGAAGCTGTCGTAAGGATGATCGATGATCTTAACTGCGAAGTTTCCATGCAGGTTGTTGGAGAATTAGTGGAAACTTTGCCGGGAGAAAGAACTCTCCTTAGAAATGAAGAAAGCAGTCTTGGCAAGATTGTAACAGAAATAATGAGAGAGAGGACTGGTACGGACATAGCTTTTATAAATGCTGGCTCTCTCAGACAGGGACTTAACAAAGGATTTATAAATGAAATGGATATATTCAGTGTGTTCCCGTTTGAAGACACTATTGTAAAAGGAAATATAACAGGCAGGGAACTGATAGATGTTTTTAATTATATGGCGGAACAGCAAATAGGAGAAGGGGGCTATCTTCAGTTTAGTGGAATCTCTCTGGATATAGTTGACGGCACAGTTTTAAATTTAAAGATCAACGGGGAACCTGTCAGTGAAGATAAGGTCTATTCGTTCTGTGCCAACTCTTTTCTTGCAGGAGGGGGAGATGGGTATAAAATGTTCAATAATATTAATGGGGTTAAGGATACAGGACATACTGTGCCCCAAGTTATAGTGGAATATATTAAAAGAGAAAAGATCTTAGGACCTTTTTCAAAGAAATAATTATGAGAAAAATAGAAACTGTAATTCTCGGATCAGGCCTTGCAGGGCTTTCAGCTGCATATCATTTGAGAGGCAAAGAGTATGTTGTTATTGAAAAGAGGAAACATCCGGGGGGATTGTGTACAACAGAAAAAAAGGATGGATTTCTGTTCGATCAGACTGGTCACTGGTTACACCTGTCGGATAAAAGAACAAAGGAGCTTTTTGAGCTTCTGTTCGGGAATGAATTTGTTGAAATAATTAGAAAAACTTATGTTTTTTCACATGATACATATACTCAGTATCCGTTTCAGTCAAATACTTACGGGCTTCCTCCGGATGTTATAAAAGAGTGTGTTCTCGGTTTTATCAAGGCATATTATGAAAAAGATAAGTCAAAAGCATCTGAAAACTTTTATGAATGGTGCATGGCATACCTCGGTGAAGGAATTTCTAAACATTTCATGATACCCTACAATTCCAAGATATACACAGTTCACCCCAAAGAGTATGCAAGTCACTGGTGTGACAAATATGTTCCCGTGCCTACACTTGAGCAGGTAATTGAAGGTGCAGTTACATCTCCACAGCAAAAAAACATAGGATATAACGCAACATTTAAATATCCTGTTGAAAATGGAATAGGGGAGTTGCCCAAAAGGTTGTTTGACAGGTGTGAAAAAGATAAGTTCATGTTTGGCAAATATCCTGTTGAAATTGATACGGTAAATAAAATCATTTTGTTAAATGACGGTGAAACAATAAAATACTCTTATCTGGTGAGTACGATACCCCTTAAAGATTTTCTTATGCTGCAAAAAGGGGGTGAACTTAAAGAACTTGCCAAGAGACTTAAAATTGCTTCGGTAAGTTACTTCAACACAGCAATAAAAAAGAAGCCGGGACATACTGGACACTGGTTCTATATCCCCGAAGAAAAGTTCATGCCTTACAGGATAGGATCTTTCAGTAATATTTACAGTAATATGGCTCCGGAAGGAATGGGTTCTTTCTATATTGAGTTCACTCATCAGGGGGAGTTTGAAAGTGAAAACATTTTCAGGGCTGAAAGCATTAAAATGATGAAAGATATGAAACTGATAGAAAATGAAGATGATATTCTTTTCATGGACTACAGAATTATTGAAAACGGTTATGTCATATACCACAAAGAATATTTTGAAGATATGGATGAAGTATCCAAATGGAGTGTGAAAAATGAGATTCTTTTAGCCGGAAGATACGGCAAATGGGTCTATGCGGCTATGGAAGATGCAATAATTGACGGCATGAATGCCGCCTCAAGGATTTTGGAGGTTACAAAGTGAAGAAGTTTTTGATCTTATTTGCTGTTTTTGCTTTCATCCTTTTGTCGGGATGTTCAAACGAAACAAAAACACCCGATAACAATGATGATGAAGATGGTGACAAAGATATTGTGAATGATGATACCGGAGAGCTTGAAGAAGAAGATGAAGATCAGGAGGATGACAGTGACGAGGAAATTGAATCTTATGAAACTGTTCAGACAACTGAAGGGAAAGTAAAAGGTTTTATAAAAGATGAAGTAATATCTTATAAAGGGATCCCTTTTGCCAAGCCTCCTGTCGATGATCTTCGCTGGAAGCCTCCCGCTTCCCCTGAAAAAAGGGAAGATATCCTTGAGGCAAAAGAGTTCAGGCTGGCATGTCCTCAAATAATGCAGGAACTTACCGGCGGGTTTGTCAAGTGGGATGAAGACTGTCTTTATCTTAATGTTTACAGACCGGACACTGTTGAAAAAGATCTTCCGGTAATGGTTTTTATTCATGGAGGAGGTTACATTAACGGTTCAGCATCATTTGATGTTTATGAAGGAACTTGGCTTGCTTCTCAGGGAGTAGTTCTCGTAACAATAAACTACAGACTTGGACAGTTGGGTTTTCTCACAGTTCCTGATACTGAAATAACCGGCAACTATGGAACTTTGGATCAGATAGTAGCACTTGAATGGATAAATGAAAATATCGGTAATTTTGGGGGGAACCCTGAAAACATTACCATTTTTGGTGAATCTGCCGGTGGGGTCTCTGTGGGAACAATGCTTGCTTTGCGTCCCGATCTCTTTAAAAGAGCGGTAATTCAAAGTGCAACTATTTCTTATGGTGATCAGATGTCTAAAGAAGATGCCCAAAATGTCGGGGAAATGTTTGTAAAAGAGGCGGGATGTGAAAGTGCTGTTGATATTGCCGAATGTTTAAGAGAAAAACCTGCAA
>SLOD01000151.1 GCA_007132725.1 Candidatus Sumerlaeota bacterium
CGGAACAACAAGATGTCCCCGACTTTGATAGCGATGCAGGATAAATTGAGAAAATCTCAGGTGTCTGTCAAAGAAGGAGATACGGTTAAAGTTGCCAGATCTGTTATTGCCGTAGAAGAAGATGTTAAAAAGAGAGATATCCCAACGGAAGTAACTGAAAAGATCACAGAAGATGAAAAAGTTGTCGAAGATGAAAAAGTTGTTGAAGATGAAAAAAAAGTGGTTGATTTTGACCCGGTTACAGATACTTCCCCTCGAAGGGATTTTGGAGAAAGGTTTCCGTTTTTTAAATATGGATTCCCGGTTGTTGTTGCAGGATTTGCTGTTTTTGCAGTCGGGATGTATTTTAATACGGAAGCTACAAAATCTTATAACAGGTATAATGAACTGATAGATCCTGTATTTCTGGAAAGGGTTTCTCAAAGAGAAGATTTCTGTGTAGTGAGTCACTTTGAAAATACATTGAAACACAAAGAAAGAGGAGATAGTCATAAAAAGAAAAGAAATATTTTTTATATAACAGGAGGTGCATTAATGGGTGCAGGGCTTATTTTTGCATTTATCCCTTCGTTAAGAGATGAAAAAAGAGCTGTTATGGTATCTCCCTCTTTTGTCGGAGAAATGTCAGGTTACGGGTTAAGTTTTACATTTACATATTAATGGAGAGAGCTGTGAAGAAGAGATTTGTGACTTTTATGTGGATTGCTCTGTTAACGGGAATATTATTTACAGGTTGTTCAACTGCTCCTGTAAGATATCGTAAATTTTCCGGTCTTAATGAGCATGTTGAAAAAGCTTTGTCTTTAAATGAAGTTGACTACCCTGATGTAAACGGTGTCGTTGTAAGATCGTTTGAAGATGTCAACATAACCACCCTTAGAGGCATAGGGCTTGAAACATTTAGAAAAGTTCATAGAGTTCAAAGGATATTTAAAGATCCGGAAAGGTACTCGTCAATAACTATCTTTTTATCGCCTGAAGACAGGATATCCTCTCTTTCCGCCAGGGTGATCTCTCCTGATGGAGAGATTAAAGATCTTGATGAAAAAGATATTTACAGCTATAAAATGGTTAGAGAAATAATGGGAACTACCCGGGAGTCAAGAAGTGTCAGGTTCAACCTTCCATGGGTAAAAGAAGGGTCGGTAATTGAGTACAGCTATACAGTTGTATATCGGGATTTTTTCTTCAGCAACAGATGGAATTTGTCATGGTATAAAATGGATGTTCTTGATTCAGAAGTCATTGTCAGAATACCTAACTGGCTTTTTGACACGGAACCGAAGTGGAGCTTGAGATACAAGGTATATAATTATCCGGATATGCCTGACCCTGAAATAAAAAAAGGGATCGGACAGTATGGAGATACAGTATACAGATTCAGAGTGAAAGATATTCCCGCTTATGAGCCTGAACCGTTTATGACTCACTCTGACACGCTTAGACCCCATGTCAGGGCTTATTTTGGACGCTTTAATAATCCCGGACAATATGCAAGATGGTTTTATAATAACCAGATAAGGGGACAATTGATAATTACCGATAAAATTGAAAAACTGGCTCATGAAATAACTGAAGGTGCTGAAACAGAGCTTGAAAAAATAGAAAAAGTGAAAAATTTTGTTGAACAACTCCACTATAACAGCGATCACACAGAATTTGGACATGCTATAAAACCTAATACTCCGGAAGTGGTTTTAAGAAGGGGGTTTGGAGACTGCAAAGACAAGTCAGTACTTTTGGTCGCACTTTTGAAGGTGTTGGAAATTGATTCAGATCCGGTGCTTGTCCGCACCAGAGGTTTTGGAGACATAGATACTGACATGCCTTATGGAGTATTTAATCACATGATCGTAAGGGTAAACACCCAAGATGGTATTTCTGTATGGATAGACCCCGTTGTTTCAGGTATCGGACTGGGGAGAATTCCTTGGAGTATCTCCGGAATTTGGGGCCTGGTGATCAAAGAAAAAGGTGGAAACTACATGGTCAGATTGCCGGAAGCTGTTGCAGATCAAAATGGAGCGATAGCGAACACTGCCATAAATATTTCTGATGATCTGACCGTAACATACAATATAGAAGTGGTTTACAGAGGAAACAACGCTCTGAGTATGAGTAACTATTTTAAAAATTTGACAGACAGAGATATGCATGGATATGTAAAGGATAAGATAGGAGAAGATTTTATTGATGCCCGGATTAAAAATGTATCTGTTTCAAAAAGTGAAGACAATTCTGTTTTCAAATTGAAATTTACCATAATCTCTCAAAGTATATTAAGAAAAAGAGGGGAAGAAATTTACTCTTTCCCCATGAAACCTTGGGGGCTAAGAGCGTTCCCCTACTGGGGAAATCTATGGTTAAAAGAAAGAGTTTCTCCATTCAGGCTGGGAAATGAGTTGATCAATGGTCATACTGTTACTATTTCTCTGCCCGAAGATATGGTTGTTAAAAACCCTGAATTTTCTAAAAGTTTTTCGATGCCGGAAGATTTGCTGACATATTCAGGAGAACTCAAAAGCGACGAAGGTAAAATCTACTATACAGAAAGACAGGTAATCAACAGATATTACGCTCAGCCTCAATATTATGGTCAACTTAGGGATTTTGCCCAGCTTTATACAAGAACGACTCGGAACTGGATCATGATAGGTAAAAAAAGCATTCCGGTTCCAGCTCCGATGGAAAAAGATGTTTATGGTGTCGGGGAATATGGTGAGTATGATGAAACTGAAGATGTGTCCTATGAACTTTTAGAAGAAGATTCGGAAGAGCCTGAAGAGTCAGAAGAGTAACTTGCTGTTTTTATTTTTTCATCATTGAAAGCATATCTGCAACTCTGTCATTGATATCGATGTCTCCATCATAAAATTGAGATAATATCGGCATTTTGTGTATTTCTTTTATTTCCTGAAATATTGAATCTGTTATCATCCCGTGCATACAGCCGAAAGGTGCAATATTGATCACCATGGAAGCTCCTTCTTTGGCAAATATTATGGTTCTTCCTATTGTGAGTATCCCTTCACCTGAAAATTCGGGAGGAAGATATTTCATACCCTCTTCAAGTACATTTTCAACCGGAGGTTCGTGTCTATCGTGAAGAACAGAGTGGGCAGCTTTATAGTAGGTATTTTCGGTTCTGAAGAGGTAGATGTTTTTAAGGAGAGATTCCCCTGTTTCAAAAAGGGAAAAAGCTTTTTGTTTTACCATATATTTCTGGAGCCACGCAGTATAAAGTATCCATTCATGCATAGGCGAGAGCCAGACTTCTCCACCATGTTTTTCTATCACTTCAATGATGTTCCCGTTAGCATAGTCGTTACACCGTGCATAAATTTCACCTACTATTCCCACAAGGGGTTTCTTTTCGTCATATTTAGGGATACTGTTGAATTTTCGGGTAATATCTTTTATTGCCGGCTTGGGATCTTCTTTTTTTTCCAAAGTTTTTTCAAGGAGTTTCAGGGAGTCATTGAAAACTGTATCCGCATCCCCTGTCTGTTTCTCATAAGGCCTTGTCTTTGTTAAGAGTTTCAGGAGAATGTCGCTTGACATCATTGTGTGCATAAGATATCGTCTTAACGGTTCTTCCAATCCCTGATATGAATTTATTGAGGATGGTGACATAAGGTCGATGTTCGTTATGCCGGCATTATGGAAAGCAATTCTTTCAAGCAGGTTATATTGCCCGAATCTGCAAGGACCTTCAGAAGTAGGCATAAAAAGGATGTGTTTTTTTGAAGGATCAAGGCGAGCCTGATTTATTATCGCTCCGAGGGTAAGCGTCATAGGAAGACATTCTTGCCCCCTCGTGTATCTTTTGCCAAGATTAAATTCCTGTCTTGTTTCAAAAGGGAGTGGAGCTGCATCGTATCCGTAGCCTCTTAAAGCGGCGGCAAAAAGGGGTGTTCCTGCACGGTGCATAGGCGGCATCCATACTTTACCTTTGTCAACTTTTCTCATCGGGCTGTAAATGTCAGGTATCTTTACGCCATCACTCACAGGATGGTTTTTCAGGTAGCTTTTTACAACATCTATGTAGGCTTCGATCCTCGTTCTGTAGCCTCCATCGCTATCGTGTTCATCAAGCTCAAGGATAAGCATGGGCTTTCCTTTCATTTCTTCTTCTGCATAGGAAAGAACAAATGAATCGGGACCGCAACTGAAGTTTGTAAGATATATGGGGAACAGAAGGTTGTGTTCTGCCGCTCTTTTTATTGTCGCAATAATTTTCTGTCCATAGTTCCAGAAAAGATTCCAGTAGTTTGTTTTGTCAAAATTGCTTGTATCAAGTTCAAGCATATCCATAGGGATCACAGGCCACCCCATTGATGCTACAGTTTCAGGTATCCCGAGGTTTATTCCTTTGTCATAAAGGTTATAAGGTCTTCCCACAAGGATAAAAACCGGCTTGCCTGAATCGGTCATCTCTTTGAGATAACTTTCCCCTTTTTCAGTGTAAAATTTAACACTTTTAGAAAAATTTTTATATGCGGTGAAAAAAGCTTTTACAACCTCCTTTTTTTTAAGTGGAAAGTTTTTTTTGATACTTTCGTATATGTACTCTCCGTTTTTTTCAGGGGTAAGTCTTAGATCAATTACCGGATCCATGTATTTTGAAGAGATATCCACCCCGCTTTTTTTTAAAGTGCTGATGATGACAGAAGGAGCACTTTCAACATAAGGACAAAAAAAGCTTATAGCAGTTTTTACACTTTGTTCAGCAGCGATCATTGAAGGGAAAAAAAGAGGGAGGTCCCTTTCTGCGAGTTCAGCTGTATGCCCTATAGATACTTTAAGCGGGAAACAAAAATCAGAACTGGAATATTTGGAAGAAATTTCTTTTATTCTTGTTGAAGTGACCGGGGGTGATATTTCTGTTCCGATCCCTAACAGAGTAAACATTTCACGCCATAGCGGGAGGTAGGTATGGTTTGCAAGAGCCATCGGGATCCCTACCTTTTTTTGAACATTTCCGGTTTTTTCAGTTTTAAAAAAATTTGATCTCCGTTCCCGGAAAAGCCTGAACTCGTCCATTTCTTTTCTTGCACTTATTCCCGGCTCCCTGCCACACATATATCCCCATGATGTTTCAGTTCCGCTGTTTGATGATATAAAATTTATTCTGCAAAAGTTGTTACAGAGCTTACATGTATCAGTACGGGAAACTACTTCCAGATCAACAGATCCGGGACCTATAAAAAGTGACGGTTGACGTTTGACAATTGACGTGTGTAGGGACGAACCTCTGTGTTCGTCCAATGTAATCTCGTCATAGGCGATCAAAGCAGCTCCGATACATCCCATTACATGGCAGAAAGGTGATACGACAACTTCAACATCAAGAAGATTTTCAAATGCTGCAACAAGTCCTTTATTCCTTGCAGTAGCACCTTGAAAAAAAATCTTTTCCCTGTTTATTTTTCTATTGCCCACAACTCTGTTTAAATAGTTTTTTGTTACAGAATACAAAACTGAAGCGAGAACTTCTTCTTTCATATATCCCTGTTTTAAGAGAGCTCTTATATCCTGTTCCATAAAAACGGTGCATCTGTCGCTTGTTACCGGTGGCTCTATACCTTCTGTTACCATTCCGGCATTTTGTACAGGGATTTCAAGCTTTCTCGCCTGTTCTTCGACAAAAGAGCCTGTTCCTGCAGCACAGACATAGTTCATGTTCACATCATTTACAAGTCCGTTTTTTATTCTGATGTATTTTGCATCTTGCCCACCGATCTCAAAGACCGTTTCAACATCAGAGAAAAAAGAGACAGCCCCTCTACCGTGAGCAGTTATTTCATTCACTATTGAGTCGGCTCCGAAAACCTCTCCGACAAGTTTCCTTCCGGAGCCTGTTGTTCCAAAAGCAACGATCTTTGTTTTGGATGGATTTATTGTGGAAAAAAGTGCTTTAAATACCTTCTTTGAAGCATTTACCGGATCTCCTTCCGTTTTTCTGTAGATATCAAGCAGAGGGATCCCTTTTGTTGAAAGTATAGCGATTTTAGTACTGGTGGAGCCTATATCCATTCCCATTATTACTTCATCTACACTTGAAATATCAGAATGTATACGGATTTCGTTTCTTTCTTTATCTATCGAAGGTTCTGTAAATTCCGGGTAGTTGCTTTTTGTAAGTGTCAAGGGAGGCATTTTTTCGTTTTTTGCCGGAGGGATAAAATTATCAATGTCGATCCTGGATACTTGTCCGGTTGCAGAAAAAGAAGCCCCTTTTGCAACAAAAGCTTCGCTGCTTCCCGGTACTACCCAGAAAGCAAGGGGGAAAAGTTTTTTGAACCATTTCACAACTTCTTTGTTCTGGCTCACTCCGCCTATAAGGACGATCTCTCCTTTGATCTCTCCTCCTTTGAAGAGAGTGTTCGCTGCTGATACAGCGAGGGCTTTGCACATCCCCGCCCACATTTCTTCTTTTGTTCTCCCTTCCTGCTGATGGTGTATAAGATCGCTTTTTGCAAAAACAGTGCACCTGCTCGCAATAGAAGGAGGATCCTCAATTTGCAGTTCTCCGGCATCTTCAAGTTCCATGCCGAGTCTTTCGGCCTGTTCTTCAAGAAAAAGTCCGGTTCCTGCGGCACAGAGAGAATTAGATGATATGTCTGTCACTTCATTATTTTTAACCGTGTAGCGTGTTAGGGAGGTAGCCCCGATATCAATGATATATCCTTCACCTTTTATAAATGGTGAGCAGTTTTTCAGATGAAGATCTATGGCAGCGGTTTCAGAAACGAAATTTTTTCCAAGAAGATGAGAGAACTCTTTTGCTGATTTACCTGTGAAAGCAACTCCTGTTTCTGTTTCTGTTTCGGCGAACAGTTTTTTTAACATTGAAGCAGTTTTTCCTTTGTGTCTTTTTCTGATTACAATGCGATTGTTTTTTTGGGAAAAAACAGTAATAAATGTAGTTCCCACATCTATTCCAAGATGGTCTTTCATCCTACCCCTCAATGAAAACATGCCCCATTCCTCAAGGTGTTTTATAATTTTTAAACAAGAAACTCAAGAAAAATAAAAAGAGTGTCAAAACGTCTGCGGATAAACCATTTTCAAAAATTTGACCTGAAGTCCAGGGTACGCTACTCTATTATATGTCCAGTTGGAGAGGTTCCGGAGTTGGGAAGAAAATATATTCCAGTTGAAAGTGAAGATCAAAAAAGAAAAAAGAAAAAAGAAAAACACTATGAAAAAGAAGTCTTAAAAGACCTCGATGATCTTTTGGGCGACTTCGAAAGAAAGGTTCTTGAAAGAAGATCGGTCGTATCTCCCCACTC
Organism: Candidatus Sumerlaeota bacterium; assembly: GCA_007132725.1. Taxonomy (GTDB): domain Bacteria; phylum UBP6; class UBA1177; order UBA1177; family UBA1177; genus SLGQ01. The sequence continues at coordinate 7,296 of SLOD01000151.1, forward strand.
AAAAATAATATCCAAATATCATGGGAGCATAATACCTTCTGAAGAGTCATACTCTGTCCCTGAAATGAAAGATAGTGAGCGAATAAGATTTGAAGAACTGAAAGATATTGTTTTAAATATTGAAAATGCCGGTTCCGTTGGAAGTGAAAGTGTAAGAGGAGAGATAGAAGACAGGTACACAGCCCTTCTTAATGAACGGCAGTTTGATGCGGTATTTACTTTGGACGGTCCGGTTCTTGTAATAGCAGGAGCAGGAAGCGGAAAGACAAGGACAATAGTTCACAGAGTTGCCTATATGATAGAGAAGGGAATCTCTCCCGGTTCAATTCTACTTCTTACTTTTACTAAAAAGGCTGCAAATGAGATGACAGCGAGAGTGAACACTCTTACCGGATCTCTATATGCTTCAAAAATAACAGCAGGAACTTTTCACAGTTTTGCGAACATGATGCTTAGAGTTTACGGTCATATCGCAGGAATAGACCGGAACTTCACGATATGTGACCAGCAGGATGCTGCCGACATAGTAGATCTTGTTAAAAATGAACTTGATATTAAAAAACAGAAAAAACCTTTTCCTAAAAAGGGTACGGTCGCTGAAATTATCAGCCGTTCAAGGAACAGAAATGAGGCGATATCTTCTGTGATAGATTCTCAATATTTTAAGTACTCCGAGTTCACGGAAGATATTTTGAAAATAGCTGAAAGGTATGACAGTTTTAAAAAAGAGAAAAACATCTTTGATTATGACGATCTTCTTGAAAGGTTTCTTCACAGTTTGAAAAACAGTCCGCAATTTTTGTCAAAAATTGAAAAGAGATATAGATATATCATGGTGGATGAATATCAGGATACAAATATTGTTCAAGGTGAAATCGCAGATATTATTGCATCTTCAAGCGGGAATATTATGGTGGTTGGGGACGATATTCAAAGTATCTACGGTTTCAGGGGAGCCGCTTTTGAAAATATTCTGAGGTTTCCAAAAAGATGGACTGACTGTAAAGTTGTTAAGCTTGAACAGAATTACAGGAGCAGAAAACCCCTTCTTTATTTTACAAACGCCATTGTTGATAACTGCTATGCGGCATATAAAAAGGTGTTGTTCTCTAAGATGGGAGGCGGGAGTAAACCGTTGGTGAAAAGAGCGGTGGATGCTGAAGATGAAGCTGTTTATATCGCTGAAATAATAAAAAAAGAGATGGAAAAGATCCCCGCAGGCCAGTTTGCCGTTCTTTACAGATCGAGCCATCACGGCAACTTTGTTCAAGTTGAGCTGCTCAAGAGGAACATTGATTTTGTAGTGTATGGCGGAATAAAATTTATGGAAAGAAGGCACATCAAAGATATGATGAGCTATGCTAAAGTGATACAGAATCCTGCCGATGCGGTCGCTCTGCACAGGGTATTGAAGCTTATCCCGGGAATAGGATCGGGTACTGCGGGAAAAATTGTAGGTTCGATATCAGAAAATGGTTTTAAAACAATAGGGGAACTTGAAAAAAAGAGATATTTTAACGATCTTATAAAGATGTTTAAAATGCTTTCTAATGCTGGAAAAGAAGGCAATCCTTCTAATTCCTTAGAAAAAATATCAGACTATTATCTGCCGGTGTTAAAAAGTGTGGAGTCTGACTATGAAGACCGGATCAAAGATATCTCTGTGCTTTTACAGATAGCATCAGGATACAAAACCCTTGAAAAGTTTCTTTCCGACTTTTCGCTTGATCCCCCCAGTTCACAGTTAAACACATCGAGGATCCCTATTGCCGGCGAACTTCCTGAAGATAAAGTTGTTCTTTCGACCGTCCATAGTGCAAAAGGGCTTGAATGGCACACTGTGTTTGTGATGCATCTTCTTGACGGATGTTTCCCCTCTGACCGCTCTCTTACAAAAATGGAAGACCTTGAAGAGGAAAGAAGACTTTTTTATGTTGCCTGTTCCAGAGCTAAAGAGAGATTGTTCCTTACATTTCCGTCAGCGGTATCATTCTATAATGGGACAATGTTCCTTCCAAGCAGATTCCTTGCAGAGATAGATAAGGAAAATTATGAGATAGAGGTTTGATCCTTTTTCCCGGGGTTGATGTGTCGGGTAAGAACTTTTATCAACTCCATGCATATAATGAGTATGACGGCACTGTAATAGACCCATAGAATGCTTGTAACTATCCATGTGGCTGAACCGTAAAAGAGAGAGAATGTTGAAAGTTCAGTTATATAGAAATTATAGAGCCACTTTGCTCCGTTCCAGAGTATGCTGAAAGTGAGCGCTCCTGCGATCACAGCTCTTTTTGATATTTTTGCATTGTAGGTAAAATAGAGGATCAGTATTTCAAAAAGAACCAGGATAATGACGGTAGAAATAATGAATCCATAGATTCTACCCTGCGTAAACAGGCTGAGCATCCATGATACCGAAGGCAGTTGATCTGAGATAGAGTTTATGACGGAAGCAAAAATAGTGGTCATATAATGAACGAAAAATAAAAAAGTTACAATAGTAAAAAGAAACACAAGTCCTAACAGCCTGCTCAATATTACATTGAGAGATTTTCCTCCGAAGATTCTGAAAAAACAATACTGTAGCGTAGAGAAAAGAAGGGTGGAGGAAACAGCAGCCGAGATAAGTCCGATAGTGGTCAAACTTGTTTTATAGTCCGAGATCCTTATAAACCCCGATACATATCTTTCACTTAGAAACGGTATGGCCATATTCAGGTAGTCCTTGATGAGGTTTACCATTTCCTCGTTGGAAAGCTCGTGGATCCCTTGCAGATAATCTATGAAGTATCCGGCAGCAGCCCCGACAAGTATTAAAAACGGAATAAAGCTGAGTAAGAAATAGAAGCTGATCCCCGCTGAAAAAGTGAGTCCGTCATCTTTATAGAATCCGTGAAAAGTTTCCCATAATATTTTGAAAAATTTGCTTTTATTCAAAGTTTTTTCAAGAAGCTTTTTCAATATTTTTTTATGTTTTTTCATCATCTGCGGGGTCCTTTTTTAAAAAATATTTTTACGGGGACTCCTTCATAGCCGAATGATTCATAAAACCGGTTCAGTAGATAGCGATGATAAGAAAAATGTACTGATTCGGGACAGTTCGTTTTTATTAATATTGTGGGAGGAGCGGTTTTTATCATTTCAATAGAGGAGAAGAACATTGGCCGATTCTTTTTTGTAAGAGGAGGAGGGTTTCTTCTTGTACATTCGGCAAGCCACTCCATCAAAGGTTCGCTCTCAATATGTTTAAAATAAGTTCCGTATATTTCAATAATTTTATCAACAAGTTTTGTCACTCTTAAATTTTCTTCAGCTGATATTGAAATGACCGGTGCATAGGGAGCAAATTTTATTCTGTCCCTTAGATCTTTAACGATTTTTTCGTAAGTTCCTGTTTCTTTGTCTATGGTGTCCCATTTATTTATGACAATTATAATACCTTTGCCTTTATCGTGGGCAAGTCCGAGTATTCTAAGGTCCTGGTCAGTAGAAAGTTCGTTTACGTCCATCATAAAGATAACGATATCAGACCTGTCAATAGCTCTGAAAGCTCTCACAATTGCCGCTTTTTCCATTAGTGCATCAATTTTCTTTTTTCTCCTGATTCCGGCGGTATCTATGATTTTAAAAGCTTTTCCGTTATATTTGAAAAATGAATCTATCGGGTCCATTGTGGTGCCGGGGATGGGACTGACAAGCATTTTTTCTTCACCGATCATAGCATTTACGAGGGTTGACTTTCCTACATTCGGTCTGCCGACAATTGCAAGTTTTATTTCTTTTTCTTTTTCGCTTTGTAATTTATTTATTTCTTTTTCTGTCCAGAACTCTTTTGTCATTTCATCAAGAAAGCTGTACACTCCAAAGCCAGTCTGTCCGGAAACAGGGAAAATTTTGCCTGCACCGGTTTCATAAAATTCGAATATCCATGGCTCTCTCCCTTCGGAATCAATTTTTGATACAGCGATCCAACACCGGATGTCTTTTTTTCTTATCAGATCAAATATCTCTTTATCGCTGTCATTTAATCCTGCTTCTCCGTCACAGAGAAGGATAACTCCGTCAACTTGAAGCAGAACCTCATTGATCTGATCCCTGATACCCTTTGTTATGGCATCAATACCTTCTTCATCGATGTGAAAACCCCCGGTATCTATAATGGTAAAAGGTTTATCATCATATACAACATCCTGATAGTTCAGATCTCTTGTTACACCCGGCATATCATCAATGATCGCAAAATTTTTCCGTATAATTTTATTAAATAAAGTTGATTTTCCCACATTGGGCCTGCCGATGATAGCTATAATAGGGTTTATATTATTGTTTTTTTGTCTGCTCATTTTTTTGCCGTGAACAAAATAAAACAAAAATATAAGGTACTTTGATTTTATAAAAAGGCAACAGTTATTTGAATTATTGCATTAACAAACACTTGCTCTCTCCAAGACTTTATCCAAAAAACTAGCTAAAAAGATCTGAAGTTTAGCTAAGTATGAGAACTTATTTGAAAGTTTTTAAGGCTCATTATAGGGGTGTTTGCTGTGTTATTTGTGTTAATTGACAAGAGGAAGTTGTCAGCCTGAACTATTAAGAGAATCTTTAATTTCAAGAACTTTTTCAAGAGAGAGATTAGTAATCTTGGAAACCATTTCGGGAGATAATCCGGATTGGAGAGCGTTCCTGCAGGTTTCTATTGCTTTAAGAAATGCCCCTTCTTCTATCCCTTCTTTAATCCCTTCTTCCTTGCCTTCATTAAATATCTTTTTTCCAAGTGACGGCATTATATCCTCCGCTTCATCACCAAACTCTTCCTTTATTATATTCACAACTTCTATTTCTTCAACTTCATTTGTGTAAATATAATATCTGAACAGCAAACGGATGGTGTCTGTCTCTTTTGCAATTCCGCTCTCCCTCAAATACCGGGCAAAGATCCTGAACTTTTCTATGTTCATAGTCCTGTGTTCTTTCAAAAGCGACAGTGCACTCATGAGATAAACATTCCGACCGAACATCTCTTTCTGTGAAAGATCAAAATCTTTTGTGTCATAAAGCAGATATTCAAAATCAAGAAGATACTTCTTCATTTCCTCGGGAACATTCATTGCTCCGGTAAAAGTTCTACTGATATTCCAGCTGCTGTGTCCGTGATAGAAAACAAAAGGAATTATCATTCTGAAACTTCTTTTTTCTTTGTAGTCTTCTTCAAGCATCATGTACTGATATTTAAGAAGTTGCCAGAGAATGTTCCTGTCAACATATGACTTGTGTTCAAACAGGAGGTAGAGGTCTATAGTGTCTTTTCCGTTAACGGTTTCCATTTTAACTACCAAATCAGATAAATGTTCACTGAGTGAATCATCCACGAAGCCTGTTGATTCAAACTGAACTGAATCAAAATTGATTTTTTCAACGATTTGAGGAGGCAGTGCAGTTCTCATAAAATCTTTGGTGTTGAGATGATCTTTAAAGATTTTGAGAAAGAAGCTGTTGTGCAACCTTGAGGTTAAAGCCATTGTTTGATTCCCTAAAATTAAACTAATATTCATTGACTCTACAGTCACTGAAAACCAAATATACTATATGGGACAACAAATCAAGAAAAAGCGTTGAAAATATTGATGATTTAAGTTTTCAGATGTCTAAGGTTAAAACTCTTAACATTGCGTTAAAGAGGAACTTGAGGATGTGTTGAGGTAAATTTAAATGAGGTGCCAGACACAAAAAAGTTGGCACTATTCAAAAAACATTAAAAAGTTGTCAGAACATCTATTTATGGTATAATTTTTTCTGTGAACTATGTATGTTGTTCTAACCCTTGTAACGATGTTGACAGCAGTGACGGCGAAAGTGTTCCTCAGAAAATATACTTTGACGAGGATGATGAAGAGAAAGGTTGCTGTTTCAGCGAATATGCGTGCGTCTGTGAAGAAGGACATGAATGGGACGATGATATGAGGGTGGCTAATATTTTAAAAACATGTCTGATATCAAGAGGTTTTTATGGAAAGAAAAAAAACTGGTGTTTTATTGTTGACTTTAATTGTTACGGCAGCCATTTTCTTTGTTTCATGCTGGGACGATGATGAAAAAGTGAACGATCAAGATCATGGTCATCAGGAACCGGAAGATAAAAAAGGTGATAACAATGACGAAGGCAATGGCGAAGAGATAGAGCACGATTATGATATTACATATGGTTCTGTTACTGATATAGATAATAATGTTTATAAAACTGTTGTCATAGGTAATCAGGAGTGGATGGCTGAAAATCTCAGAGTCTCAAGATATAATGACGGAACAGAAATACCAAAAGTTGCCGATGATGATGAGTGGGGTGAACTCACCACAGGTGCATATTGCTGGTATGACAATAACAGTCAATATGATATCCCTTACGGAAAACTCTACAACTGGTATGCTGTAGATACAGGGATTCTTTGTCCACAGGGATGGCATGTTCCGTCTAATGATGATTGGACCGATATGGTAGATTATCTTGGGGGGATAAGAACCGCAGGGGGGAAGCTTAAACATGCCGGAACTAAATATTGGGAAAGTCCCAACTCAGATGCAACCAATGAAACTGGATTTACTGCTCTTCCCGGAGGCTATCGCTATTACGAAAGTGGATCTTTTAACTATATGGGAAGAGTCGGTCGCTGGTGGACGAAAACAGACTACAGCAAATCAGGTTCAGACCAGGAAATATGGGCAAATGACCGTACAATGTTCAACGGAAGTGGCGGAGTAGGCACCAGTCTTTATCTTCACAAAAAAAACGGGGCGTCTGTCCGCTGTATAAAACAGTAAGTAAAGAAATTAAAAGTCCTAATATATTGCGAAAATTTTCATATTTTGTATAATTACGAAGAAATTGTTACTTAATGATTAGAATATCTAAGGAGAAACAGTATGAAAACATGTAAAGGATGTGGGCGCCCCGTTGGGGAAGAAGAGCTGTACTGCCTGGAATGCGAAAATAAAGATAAGACAGAAGATGATGTTCTTCAAGAAAAAGATGTAGAAGAAAGCAGGGAAGAGATAGAAAAAGCTGAAGAAGAGCCGACAGAAGAGGTTGAAGAAGAGCCGACAGAAGAGGTTGAGGAACCCACTTCACAATTATTCGTGGAAAGTGCCGTCTATATGAAAGAAGATAAGAAAGAGAAGTTCCTTTCAGCAATAAAAGAATGGAATGTTGAAGAAATAAGCAGAATTGTATCTTCCGGAGAAGTTGACACCTCTGATCCCGGGTTGATGTACGAAGCTCTTAAAAGAGGAGGAGGTAAAGCTTACAGATTCTTTTCTGAATCGGTTACCCCCGATCTGATGGGTTTGATGATGGTAGAAGCTGTACTGGATAACAATCTTAAAGCTGCAAAAGTCTTTTTATCTGAAGGTGCCGATGTAAACATAAAAAATAGAATGGGATGGACAGCTCTTCACGAAGCGTCCAAAGAAGGCAGTTTAGAGATAGCCAAATTTTTGATAGAAAAAGGTGCCGATGTAAATATGACAAACGAAAAAGGATTGTCAGCCCTTCACAGGGCATCTAATTATGGTCATTTAGATATTGTACAGCTATTGATAGAAAACGATGCAGATGTTAACTGCAAAGATACAGAAGATATGACACCTCTTGTTTTTGCACAGGACAGAGGTTATCTTGATGTTGCCCGGTTACTGATAGAAAAAGGTGCAGATGTAAATTGTATGAACAGACAGGGGAAAGTTCCACTTCTTTTTGAGGCACTGCAGAAAGACTATGTGGAAAATGCCCGCCTGATGATAGAGAAAGGTGCTGAGCCAAATACTGGAGATGAAAAAGAACCGGTTCTTCTTTTTGCACTTAAAAAAGGATATTTAGAAATTGTTCAACTGCTGATAGGGCGGGGTGCAAATCCAAACGCTAAAGATGAAAATGGAATTACACCGCTCATTCTCGCATTTAAAAAAGGTCTTTTGGACATCGCCCGCTTGTTTATAGAAAAAGGGGCAGATGTTAATGTAAAAGATGAAAATGGGATGACTCCTCTTCACTTTGCAGCAAATCTTAAAGATAAAGCTTTGGTGGAACTCATCGTCAAAAGAGGGGCAAATGTTGTTGCATGGGACTCAGAAGGTTTTTTGCCTTTACATGAGAGTGGCGATAAAAAAATAAGCTCTTTTTTAAGAAGAAAGATGTTCCCTGCCAAGATCATGTATTCGATCCGGATATTATTTGTTGTCATACTGCTTTCATCTGTTGTTTTACCTTTTATGTCAGCACTTGCTGTAGCTGCATCTGCTTTTTTTGTTTCTCTGCTTTTTACTGCCTGGCCAAGCAGATCTGCATACAGGCTCTATTTCCTTGAACTGATGGCTATTTATTTTCTGATCATGAATCTGACAGGTGTTCGTTTCGAAGGTTTGGAATCTCCCTGGCACTATATGGTTGTACCTTTAGCACTATTTCTGGTCTTTAACTTTGCAATAAGACCTGCAATTTTGTTTTTTATACCCGGAGAGGATAGTGTATCCGAAAGGTCTGTTGGTAGTTTTTTTAAACAGTATATTACTGAAGGTGTCTCTTTTTCCCCGATCACATTGTTAAGAAAGAAAAATATTTTAGTTGTTTTTGTTATAGTTCTGGCAGCGATCTTTTCCGATTTTGAATATTTAAGAAAAAACGACCAGTATCTGCTGGCTTCTATAGTAAGAGCTATGGCCCAGTGGGAAAGAAGACCTGCTCCCTCTAAAAGAACTCCATATGTGATGACACCTCTTCCTACGGTGGAGGAGCTATATGTAAGTGGTAATAAAGATTTTGATCTGGCGATAAAACAATATCTCGCCAAAAATTTTGATGCGGCCATAAGAAGTCTTGACAGGGCAGCGAAAGATCCTTCTCTGTCTGAAAAAGCAAATGAAGTAAAACTTGAAATACAGAGATTCCGTAGATTATGGGAGAGAGCTCAACAGCCTGCACATGAGCAACAGGCATTGGGACGCAGGAGAGAGGCTATCATTAATCGTATGATACAATATGACAGAAATATTTCGGGTGGTCGTTTGGGGTCTGAAATAATTTTTCTTAAACACGATCCTTCTTCAAAAGATGAATCCTGATCGTAAAAATGGAAGTTTGAAGAAAATTTTTCTATTTGTTTTAGTTTTTTTCTCAATTTCACTTTTTTTTATAAGTTGCAGGAATTTAAGCAAAAGAATTATCTGGCTGGAGAAAACTTCTGTCGCTATGAATTGGGATGATGCCGTAGACTACTGTAAAGATCTTGGGGGAAGACTTCCTACTATAAGTGAACTCAGGACGCTTATCCGGAATTGTCGTAGCACGGAATATCCCAGGACTATTTTAAAAGATCCGTGGTCATGGTGCGGCGTCACAGATAGCTGTCTGGTAAGAAGGCAGTGCTGGGTCAGAGAAGGAGATCCCTGCCTGGGATGCTCCATTGATACTTCTGGTAGATATAGTACCTTGAAGGATACCGGGAGCTTCTGGTCATCTTCATTGAGGGAAGGATTCGTTGATTTTGTATGGTATGTAGACTTTAATGACGGAGGCATAAGCAATAGACACAAGTCGGGTAAATTATATGCCAGGTGTGTCAGATGATGTCATAACACAGCGGACATTTCCTCTGCCGTTAAGATCAGCGGTGTCTATTAACCCCTGATTGAAATTTACATACCATGCTTTGTTTGTATCACCTGACTGCAAAGATGAAGACCATAGCCAACCTGTGCTGCTGAAAACGGAATACTGTCCGTCACTTGATGATTGACAACCATTGCAGGCACTGGTTCTGCATTCGGCACGGTGCAGACAGTTGTCAGTTACCTTACAGGCACCATTTTTTTGGGAGGGGGCACATCGCCTTATAAGTGTTCTAAGTTCACTTATAGTAGGAAGTCTTCCCCCAAGATTTTGGCAGTGTTTTGTTGCAGTAGAATGGTCCATGACAGTAGATGCTCTGTTTGACCATTTAATATTTTCATGTTTATGAGGAAAGTTTTTTCTTCTTGCTTTTTTCAGTCGTTCTTTTTCTTCTTTTATTTTCCTTTCTTTTTCTTTTTCTCTTTCCAGAAAATTTTTTGCTTCAAAAGAGCAGTCTCCTTCCGGAAAGGTTTTTAAATATTTTTTCCATGACTCTTTTGTCCCTTCTCTTCTTGATAAAACACATGCTTCTTCATCCCGATCCCGTTGTTCAACATTTTCAGTACTATCGTTTTGTGTCTTTTCCAGAGCAAAGATAAATAAGGTCATTACAAAAACTATTAATAACGACAATGATTTTTTCATAAAAACCTCTTAAAACCGTTTTGTTAAAGCATATAATATAAGATATTCCTTTTGCTGTAAAGATTTCTATTTTTTATTGCAGTAATTTATGTTATGATGCAACAGTTTTGTGATTTGTTGACGACGGTGGATGTATCTGTCAAAGAGGTATAAATGAGTAGCATTCCGGTAACTGTTGCTGTAGGAATGAGTGGTGGAGTAGACTCCTCTGTTGCCGCAGCACTTTTGTTGAAAAAGGGCTATAAAGTAAAAGGGTTAACTATGGCTATATGGGATGGTTCCATAAATTTGCCGGATGGAATGAAGCACTCCTGTTATGGTCCGGGAGAAGATGAAGAGATCGAAACTGTAAAAAGAATATGCAGTGATCTTGGGATTTCACATGAAGTGATCGATCTTAAAAAAGAGTATAAACAAGAAGTGTTGTCCTATTTTAAAAAAGAGTATATGGCAGGAAGAACCCCTAATCCCTGTGTTATGTGTAACTATCGTATGAAGTTCGGTTTTTTGATTGAAAAAGCTAAGGTTTCGGGAGTGGATTTTGATTATTTTGCGACAGGGCATTATGTTCGGGTCGTAAAATCAAATGGCGACTATTATCTTAAAAAAGCTTTGGACATATCAAAAGATCAAACATATTTTCTTCAGGGATTGAGAAGAGATATTCTGAAAGAACTTCTCTTCCCACTTGGTGAAATGAGGAAAGATGATGTCAGAGATATTGCCAGGGAAATTGGTCTGGAAGTGGCTGAAAGGCCTGAAAGTCAGGATTTTATTGCGGGAGATTATTCAAAAATTTTTGACAAAGATGATTTTACAGAAGGAGACATTGTAGACGATAACGGGAAAGTTCTTGGCAGGCATAAAGGGATAATTCACTATACTGTAGGTCAGAGAAAAGGTTTAGGTATAAGCAGTCCTAAACCTTTGTATGTCTTAAAAATAGACGCATGTTCAAACAGAATAATTGTAACAGACAAAGAGCAGCTTTTTTCAAAAGAGTTGACAGCATCCGGTTTCAATTATTTAATGGCGGATAATCCTCCAGAAAGATTAAGGTGTTATGCAAGAATAAGACAAAAACACAAAGAATCGCCGGCAAATGTCTTTGTTATTGGGAAAAACAAAATAAAAGTTATTTTTGATGAACCTCAGCTTTCTATTACACCGGGACAGTCTGTTGCTTTATATGATGGCGACATCCTTGCCGGTGGCGGTATAATTGATTAGAAAAG
>SLOD01000146.1 GCA_007132725.1 Candidatus Sumerlaeota bacterium
ACGAACTTATTAAAGCTCCATTATTAAGTCTAATTATTTCAGGAGCATGTGCAACCAGACCCAACTTTTCATAAGGTGACCAGGTTTTACCTCCGTCATCTGAAATTGACTGCATAAGCTCCCCCCTGTTTCCGGGAGAAGTTCCAACAGCAGTTCTAATCTGAAGTATCCATCTGTTTTCATCAACAATGTGGAGTGCCGGTTCCTGAAGCCACACATTACTTGCAACTTCGGCATTAACTCTTTCCATCTCCCAACTTTTTCCATCATCTTTGCTTATAAAGAAAAAGATACCGCTTTTAGGAGTTTTTGACATATTCTGCCAATTTAACGCATTTCCGCCATAAGCAGGAATTATCAAGCTGTCTTCTGTTTCAACAACCCTGCTTGATGCGGCATAAACCTTTATTTCCTCACCATCTCTGGTGTCTATCCACATTCCGTCATCATTCATTTCAGAAACGGCAGAATAATCAAAATCTCCGGGATCAACCTGTACCGGATCTGTGAATGTTAAACCATTATCATCAGAAACAGCAAAAAATATACGGTGTATCCACGGTTCTGAATGATCATCAGGGTAACGGTATTTAAACCAGCTTAATGCAATTTTTCCATCTGAAAGCAAAGTTAATGAAGGATCTCTGTCGTCAATTGTTCTGTCGTTTATTGTATAGTTAAAATCTTCCCAATTCACACCGTCATTTGAAAACTGGGAAAGAATCCTTCCGCTTTTTTCTGCGTGTCCGGAACCTGCCCTGTAGACAGCCATAAACCTACCGTTTTTTAATCTGACAACATCGGGAAAAGCAAAATGACTTGATCCGCCTGAACTTATAACTTCATTTTCTTCATCAGGTATGGTGAAATTAAGGGACAATATTTTATCGAAACTCTCATCAGGCACTTCCAAGTTATCGCTATCTTCTTCGAAAATAGGATCATCTTCAACTTCTTTCTCACCTTTATCGATTTTTTCACCGCATGAAACAAACAGGAAAAAGAAAAGCAAAGCTATCTTTAACAACCTTACTGACATACTGTGAACCCTGCGGCTTGAATTTCAGGGATCATGTCTCCCTCGGGAGTTTCAACCGGCAGAAAAAGATCGATCTCGCTTGTAGAAAACTGAAAAAGACCTGCGTGCCCCTGGGCGATGTTTATCGAGTTCACAGACAAAGTACCATACCCTACCAGAATCACACAATCAACAGTGCTCATCATATCAAACACGACAAAGTTAACTTCGTTTTCATCAGTAATACCAATTGAAAGAACAGCATCTTTAACTGCCGCACTTCTTAAAACACCCATCACAACATAAGGGAGAGTAAATGCACCGCTTGACAAAACAAAAGACTGCTGTACAAACTGGACTGTCTGAGCATCATAAAATCCTGCCAACCAGTGAACATCAGAAAGATTATGCGGAATATAGTATGTTCCTTCCGTCAGAGGGATACTTGTTGAAAAAAGAGGGCCGTCCCAAAGCTCATTGTTTTGATTGGCTCCGTAACTAAAAGCATCTGCACCGTTATACAAATATTCCACAGTAAAAGATCTTGGAGGAATAGAAGCAATAGGTTCTATCTCCGGAGGCTCAAAACAGTATTCCGTGTCCCAGCCAAGACAGTCATCTTTACATATTGCTTCCCCACCCATATAACTGGGATCAAGTTCATAACAAGGAATTTTATTCCCGTCACATATCTCCCCATCTTCAACGATTCCATTACCGCAAACAGGACTGCCATCATCATCGTCATTTTTTTCGCCGTTACCGTTATCATCTTTATCATCATGTTCCACATCACTTTCAGAAGGTTCGCTCACATCAGTATCATCTTCACTCTCTTCTCCACCATTTTCCTGAAACGATTCTGAATCATCTTCATCATATTGGTCAAAATCTGAAGATCCCTCCTCTAAGGCACTGCAATCTATACATTCATCATGGATACAGGATGTAAAAAAAACCATAAAAACGAAACTGAACAATAAATTTTTCATTTTTTATTTTCCTTCCCTCAAAAACAACACAGCCTTATTTTACTCCGTTTCATCACTATTTCAATTAAATGACAAAAAACAGGATGCCTCATCAATTTTTTTTTGACAATTAACTCTTTCACAGTATATTTTGTTTCGCAAAGTGGCGAGGTAGCTCAGGCGGCTAGAGCGGCGGACTCATATCCCGCAGGTCGAGTGTTCGAATCACTCTCTCGCTACCATCTTTTATTATTTCAGATACTTTGAGATTTTTGTAAAGAAGTCGTTAAATCCTGAATTTGACATAACAACCGTTACCGAATTCTCGTTACTGTTCTCCTTTACCCATAAAACAACATCTTCAACATCTTCATAATAAAAAGCTCTTGGAACATCAGAGTGAATATTGATTGTTCTTACAACCCGGTCAGGAGAAAATCTTTGTTCTTTCGGGAATTTTTCAAGTTTTGGGGGATGTCCTATCACAACCTTGTCTGCATTAAAAAAAACTTCCGTATACTTCTGCTCGAATATATTAAGATTATTGGAATTAGTAGCGGGATCGAACACTATGTATATCTCCTTTCCGGGAAAAAAATCCCTGAACGAATTTAAAGTAAGTTCGGCAGCCGTAGGATGATGTGCAAAGTCACTATAGATATATCCGCCGTTTATCGTTCCAAGACACTCCTGTCTCCTTTTTATTCCCTTCATTGTCTCAAAACTATTTTTCAATGTTTGGTTAAACTCAAACCCTTCAAGATAGAGAAAAGAGATAAGTGCTCCAAGATTCATCAAATTTTGGTTGCCGAAAAAAGGAGTCTTAAAATCATGGGTCTTACCGCTCATATGAGCTGAAAACTTCATGAAAACTCCTTCCCTGCCATTATTTTCTATGAAAATATCGGCAGAATTATCAGATATTGAATATGTCAGAAGCTTTTCCTGCGGTATAAAAGAATAAAGTTTTCTATTGTTTTCATAGTCTTTACAAAGTATTATCTTTTTTTCAGTGATCTCTGAAAGTTTTCTAAAATTATCAAAAATTTTATCAAGATCGTCATATATATCTGCGTGATCAAATTCAATCGAAGTTATAACAGAAATATCAGGTCTGTAGTGAAAGAATTTAGGCCCTTTATCAAAAAAAGCCGTGTCATATTCGTCCCCCTCAATAATAAAATAACCATCATTTCCGGTGTAAGCGGCATTCGTTCCGGAAAATTCAGGAATTCCACCTATCATATACGAAGGATTTTCCCCTATTGATGTCAGGAGTTCACTGAACATAGTCGTTGTAGTTGTTTTTCCATGAGTTCCAGCTATTACAATACTCTTTTTGTTTTCCAGAAGAAACTCTTCAATGAACGAAGGCATCGAATAATAGGGAATATTCCCACTAACAATAGCCGCAGCTTCTTCACTTTTACCGTTCAATGCATTTCCCGTTATTAAAATATCGGGTTTCCATTTTTCGATCAGACAGTTGAACTTCTCCATAGGGTGACACGGAATCCCTTCTTCCTTCAGTTTGACACTGACAGGAGGATAGTAAGCCATATCTACTCCCGACACTTCAGCTCCCATATTTTGGCATATCAGAGCAAGAGAACTCATTCCTGTCCCGCATATGCGGACAAAAAGTATTTTTTTTCCCTTAAGGATATTCATTTTCAGAAAAGTAACGCCAGATTGAAGCCCCAGTCAAGTACCAGATATGTTTCTGCCAATAAGCGTCCACCCAGTTTGCCTCTCTGGCCGGAACCACTTATCCATGGAGTATTTTGATCATCCAAACCGGTAACAAATCCCGGATTTCCTTCTTTTGCGTTCGTAAGATAATGTTTGTGTCTGTACCCGAATTTAGCGAAACCCCCGAGCTCAATATATTTCCAAACCCTTGCACTAAGCTTCAGCATCCCTGAAACCTGCATCCAAGGATCTTCAAAAGGAAGCAGATTATAGGAGTCCCCTTCCCCTGCAGGGAGATTCCACCCAAAATCATTTACTGTGTCAACATCATCATATACCCATCTTGCATTTGTTATTGAATTATATGCATTGCCCTTCGTTGTAAAAAGAAATTCCAAGTCTGTTCTGAGTCTTATTCTTTGGCCGAGATCTTTGTTTTCATGAAAATTAAACTCTGTCCCAAGGTTGAACATAAAAGCTTTTTTGGGGTTGACATAAATGTTTTTTTTCGAATTTACAGGAATAGAGACCAGGAACTGCAAGTAAGGCTCTACCTTGTCATATCTTTTTGAAACTGCTGTTCTAAGATCGAACCTGAAGACTCCTTCTCCCACATTGCCTGTATTATCAGAAGGTACCACGATTCCGTTTTCAACAGTATTCATGCCGACAGGAGTTTTAACATTTGCTGTAGGAAAAGTTACTTTCATTCCAAGTAACCAACTGAAAAATCTGTTCTTTCTCTCTTCACTGAAAGGTGCCCACTGCAATCCGAAAGCAATGTCACCGACACCCTTGTGCTCATAATCAAGGTTTCCGGAATATGGAAAAAGTCCCTGCCCCGGGAGAGACATTTCTCCGGGAGTTGCATCATCACTGTTGACAACCATATTGTAACTTTCAGAAAGTATGATAGGAAGATCGAATGAAAGAGAAAGATTGTGGTAAAGCCCTATTTCCGCAGAAATAAGCATTTTTCTTAAAAGATAGAGATGAGGGTTGCCACTATACTCTTTAGTTTCAACTCTTCTGCTTTCAGTAGTGTAATAAGGATTTCCTCCTATATCTTCATAGACATAGTCAGCATAAGTGTTATACTCTCTCTTTATTGAACCATAGTGGTGTGTTGAAACGAATTGAACATTCAGATTAAAATCAAACGGATTTTCATAATCAAATGAACTGGCAACTTCTGTAACCTCAGCCCCCGAAACACAAAAAACTGCAAACATCATCATCAGGGCTGCCAAAACCTTTTTGAACATGTGAACCTCCGGAATCAACTTTCCACAAGTATAGAAAAAGTCAAATTCTTAGTCAAGTTTTAGAACACTTAAAATCATTTGAAAATAAAAACTGAAATTGAAAGAAGGATCAGATAAGCGGCAAAAGGGAAAAGAATGGTTTTTTTAACCATTATAACAAGGAGTTTCAACGCAAATAAACTTGCAACAAGAGATGCAATACAGCCGGCTAAAGTAGGAATGAACTCTATTGAGCCCCACTCCCCCTTGAATGCTTCAAGAACCATTGCTCCACCTATCGCAGGAATCGCAAGGAGAAAAGAAAACTCTACTGCTTTTTCTCCGGGTATCTTCTTAAAAAGTGCCGCAGCAATTGTAGAGCCTGACCTTGAAATACCGGGAAGAATAGCAAGCCCCTGAAAAAAACCGATAAACAGTGCATCTTTAACAGATACCGATCTGTCGTCCCTTATCTTTTTCATAAGATAGTTGGCAACAACAAGTATAGCCGCAGTAAAAAGAAAAGTGAAACCGAGAATTTTCGGGTGTTCCCTTATATGCATCAGCACAGGTTTTACAAAAACCACCATTGCAACTGTAACTCCCGTACCTATCGCTAACATTATCATTTCTCTTATCGAGTTGTCATCTTTTTTAATAACAACACCTTCAGCAAGAGCAAAAAGTTTTTTTCTGAAAAATATTAAAATTGCAATAAGTGAAGCAACATGAAGAAGAACATCGAACAGCAGCGGTACCTCCTTGTGTCCCATTATATGCTGAAAAAGAACGAGATGTCCTGATGAACTTACCGGAAGGAACTCTGTAAGTCCTTGAATTATACCGAGAATTATTGATTCAAGAAGTGTCATATCATCCTCATTTTCTATTGTTACAAGATGTTGTCAGTTCTGTTGAGGCCGCTCACAGGGATAGGCTTCAGCCGGTTCTATCGCCTTATAAACGAGATTCTTTTTTTCTCCATCACCGTCTGTAACCTCTATGGTATATACATCCCAGCATGTATCGGTTTCATTCATTAAAAGCTGTCTGGACATCATCTCATCAGCATGTGCAAAAGCTTTAACAATTGCAGTGCTAGGGCCACTGGAAAGATCATAGGCATGAACAACGACCCTGTATGTTCCATTAGCCGGCTTGTTTATGTAAATTGTTTCAGGACCCAGTCCGGTTGTATTGTCATTGTCAAGATAGGGATCATCTTTGGTTTCACCCGGCTCACCCCAGTCAGGTCTCGTTCCATCATATTGAGGAGAACAGTTCCAGTAGTAACAGCTGGTTTCAGGACATCCGTATGTACCTCCGGGAGCAATAAGGTGAAGATCAAGATCTGCATCTTTGTTGTCCCAGAACAGCTTTACCATAAGATCATCGTCAGAAACAGCTTCAACTGTACATTCTGCCGGACTGCTGTAAACATTTTTGCTGTTTATCACTATAAGCCTTACTATATATTCCCCTCTCATTCTAGCCTGAAAAGCAGCTCTTGATATTCTGTTGGAAGGATCATTGTTTAAAGGACTACCTGCTCTGTTAAGATCATCAACTATATCAAGAGATATCCCCCCGGGAGTTGACCTGAACGACCATAGGTATCTAAGATCACTTGTAGATTCTCCATCACTGTCAACACTTTTACTGCCGTCCAAAACAGACCACTGGAGTACGGAAACCTCATCAGGCTCACATTCAAGAACAGCCTCCGGAGCTTCACCTGCATCGGGGCCGCATCGGAGAATGATCCTTTTTTCCCGGTTTTCTCCATAATTAGTAGGATCGTCACTCAATATAGACAACTCACCGGTAAGTGGAGTAGGAAATTCTTTGTCATTTCTGCAACCTATTTTAACTTCGATATTATTACCGGGATATATCTGTGTTCCGGGAGGGGGCGCTTCGCTTATAAAGAAGCCCGGCTCATTCGTACTGTTCGATCTCCCCATACTTACAGACATTGAAAGTATGTTTAGGCTGGCGGTTCCGACATTATGTATCTCAAGTCTGTTGATCTCCTCTTCCTTTACATCTCCAAAAACCATGATATCGTCATAAGGATCATCATCATCTATAGTTTTTACAAGAATTTGACCGGTCGGCTTGGTATGTCCAATAAGTTTCAAATAAAACCGGGGAGTACATTTATCGTTGCTTTCTATCCTGAGATATCTCACATGTTCATCCCACCTGTCGGCAAAATAGGAAACACCTATCCCTATTTCCTCATCATTCTGTAAACTGACAGGACCGTCTTCAAGGGGATTTGCACGAATAGTAAAACTGCCCGGATCAAGATTGCCATTTTCATCAACGATCGTTACTCTTGAAATGATAAGAGGAGAGCTCCCGTCACAGTTATAGCACCTGTTCATGATATGTGCGAATCTTGTCAAAGAATCTTCCCCGAAAACCTGCCCGGTAAACTGAATTCTATCGCTTTTAGGTGTTAATCTATTATCCGTACTGGAGTAATTACAGTCTTGTGAAGGTTTATTGTCAACAAGGTAGTCTTTATCAGGAACTTCGACATCGGACTGATCGGGAGTTTCAGATATGGGAGGATCTCCGTTACTGCAACTTCCCCAAAGCAGACACCCTGCGATACATATAAAAATCATAAACTTTCTGTTCATTTTCATTTTATACCCCAATATTCTCACTTCAGTTCTCAACGGACTGAACGCATCTAAAGCCTAAATTATAATATCTGTAGTTAGGGAAAGCTTTTTCCCGGGCAAAAGTTGTTATCCCGTTTTCCAGAGATACCCAGCTTCCCCCTTTTATAACCTTTTCATTCGTTGGAGATTCAGCCGGACCCATAGGGTTTTTAATCTCTGAACCTTCCGGATACTTTTTATAGTAAGTGTCAATATTGTGCCAAGTGGCAGTCCATTCTGAAACATTTCCAGCCATATTATAGACACCGTATGGCGAAACACCGTCATCTCCCCACGCTGAGTTGGTAATGTCTCCAAACAGTGCGGAGTGGTTTGCAACAGTTGCTTCAATATTATCTGCAGGAGGATCATCTCCCCATGGAAATTTTCTAAAAGTATCTCCTCTTGCGGCTTTTTCCCATTCTGCCTCGGTAGGAAGTCTTTTTCCTGCCCATTGACAGAAAGTAGAAGCCTGGTTCCATGTTACCCATATAACAGGAAATCCAGCATAAACAGGATTATAGTAGTAGTTTTCATAAAGAACCGAAGTTACATCATGAGGCTCAGTACAAACTCCTACACTTTGGCAAAGTTGATACTGTTGCACAGTAACTTCATACTTATCTATGTAGTAAGAAGATAGAAAAACCTTGTTAAGACCTTCGGAAGTTTGAAGACCTTCTTCCCCTTCAGGCAACTCAGTCCTTGTTCCTTCAGGAGCTCCGAACTCAAAAAAACCTTCGGGGATCAACACCATTTCGGCAATACCTTCCGATTCAATATTGTCCTGTGAAACAAGTTCTCTTGGAAAACCCAGATGAAAGTTGCCAAGATACCTGGTCTCTATTTTTACAATGTTATTTTCGACATCAAGCTCATACTGTTCTGAAGGGACAGGTTCAAAAGTCTGCCGGTCAAGAGAAAAATATGGTTTAATATCCAACTCATCAAGAAGAGTGGGAAAACCGCTTTCCGTGTAAGGAATAACAACAGTCAACTCTCTTCTGAACTCCAGTGCGGCAGGAGATATGGAAAAAGTATTTGTAACGGGCATAGAAACATTGGTAAACGGCGGAGTATCAAGAGCAAAAACCGTTATCGTAACTTTATCAACGCCCTCCGGCATTGAGTCCGGAGGTATATGGATAGTAACACCCCCTACTCCGGTATACATTCCACCTTCATTATCAAAATCCTCTCCATACCTCTGACGATAGACATCTTCCGTTACCATACATGAGATAAAAGAGGCAAAAACTATTGAAAGTATTACCGTTAAACTGATACTGCTTTTCATAGTTATCCTCTTCTCCATTTCATTTGCCAAAAACTGTAATTGAGCAGCCTCCGCTCTGTTTTTCAAGTTCCCACCGCTGTTCATCTCCCTCGATCACTTTAGACCATTGCGTCTCAGTTTCACTGCTGTATCCAAAAAGAGCAACCGTAGTATAGGGTTCAACAGGGTCATTGCTGTAAAACTTTATAACCCCCTTCTTCTCTCCCACATCATATGGCTTAAAAAACACTGTTACAGTTGTTGAGCCACCGGGAGCCAAGTTTACAACATCGGGAACAATGATAAAGTTAGGATCATCAGAGACCACCTTTGCCTCCAGATCCCTTGATCCTATATTTGACACTTCAAATTCCCAGTAGTCTTCATCTCCGGGAACTGTATCAGCAAAGCTGTGCATTCTTCTGTCAATATATATTGAGGGAAAATTAAAAGAAACGGCCTGTGAATTGAACCGCCATATTTTATCTGCATTGTAAATAGGGATCTCTATCGGAATAGGAAATTCTAATTCAAGTATCCTTATTCTTATCGTAATTGTTATTATCAATAAAGTTTCCTGATAGACCCTCCCTTCATAATGGACAGGTATCTCAAGTAAAGTGCCTACAACCGGAGGTTCAACAAGAATGTATTGATCGTCAGAATAGATACTGCGTTGCTGTTTTTCATCAAGAGCTATTCTACTGCCGAAAAGTTCAACGAACATTTTTCCATCAAGCTCAAATTTAAAGTGAATAAGGCTGCAAATATCACCAATAAAAGGAATACTTAATCCGCACCCGCCACCAACCATATCAGCGAGAGTTCCTTCATAAAGGTCAAAATGATCTATGCTGTCTTCCATTGAAACAGGGTTGTCAACATTCCCGTCAAGCAGAAAAGGCTGAAAAACTTTGTTATCTTGAAAGCTTAAGTCAAAATTAAGCCATTCGCTCAGCTCCTGTTCTTTTCCTGTAAAACAGTTTTTCCATAAAGCTTCCATCGTTATTCCATACCACATGTCAGCTTTACCTGTCTCCGGAGTTCCCACCCAGTAAACTTTTACAGCTTCAGGCCATTTTGCCAAAGCCCGTCCTTTCATCTCAGCACCCATTTCAGCACCATACTCAAGATTAAGTTTGATGCTTACGGGGATCAAGCCGGAACATCCGGGCATCCAGTCTCCGGTACCCCATTTTGTGTACGGTATCAGAACATCTCGATATTCAAAATGTATCTCTTCTGAATACTGTTCATCATAAACGCGCCACTCATCACCTTCCTGTCTGATCCCACCGTAAAGTGTTGAGAAAAACAGGATCGTTAAAAACAAGACAAGCAGAAAATTAAAAAACTTCATGTTGCAACCTTTTTATTTCTTTACATCTTTTGCACATCTAAATCCTATAGAGTTTGAATTGTACTGCGGATTGACACCTCTTCTGAAGGTTGTCCTTATAAGTCTTCTGGAAGTTCTCCAGCTTCCCCCTCTTACAGCCCTCTGTTCTCCTACAGGAATAGGCACCCCGCCTTCAAAAAGATCGGAATAGTAAAAAAACCTCGTTCCCACCCATTCTTCAGCATTGCCCGCCATATCATAAACTCCACTTGGGCTTTTTCCTTCTCTTGTAGAAAAAGCATCATATTTACTCCCATTGAAATACCCCACCGGAGTTACATGAGGTTCAGGAAAAAGTATTTTCAAAGTTTCTTCATCTACATTTTCTTTCAGAAGTCTGCTCGGTTCGAACGGATCTCCGCTATTTCTATAGTTGGCACGGTAAGGCAGATACATACTGTCCCAGAAGCTGGTACCCCATGGCAATTCGGGACACCTTCTTCCACTCTCCATACATACGGTGTCCCCGGCCATACACACACATTCATCTGAAGCTTTAGCCGCATACTCCCACTCTGCCTCAGTAGGAAGTCTTTTTCCTGACCACTCGCAATATGCTTTGGCAGCATACCAGCAGACACTGGTTACAGGCATTCTGTCATTCCTACCCGACTCTATATACTTTGACTTGCTGTATTCATGGAACCACTCTTCAAGATATTTATCATTTCCCCAACATTTTTCAATACCGCGATCGTCATCCATTTCTATGGCATTTTCAGGTAGCCAGTGTTCGTTTTCCGGATCATTAAGGAACCTTTTAAACTGTGCAACAGTAACTTCATATTTATCAATAAGGTAATTTTCATGCATAGTTACCCAGTGAGGAGGCCCTTCCATAGGGAAAGATTCACCTGAACTTGACCCCATCATAAAAGATCTGTTGGCAGCAGGAACAAAAAGCATGCAACCCGGAACATCAAGTACCTCGTAAGAAGAAGAGTCAAAACCGCCCGATACGGCACAGAGACAGTTGCCGTGTGTACAGACAAACTCTTCCGTAGGATAAGGCTCAACATATGGATCATCAGGATCATCTATTATCTCTTCTTCCTTTTGTTTCTCGTTAAAGTAGTAAATATCTTCACCCCTTCCTTCAAAATTGAAAATCTCGTCAATAAATTCAATAATGGGGGCGTCCATTCCTGAAAATCTGTTCACTATATCTACAGGGGATATTTTTTTAAACAGAAGGTCTGTCACATTCATCAACTGGTTAGCATAGGCACTGCTTTCTGTAGCTGCTTCAATGTCTTCAAGGAATGCTCTGGAACTTCTTGTTTCAGCAGAAAAAGAGTTCAACAGCACACTCATTACATTTACATAGAGGTCTCTTTTATAGAGAGGAGTGTTAAAGGCATTTTTTCTTGCCTTCATAAACTCATTGACCCTCTGACCTATCCCCCGTTCTCTTATCCCTTTTGTAATAACATATACCGGGTGTTGGTCTATCCCTTTGTTTACAACTCTGTCATAGTTAAGAAGCACTCTTAGAAAATTATCGTTGATATCTCCCGCTATCATAACCAGAGGGAGCATTATCTGAGTAAAATATGTGGCCCATATCGGGTCAAGAGATCGTGAAACAAGCTCAGCACTTCCCGGAGCCGGGAAGTATCCGGCAAGAAGACCTTCTTTGATCTCCCCTCCCTTATATCGCAAAGAAGTTTTTTCAGTTTCAGGAATAAAGTCAAAATAAGTTGCAATTTCAGAAGAAAACCGGTTCGGCTGATCATCTGCAATAAGGGTTTCTGTTAAATACTCATCATTATCAACGATAAACCGCTGAACTTTATGACGCAGCGTGGGAGAAACATAGTGTTTCGGCGGAACAATAAATGATGGGAGAGCTTCCCTGTCTATACCGTCATCTCCGGGTTCCCCTGGAATAAGAGACTCTTTGGGCATCGCATCTACATAATAATATACCCATCTGGGCCTAGTGTTGTATGCTTTTACTGCGGGGCCGGCTTCATTAAAATATTTAATGAAAACCCCGTCTATTTCTTCATCTGTAGGTTCATGGGGGAACTCTCTTAAAATCGAATTATGAAAATTTTCCGTTTTGTCATCTTCGGTAACAGTCAAACCGCTGAAAAGTTCAGGCACAAAAGTTGCGGATTCACTTTCTTCCCGTTTACCAAAATAAAGCTCATTGACAGCCGCTGCTATTGCGTTTTGAACATCAATATCTCCTGAAACAACAACACTGGGAGTCATTCTTGTCATTTTATCCCGCAGTATCCTTATAAGAGTCCGTGTTGATTCCAATCCCCGTATTTTTTCAAGAAGGGCTGCATTATACAAAGGATTTGTGGTAGTTGCTATTCCCGGTTGAAGAAAGATAAGTGCGGCAGCTGTTTCTCTGACACTGAATTCAATATTCCTTCTTTTAAAGTAGTTTTCTCCGTTAGAAGGAAAAACGGTCAACATTAAAGGAACATTCCTGGACTCATCCTCATAGTTTGTCTGAAGAACCAAAAGAGTGGTACCGACAGCATTTATCCTTACCCAGAAAGTACCGTTGACATCATCAACATTTTGAACGAGGCCGTTACCATATCTGACTTGCATATATTTGTAAGGGAGAATGTAGTTTTCAGGAAGACTGACCCTCCCCTGGTAAAAAACTTTATTTGTCACATATTCCAACCCTGCGAACTCTTCTCTTTCATCCAGAGGGTTTTTGGGTTCCATAAGGTTGTTCAAACATTTTGCTTTGTAGCATCTTTCTCCAAGATCACAGTCATTGAATGTGCTGCACTCAATATCAAGATGACTTTCTTCGGGAACACATGAAGAGGTAAAAAGAATTATCCCGCCTGCACCTGCAATCATCAGAAACATCAAACTGTAAGAAATTACTTTATTCATAACTTGTATCACCTCAAGACATTGAAAATCATACTGATATGGGCGCCCCCTTGAACAAAATTTTTCTTAAGACTTGCCGTTTCCGTTTTACCGTAAAGTCTTACAAAATTAAAGTGTCCCCCGAAACCGAAAGCAATACGTTCCCAGGCTCTGAGGTAGAAATCAACAGATGCCCCAAAATAAGGCCCTGAAAAAACTTTGAACTCTGGTTCTCCTGCCCGGTATTCATATGTACTGCCCGGTTTTTCAAGCCCTCCTATATATCCTCCGGAAAAGGTAAGGGCACTTCTTGACTTTTTTGTCCTAAGTCCATGTATATAATATCTCAACATAATCCCGCCACCGGCATATAGTGCATCAGCATCAAAAGATATTCCTTTTCCCTCAATACCCACTATCAGGTCCTCCAACAGTGAAACATTCAGTCTGAAAAAATAGTTGCCAAGAACTTTAAAGTTACTTATGTCTCCACCACCGGAACCTACACCGCCTCCAAGCTCCATAGACACTCTGTAAGTGTGCCACTTTTCAAGTCTTACATCCTGCATAGGCACCCAACCCTCTCTTCCGAGGAACTCCACTCTGAACCAGCCGGGTGATTCTTCAAGGATAACTACCTGATCGTTCCTGTAAAGCTCAAAAACTTTGTTTGACTGGACACTGTTATCTCTGTAAAGATATGAAGGGACAAGTACTCTACCCAGATCGGGTTCTCTGTAACGGTGTGCTCTCTCTCCCTCTCTTTTTTCCATAACAAAGTCATCCTCAGGTGGCGGAACAAAAGCATCTCTGCTTTCAACAGGCCTGAATTCATCTCTTATGAAAGGTTCAGGAGAAATATCTCTGAACTCATCAACAGGTTCATCGAAAAACTCATCAACAGGATCGTCAAAAAACTCATCAACCGGTTCATCAAAAAATTCATCTTCCGGCTCGTCGAGGAATTCGTCTTCTTCGTCTTCTTCGTCATAATCGTCATAAAAATGATCATACCCCACAGCTGACATGACAAAACCAAAAGCAAACAGGGTATTGGAAGAAAAAAATGACAATAAAAATAAAAGGATTAACAACGACCTGACCTTTCTTTTCACTTTATGCCTCATTTACTATAAAAACCTGCTCCATATACAATCCAGGATTGTACTATTTATAACAGCTTTTTGCAAGTCAATTCAATATTTTTTATAAAATATGCCGGAGATGTCCGGAAAAAGGATAGATTCAGAAGGGTTTAACGATGTTTTCAGGCACAGAACCGCTTAAAACCGATATACAGCCACTTATTGCCATTTCAGCCATTTCAGATCTGGTTTCTTCAGTTGCACTTCCTATGTGGGGCAAAAGAACAACATTTTCAAGGTCCATCAGCCCTTTTTCAACTGCCGGTTCATTTTCATACACATCCAGTCCGGCACCGTATATTTCTCCGGAGATTAAAGCTTCACACAAAGCTTTTTCATCAACAAGCGGACCTCTCGCAGTATTGATCAACACCGCATCTTTTTTCATTATACCGAATTCGTTTTTCCCTATGAGATGATTGACTTCCGGGGTATATGGAAGATGTAAGGAAATAAAGTCACTTTCTTTTAAAAGCTGTTCTATTTCCACATATTGAGCATTAACTGCTTTTTCTTTTTCTTTTTCCACTTTGTTTCTATTGCAGTAGATAACATCCATTCCAAAAGCCACTGCCCTTTTTGCAACTGCAAGGCCTATTCTTCCCATCCCGATTATACCAAGTTTTTTATTCTGGAGAGATTTTCCAACAAACAGTTGCGGACCCCATCCTTTAAAATGTCCGGTCCTTACAAATCTATCTGACGAAACAGCCCTTCTGGAAACCATCAGGATCAGTAAAATTGCTATATCCGCAGTTGCATCTGTAAGTACATCAGGAGTGTTTGTCACATAAATTCCTTTTTCATGGCAGTATGTTACATCTATATTGTTATAACCGACCGCATAATTGGATATAACTTCAAGAGCAGGTGCAGAATCTATTACATTTTTATCTATTTTGTCAGAAAGAAGTGCAATTATTCCTGAAGGGTTAACCTTTTCAACCTTTTTTTGCAGAGTTTCACCTTCTATATCTTCAGCAAGGAATATTTCGAATTCGTTGTGGTTTAAATTTTCCTTGAAAGAGTTCCCGGGAAGTTCAGAAGTAAATAAGATCCGCTTTTTTTTCATCTTAACCTCACCTGTCTATCTTTTAGTAATATTTCTCTTCAAAACTTATCCCCGACCTATACCATTTTGAATAAAAACTTGAAGCTATCCTGAGATTCGTCTGTCTGTTTTCATCCACTTCCATTCTTTCGGTATGGTGAAACAAATAAGGGGAAATAACAGAACCGTCTCTTCTCCTTAAGTAGTAAACAACACCTTTTTTTCTGTCCGGCAAAGGGTATCCACCTTTCCCGATCAAAGTTCCCGGTTTATATAAACTATCTTTCTTAAGACCGCTGTTTATTGATGCAAGTCCTTTATAAACAGCTCTTATCATGTGGTTACTGTAAATAAACTCCACTTCTCCTCCCAGTCTGGAGCTTTGCGAAGCGCTCATAAGTTTAGCGAGAAATGGAAGTCTGATGTCAGAGAACGGCTCCAGATCAAAAACAGGAACCAGAGAATTGTGTTCAGTTGTAAACCCGACCTGAGGACAGCCGGAAAAGGGACCGTTTGTGATGCAGGGCTGGAGATAGACACCATCGGCTGTCACATACACTTCTCTACCTTCAGTTTCAAAAAGAAATGTTTCCTGGACTGAATTTCTGTGACTGTTTTTAAATCTGAGATAAACAATTTTTTTGTCATCCCGTCTGTAAAACAGCGAAACTCTGTCTCTTTCCCTGAACATGACCCTGAAATCGTTGAAAAAGTAGGCTATCTTCTGAATATTTCTTAAAAACTCTGAGGGCATAGTAATATCATATTTTGTCTCTATAGCAGATAATATGGAGTCACCTACATAAAAATCGAGAAATTCAATGCTTTCCCCTTTCAAAGAGTAGGCGGAAAACCTTGGAAAATACGGATGGGGAGTGATTGCGAAATCTATCGAAGAGATATTATCAGGGTATATATAACACTCCCTTTCTTCAGTATCTCTCTGTCCACGACCACTTTTATCATAATAAAGTGCCACATTTAAAAAAATGGAAAAAAGAAGAAGTGCATACAGTAGGTTACGAATCATTCCTGAATCCGGGATATTTAAGTCTTTCGGGCACAAAGAGCTTAGTATATAAAAAAATAGCATAGGAATCAGTGAGAGATGCTATGAAATCAGTTATGTTTACAAGCGGATCATCAGAAACAAACGGGTAGAAATACTCATTAAGATGGTCATAGTTGTCTTTAAAGTATTTAAACAACGAACGGATGATGTTTTCAGATTTTTCGAATTCCTGTCGTACCACTTTTGTTTCATAAACTTTACTGAACATAAACTCCCTGATATCCTCAACTGTTTTAGTCATTTCTTTAGAAAATGTTATTGCGGGATCGTTTGCTTCTATAGTTTTAAGACTTTCTGACACTAGATCTTTAACCATAGAGTTAATCCTTTCAGAACCTCTATTGCCCAGTTTTTCGCAATATGGAACTTCCTTCTTTTTTAAAAAACCTCCCCTCACAGCATCATCAATATCGTGGTTAAGATAAGCTACTATATCTGCAAGTCTCACTATCTGACCTTCAAGGGTTGCAGGGGCACTTTCTTTATTTATAAGAGGCCCTTTCCCTTTGGAATGGGTGGCTATCCCGTTCCTCACCTCATAAGTAAGATTTAAACCTTCTCCGTTCCTGGAAAGGTGATCCACCACTCTCAAACTTTGCTTTTCATGTCTGAAACCATTTTCAAGGATTTTATTTAAAGCTCTCTCTCCTGCATGACCGAAAGGAGTATGTCCAAGATCGTGTCCCAGGGCTATTGCCTCGGTAAGACTTTCATTAAGCAGAAGTGCCTTGGCCACTGTCCTTGCTATTTGAGTAACTTCCAGTGTATGGGTAAGTCTATTGCTGTAGTGTCCTCCTTTAGGGGATAAGAACACCTGTGTTTTATCTGCAAGTCTTCTGAACGCTTTTGAGTGAACTATACGGTCTCTGTCGTGCTGGAATACCGGCCTGATATCACATTTTTTTTCATTTTTCATCCGGCCTTTACTTTCACTGCTCAAACATGCGGCATAGCAAAGATCCTTTTTTTCTATATCCTCAAGATGTTCCCGGATACTTTTATTGATCGTCATTTTCCTTTCCTTTTCTAAATGTCAAAAGAAATATTGTGAGTGAGAGAAAAAAGACAGACCAGACAATGTAGTTATAGGGTGAATGTTTCATTGCACCGAAGGCTATCATAGAACCTGCCAACATAAAAGCACTGCATATTCTGCTCACCATTTTTGAAAAAAAACTCCTTTCGGATTTTCTAAGCAGTATCAAGAATCTGTGCTGGAGCGTTCCATTTTCGATATTATCCACTATTTCAGATATACTGCCTGGAAGTGTTTTAGTTATCTCCATGAGTTTCATCAAAAGAGAAAACATTTCAACGGCGATCCGTTCAGGGGTATATCTTTGAACTACCAGCTCACTTGAAAGTTTTTCCGCAACTTCAAAAAACTGGAAGGAGGGATCCAGTTCCCTGCACAAACCGTCTAACAGAGTAAAACTCCTTAGAAGCTGAGTCAGCTCTCTTGGAAATTTCAGTTTGTATTTAAAGAGCAGTACCGATATTTTCTGTACAGTTTCCGCAGAGTTGACATCTGACAGATTTTCGGGAAGTGATTCAACTATTTTTCTGATGTTTCTTACAAACTCTTTTTTGTTTTCAATTGTGCCGCTTTCACTCATGTCAATATACACAGAAGCAAGTTTTTCATAATCTTTTGATGCAAAAGCTATGAACATATCAGCGATCCTGTCCTTAAGATAACGATCCAGCCTGCTGCACATTCCACAGTCAATGATAGCAATTTTACCTCCCTCAAGAAAAAAAAGATTGCCGGCATGAAGATCGGCATGGAAAAATCCGTCAACCAGAATCATTTTCATAAGCAGTCTTGAACCTTTTTCACTTATTTTATCTATTTTAATCTCATCCTTTTTCTTTTCATCAAAATTTTTAAGCTCATAAAGCTTATATCCCGATATTTTTTCCATCACCAGGACTCTACCGGTACAGTAACTCTCGAACATTTCAGGAAACTTAAGCCAACTCCACTCTTCTGCGCTGAAATTTGATATAAATTTCTGAGTATTACTTTTTTCAATAAGCAGATCGAGTTCCTCTTTCATTGTCATAAAAAATTCTTCTGCAATACCTTTAAAGTCTATCATCTTAGAGTGGGCAGAATGACGCTGCAGGATATCCGCTATCCACACAATTATTTCCATGTCAGTCTGGATAGTTTCAACAACTCCCGGTTTTCTGACCTTGACAACCACATCTTTTCCATTTTCTTTAAGCGTAGCTGAATAAACCTGTGAAATTGATGCGGCGGCAATGGGTTCCGGATTAAAGTGGGAAAAATTTTCTTCTATTGAAGCATCAAGTTCCGATTCTATAATAGGCTTTATGCGGTCAAAAG
>SLOD01000209.1 GCA_007132725.1 Candidatus Sumerlaeota bacterium
AAACGGACAGCTAAGCATGTAGAAGCTTGATAGATCCTCTTTTCGGACGCGGGTTCGATTCCCGCCGTCTCCACCACTTGACTTCCTTTGACTGCTACTGCAAAACATTAACAAAAGGTGCTGAAATAAGACTGAGTAAAGCAAATTAAGCAGCAAAATATTACTATGGAAAATGGAGAGAGTGAATTTTTTTATTTAAATCTACTTGACTAATTGAAAAGATGCTTATAAATACCGGTGTTTCCAGTTGAGGAACTGTTCGGAAGTTAATAGGATTTGTTAACCTTTTCATAGATTTAGGAGGTAAAAATGAAACTCAGACCTTTGAATGACAGAGTTATCGTAAAGAGAGCTGAAAGTGAAACAAAAACTGCCGGGGGAATTATTATTCCTGACACCGCTAAAGAAAAACCGATCGAAGCCGAGGTCGTGGCTGTGGGGAGTGGAAAACTCCTTGAAAATGGTGCACGTCAGTCAATGCAGGTTAAAGAAGGGGACAAAGTCCTTTTCAGCAAGTACAGTGGCACCGAAATAAAAATTGAAGGGCAGGAGCATCTTATACTTAGAGAAGAAGACATTCTTGCTGTAGTTGAAAAATAAACTTGATAAATTGTGGAGGTAAAAATGAGTGCAAAAAGCATATATTTCGATCATGAAGCTAAATCAAAAATACTTAAAGGTGTCAATAGACTGGCTGATGCTGTTAAAATAACTCTCGGACCTAAAGGTCGCAATGTCGTTCTGGAGAAATCTTTCGGTGCACCTAAAATTACCAAAGACGGTGTTACCGTAGCCAAAGAAATAGAACTTGAAAACAAAGTGGAAAATATAGGAGCACAGCTTGTTAAAGAAGTTGCTTCTAAGACAAGTGATGTTGCCGGTGATGGAACAACAACAGCTACAGTTCTCGCCCAGTCAATAGTTAAAGACGGGTTCAAATATGTAACTGCAGGATACAGCCCTATCTATATTAAAAGGGGTGTTGATAAAGCTGTTGCAAAAGTTGTTGAAAAGCTCGATAGCGTTTCTAAAAAGATCTCCACTTTTGAAGAAATAGCAAGTGTAGCAAGTATCTCTGCCAACAATGATAAAGAAGTTGGTAAAATCATCGCTGAAGCAATGGATAAAGTGGGTAAAGAGGGTGTTATAACCGTTGAAGAAGCAAAAGGTATGGAAACATACCTTGAAACTGTTGAGGGAATGCAGTTTGACAGAGGCTATCTCAGTCCTTATTTTGTTACAAATGCTGAAAAGATGGAAGTTGAGATGGAAAACCCGTTTATTTTGATCTACGATAAAAAGATCAATACGCTTAAAGACATGGTTCCATTGCTGGAAGGTGTTGCAAAACACGGCAAGCCTCTCCTCATCATCGCTGAGGATGTTGAAGGTGAAGCTCTTGCTACACTTGTTGTAAACAAACTTCGCGGTGTTTTAAACATAGCGGCCGTTAAAGCTCCCGGTTTCGGTGACAGAAGAAAAGCAATGCTTGAAGATATTGCAATTCTCACTAATGGCCAGTTCATAAGTGAAGAGCTTGGAAACAAACTTGAAAATGCCACAATTGATATGTTGGGAACGGCAAAAAGAGTTGTGATCGATAAAGACAACACTACTATAGTTGACGGAGCCGGAAAAGAAGAAGATATCAAAAAAAGAGTTAACCAGATAAAGGCTCAGATCGAAGAAACTACATCTGACTATGACAAAGAAAAACTTCAGGAAAGACTTGCAAAACTTTCCGGCGGAGTTGCTGTTATCAATGTGGGAGCAGCCACAGAAGTGGAAATGAAAGAGAAAAAAGACAGAGTTGACGATGCACTTCATGCTACAAGGGCAGCTGTAGAAGAAGGTATAGTTGCAGGCGGAGGAACGGTTCTTTTGCGTTGCAAAAAAGTTCTTAAAGATGTGGAAACCGAAAATGACGATGAAAAAGTAGGTGTTGAAATCATATCAAAAGCACTTGAAACTCCCTGTCGTCAGATAGTTGTCAATGCAGGTGTCGATGGAAGTATAGTAATTGACAACATTATGAAAAATGATGATTTTGATTACGGATACGACGCCGCCAGAGATGAGTACAAAAACATGATAAAAGGTGGAATAATCGATCCTACAAAAGTGACCAAAAACGCACTTATGAATGCTGCAAGCATAGCATCCACACTTCTCACAACAGAAGCTGTCATAGTTGATGCTCCAAAGAAAGAGAGCGAACCTGCAATGCCTGATATGGGCGGCATGGGCGGAATGGGTGGAATGGGAGGCATGGGTGGAATGATGTAGTCATTTCCCATGTTTTCCATGATATAAAGCCTTTTTAAAATTTTCAGAAAGTTCCTAAAATAGCTTCAATACCCTGATACAGACAGTACTTTTCAACCTTTCCTCTTGTATGACAATCTGTCAATTTGACTGTTTGTCAAGGGTGTTTTTCTGTCTAACCATCTGTATTTGTTTGGCTTATGTTGTGGTATGGAATTTGCATATTAATATGGTTGTTTGTATTAATGACAGAGGATCAGATCATTCATGAGAAGCAGAAACATTCTAAACGCGGGATTGTTCCTTTCTATAGTCTTTGCCATATCCACTTTGATAGGATTTGTCATAACTATGGCTGTGAAAGAGGATCAGGTTTTTGTTCCTATTGGAAGGAGTTACTACGCAAGCACCGGAAGTGATGTCGATGACGGGATATCGGATAGTTTCTTCAACTTCGGAGAAGAAAGTGACAATATTCTGTCATATAATATTTTCGATGCGGAGATGCGCTCAATAACTCTTGCTGAAATGAGGTCGGAAAGTGCCGGTGATCCTGGAGGTGCCCGGGAGAGAGTTTCTCAGGCAAGTGCTGACGACATCTTGTATTTTCTTGAGAATCCGGGAGAATGTATCGCCATGTCCGATCTAACTTTAGGAGGAACCATTGTTGCCAGTGACTGGGAAGACTCGGTAGCTGTAGTAAAAGCAGGAAGGGGCAGGGAAGAAACAGTCCATGTTTCCAGAGTCGGGGATGAGGTGACAGATGGTGTGAAAATAGGATTCGTATGGCGAAATCTTGTTATATTCAACACCTCTCAAGGTGTAAGATGCATTGGAGAAGGGGTGGGTGAAGCCAAGAAACCGGAACCGAAAGTGGCCGAAAGAGAGCGTCCGGCTCCCAAACAGGCAAGTGATGACGATTTTGAAATAAAACAAGTAGGTGAAAATCAATATGTGATAAGAAGACAGGATCTCCAGAGAGCTACAGGGAATCTTAATGCACTTGCTACACAGGCAAGAATAGTTCCGGCAAAAAAAGAAAACGGTTTCAGGATATTGAATATAAGAAGGAACAGCCTTTATGAAAGGATAGGTATAAGGAACGGAGATATTATAAAGTCAATAAATGGAATTGATATATCGAGTCCTGATAAAGCTCTTGAAGCATATTCAAGACTTCAAAGTGCTTCAAACATATCCATAGATATCATAAGACGCGGTAATAACGAGACATTGCAATATACAATAGAGTAATAATAGGAGAAAAAGATGGGTTTTAAAAGCAGCGTGATTTTGATAATGTTTTTACTTTTATTCGGTTATGTGGCTGGGGAAGATGAAGATATTAAGTTGCCGGTGAATATTGATACAAGGCTCAAAGGGATAAACAGAAACATCAGGCCTAAGGTCACTCCCGAAATAAGACCTCATATCGCAAAAGAAGAGGATGAGGATGAAGCTGAAGCTGAAGAAAATGCTGAAGAAGGAGAAGATAGAAAAGCTGAAGTAGAGGAAAAAAGAGACCGAGCTGATAAATCTTCGGGAGTCAGAACTGTCACTCCACCTAAAGCGAAAACGGCACTTGATAAAAAACCGGAAGTTACTGAAAAAGTAGAGGGAGACAAAATAAAGATAGAGGTAAAACATATCAAGCCAATGGATCTGAACCAGAAGATCAAGCTCGATTTTCAGGACGAAGATCTTATTAATGTAGTTAAAACATTTTCAGAACTTCTTCATAAAAACTTTATTCTCCCTGAACATCTTGGTAAAGCTAAGGTAAATATAATGGCTCCGGAAATGGTAACTCTGAGAGAAGCTTACCGAACTTTTCTTACATTGCTCGCTGTCAATAATTTCAGTATAACTGAAGATGGGAAGTTTACTATAATAACCAGAGAAAAATCTATTCCTGAAATGAGGATACCGTTCTATAAAGGTACCGATGTCCCTGATCTTTTCAAAATGGTTGCAACAATAATTAAATTTGAACACGTTTCAGCACAGGCTATGGACAATGTCTTGAAAGTGTTCAGAAATAAAGGCGGAACTTCAATTATTTTTGATGAACAGACAATGATCCTTGTTGATTATGCTGCAAATATCAGGAAAATCAGAGATCTTATTAAAGAACTTGATCGACCTTCTGATACCGACACAGTTAAATTGCACTTTGTCAGACTTAACCACATTATAGCTGCAGAGGCCCGGAAAATTCTTGAGGATATTTTCAGAGATTTTACAAGAGCAACGGGGGGACGCGCAGCCCAAAAAAGGAGAAGTGCGGCTCAGGCACAAGATAAGCCTCAACTGGCAGGAGTGGCAGGTGACGCGGGTAAATCTCCCGCCCCACCGAAAGATGCTCCACAGGATGAAGAAGAGTTTTCCAGCGAGAATCTCTATCTGCATATTGTTGCAGATGAAAGGAGCGACCAGCTTATTTTATTGTGCAGTCAGTCAACATATGCCCTTGTATTGCAGATCATACAGCACATTGATAAAGAGATCGAGGGAGAAGGTGAAATCCATGTTGTAAAACTTCAAAATGCCAAAGCGGAAGACTTGGTAAAAACCCTTAATCAGCTTTCAAGAAGCGGCGGTGCCGGAAGAGGAGGAAAAAAAGCGGCAAAAGGCACTGATGTCTTTGAGGGCGAAATACAGATATCTTCCAATGAAGCTACAAACTCTCTTGTCATTGTTTCTTCGATCCAGGACTTCAGAAACCTGAAAAGGGTAATAGAGCAGCTGGATATAAGAAGAAAGCAGGTCTTTGTGGAAGCTGCTATTTTAGAGGTAAATATTGACGAATCTCTTGAGTTTGGCAATGCCTATGCTGCCGCAGGTTTTACTGTTAATATTGGTGGAGAGACGGTTCCTCTTTTTTTCGGCAAAGCTTTATATGAAAATCTTAACCCCGGTCTTGTTGCGGGAATGGTAGGTCCTTCGGTACAGGGGACTGAAGGAATTCCCGGTTTGGGAATACTTGGAGGTGTCCCCTCTCTGGGTTTTATTCTTAATGCTGCACATAGTGATTCTGCTGTCAATGTAATGTCTACACCACACCTTTTGACAACAGATAACGAAGAGGCTGAAATAAGTGTAGGGGAAACGATACCTTTTCCATCGGGCAATATCATCAGTGGAACTGCAGGGAGTACGATCACATACACAAGAGAAGATGTCGCTTTAAGATTAAGAATAAAGCCTCAGATAAATGAGAGCGGATATATTACTCTTGAAATAAATCAGGAAATAACTGAGCTCGGTGCTCAGACCGCCTATGGTTTCAGAACCACTAAAAGACAGGCTAAAACAATTGTAAATGCTGAAAATGAACAGACCATAGTCATAGGTGGTTTAATGACAGATTCTGTGACTGAAAGTGAAAGTAAAATTCCGTTTCTAGGTGATATTCCTGTTTTAGGTTCTCTTTTTAAATATAGGAGAACTACTAAGAAAAAAGTAAATCTCCTTATAATTATCACTCCTCATATAATTGAGAGCAGAGAGGACTTTGCAAGGATACTTGAGAGAAAAATTCAGGAAAGGGATGATTTTGCCAGGAAGTATTATGGTGACTACTCTTCCTTTGAAGGGACTATTTACTGGGAGAAAAAAAGAGGGCCTCTCCTTTCTCTGGTAAAAACCGTAAATGAAATAAATACAGAAGAAAAAGAAGAGCTTTTAAGGCTTGAAGCTCAAAGTAAAGAAGAAAAGTCAATAATAGTAACTCCCGGTGGAACAAGAGAGGTGAATACTGAAGAAGTTGATTCTTTTAGATCAGAAGAAGACATTTTTGAAGAATATGTTCCCGAATTGGAAGCGGAGTAACATATATGAGAAAAAAAATTGGAGAAATACTTGTTGATAAAAAATATGCGGTCAAAGAAGACATAAAGAAAGCTTTGGAGCTTCAAAAAAACAGTGCTATTCCTAAAAAGACAGGTGAAATTCTTGTAGAAGAAGGAATAGTGAGTCCGGAACAACTTGCAGAAGCTGTTTCAGAACAGACTGGTATTCCGATGATCAATGAAGAGATTCTAAAAAAGATAGATCCCGCAATACTTAGTGATTTTCCAATAGGTCTTGCAAAAAAATTTAAAGCAATGCCTCTTTATAAAGATGATTTGCTTCATGTTGCAATTTCTGAAAATTGTTCAACACTTCTCTTCAACCAGTTGTATATGATATATAAGTGTGACATAAGCTCATATCTCTGTCCTTCGACAAAAGTAACCGATATGATAAATTTTGCTTACAGTAAAATAGATAATGAAGGAGAAACTCTCAATGCCGAAGAGTTTGCTGATATGGCTGGAAATATCGATACTGAAATTCCCGACCTTATTGACTCTAATGATGAAG
The DNA here is from genome assembly GCA_007132725.1 of Candidatus Sumerlaeota bacterium. Lineage (GTDB taxonomy): Bacteria > UBP6 > UBA1177 > UBA1177 > UBA1177 > SLGQ01. The sequence goes on from SLOD01000209.1 coordinate 6,631, forward strand.
CTCCCATAATCAGGTTCGTAAACAACACTATCGCAAAGGCGGTAAAAGAAAAAGCAAGCGACATCCATTTTGAATCCTTTGAAGATGAGGTGCTTGTAAGATTCAGAAAAGACGGAAAACTTTCTGCTGTACAAAGGGTTCCCAAAGCGGCACAGGCTGGACTTATTACGAGGATAAAAATAATGAGCCGTCTTAATATTTCTGAAAAAAGGCTTCCCCAGGACGGTAATATAAAAGTTAAAATTGCAGGGAATGATATAGATTTCCGTGTTTCAACATTGCCAAGTATTCATGGAGAGTCTGTTGTTCTCCGTGTTCTTGACAAAAGATCTCAGGAGCTTTCTCTGGACGCCTGCGGCTTTACCAAAAGGGATCTTGAAAGAATGCGAAAACTTATCAGGATGAAACACGGGATATTTCTTGTTACAGGGCCTACAGGAAGTGGTAAGACAACGACGTTGTATTCTGCTCTTACAGAGATCAATTCACCGGATGTTAAAATAATAACTGAAGAGGATCCTGTTGAATACCAACTTAAAGGGATCAATCAGATACATATAAATTCAAAAATAGGACTCACTTTTGCAAGTGGACTTAGATCCATACTTAGGCAGGATCCCGATATCATAATGGTCGGAGAGATAAGGGACAAGGAAACTGCGGAAATTGCCATCAATGCTTCGCTGACCGGGCACCTTGTTTTTTCAACACTACATACCAATGATGCCCCTACCGCTTTTACCAGATTGATAGACATGGATATCGAACCCTTTCTCATATCTTCCACTATCATAGGAATCCTCGCTCAGAGACTTGTCAGAAAACTCTGTCCGAAATGCAAGGAGATGTATTATCCCGAAAAAACCATACTTGAAGAACTGGGTCTTGATCCTTCAGAATACTCGGACCATCCTTTTTACAGACATGTCGGTTGCGAAGAATGTCTCCAGATAGGGTATGTGGGCAGAACCGGGATATTCGAACTTATCAATATGGATGATGAGTTAAGAAGAGCTGTTGTCAACAGGCTTGACGCAAGTGAGATAAGAAAGATAGCTTCAGCTAACGGGATGCTTACCTTAAGAGAGGACGGGGCTTTAAAAGCTATTAAAGGTATAACATCTCCGGAAGAAGTGCTTTTAAGAACTCAGGAGGATAACTGATGCCGCTTTTTGCTTATAAGATCATAGATTCCTCAGGCAAGGAAAAAAAAGGAACAGTCGAGGGGGATAACAGAGGGTCTGTAAAAACAAAGTTTCTTGCGGAAGGATATTATGTGACAGAAATAAAAGAGATATCAAGTAAAGATACATTCAGCTTTGACAGTTTGAAAAGCCTTCTGTACTTAGGAAGAAAAAAAGTTTCTCTGGACGAAGTAGCTTCAATGACACGGCTTCTTGCCACGCTTCAAAAAGCAAAAATACCTCTGGTGGAAGCTGTTAACGCAGTTGCTCAGCAACAGGAAAACCAAACTTTGAAAGATGCTATGCTTATTATAAAAGGTAAAATGAACGAAGGTTACAGCTTCAGTAGAAGTGCCAGAGATTTTCCTAACATTTTTGATGATCTTTATTGCAATATGCTTGCAGCAGGAGAGGAGAGCGGGGCAACGGACAAGGTTCTTTTGCGTCTGGCAGGGTTTATGGAATCACAAGTTGACCTGAGAAATAAAGTTAAAAGTGCGATGGTCTATCCTGTAATACTTCTTTTTGTTGCGGTTTTGGTCGTAGGTGTTCTTTTTACTGTGGTTATCCCTAAACTTTCTAAAATGTTTGAAGATATTGACATGGCCCTCCCTTTTCAAACCAGAGTTTTAATTTCACTTTCTGGGTTTGTAGGGGATTACTGGTGGTTGATGTTTATTGCTCTGATCGCAGCTTTTTTTGCTTTTAAAAAATATACATCATCCGGAAAGGGTGCTGTCCAGCTCGATAATCTTATGATAAATATGCCTGTTTTTGGAAAAGTGAACAGACAGGTTGCTATTGCAAGGTTTTCTAAAACACTGTCCACTCTCCTTATGTCCGGAGTCCCGATCTTGAAGGCTATGGACATAGTTAAAAAAATTATAGGGAACAGAGTTCTTGAGGCTGCTCTTGCTGCTGCAAGAGAAAATATTAAAGAAGGGGAGTCGATAGCGGTACCTTTAAAGAGATGTGGAGAGTTCCCTCCCATAGTTGTTCAGATGATATCAATAGGAGAGCAGAGTGGAGAGCTTGAAGATATGCTTGAAACTCTTGCAGACAGTTATGAAAAAGAAGTTTCATATACAATGGAAAGACTTACTGCATTGATAGAACCTGTTATGATAGTCGTTCTGGCGTTCATAATAGGGTTCATTGTTTTTGCAGTAGTTATGCCTATATTGCAGATAAACGAAGCGGTAGGATAAGGAGGAAGAGATGTTAAAAAACTTTATGAAAGCTTTACTTGAAGGAAGCAGGAAAGGGATTGCAAAAGGGTTCTCTCTTTTAGAGATCATGGTCGTTATCACCATCATGGCAATGATCATGGGAGCAGTAAGTGTAGGTGTCATGAGTTATCTTGACAGGTCTAAGATCAGGCAGGCGGAGATGGATATTGTGACTATAAGCAATGCCCTTGATCTCTACAAAACAGAGTTTGGCCGTTATCCTGACAGTCAGGATGGGCTTTCCAGACTCGTTGAAGAAAAGATACTGCGTGACAGAAATGTTCCTAAAGACCCATGGGGAAACGAATACATATATATATACCCGGGGACACACAATGAAGGATACTTTGATCTCTACTCCTTCGGTCCGGATGGAAGAGAAGGGGGAAATGATGATATTACAAACTGGGACTAAGAAAAACATACTATGATTTTAAAAGGTTGTGCCGTGTTACGATTTCGTGGATTTTCTATGATAGAAATGCTGGCTGTTTTAGCCATTTTAGTTTTACTGGTAAGTGTTACGGTTGCCGGCATAGGGAACTTAGGTCGTTTCAGGGCATCTACCGATCTTGGTGAATTCAATTCTTTTTTAAGAGGAGGTTTTATGAGATCGGTAAGGACCGGAGACTATTTCAGAGTTGCAATTGATATGGAAAAAGGGGAGTATTGGCTTGAAAGCAGTGAAACTCCTTTTTTCCTTTCAGGCGGAGAAAGATTTGCAGAAAGGACAAGAGAGACTGAAGAATTGATAGAAAGAATGGAAAGAGGAGAAAAAGGAGACCCGTTCAGGAGAGAAACCGGAAGAGCTATCGGAGTTGATAATTTTTTTGAAAGGGCTCAACTTCTTTCAGACGGAGGTATTGATGCTGACGAATATTTTCATTATGAAAACTTCATTCCTGACAGGAGGAGCATAAGGGAAATTTTAAAACCTGATTTCAACAAGGTTTCAGAAAGTAGATCTTTTGCCGATAGTTTAATCGTCACGTCCTTTTATGCTTACCATACTCCTGATATTATTACTCCGGATCATATTATGGCAAAAGAAAGAGACAAAATGGTCTATATCTATATTTTTCCTCAAGGGAGGATAGAGCCTTTTTATCTGGGGCTTGGAGAGTCCACCGATGAAGGGGACAAAACTTTTTCATATATAACATCGGACATGTTCCTTAACACTAAAATAGAAGCGGGAGAGTTCGGGGATGAAGTTAGAATAATTCAGGATACTTTTGAAGATCAGGATGCCAGAGGACGATGAAAAAGATAGAGAAAGGTTTTTCATTAATTGAAGTACTTGCCGCAGTAACTATCCTTGCAGGAGTTCTGTTCAGTGTTTCAAGGATCATTTCAGCAAGCTACCTTTATGCATCAATGGTGAGCAACATATATCTTGGAACAGAACTTGCTCAGCTGAAGATGCATGAAATAGAGGAAATATTAAAAGAAGACGGTATCCCTGAAACAGAATTTGAGGACAGAGGAACTTTTGACAATCCGGAATACGATGCTTTCAGATGGGAGTACACTATAAGAAGAGTTTTTTTCCCTCTTCCCGATCTTTCTCCCGGAAGGGATGATGTAGGAGGGTATCAGGATCAGGCAGCGGGGATGCTTTCTCTTGCAAGAGGCAACATAGAAGACTTCTTCAGGGACAGAATAAGAAAGCTGACCCTCACAGTTTCCTGGGGCAGCGGAAAAAGGGCTTCAGAAAAGGTGGTTTTTACATACTTCCTTACAACAACAGGGCAAGCAGGGGAATTTCGTCAACACGAGGGTAAAAAACAGGAGACAGCACCTTCCGGGGAACCGGGGTCTCTAGGAGTTCCTCCAGGCAGACTACAGCAACAGAGACCAGGGACAGTTCCGGGCAGAAGGTGAAGAAAAGATGAGCAGTATATCTGAAAAAGGTTTCAGTCTGATAGAGATGCTTGTAACAATGGCTATTACCGCTATATTGGTTGCATCGGTCTATTTTTCTTTTTCCAACATACTTTCAGGCAGGGCAAGAATGAAAGAGATAATGGAGAGAGAAAGACAGATATACTTTACTTTGGAACTGATGAAAAATGATATAAGGAATGCCTACCTCTCGCTTAACAGAGGTTCTCCAGAAGAGACCCATAAAACGATATTTGTTGCAGAAGAAGATTCTCCAATGACCCATCTTACTTTTGCATCTATAAACAAGGTAAGAATGCAGGCTGACGTAAAACAGTGTGATCAGACTGAAATAGAATATTACGGGGAAAGAGACCGCGGTGAAAATGTTCTTTACCGGAGGGAAAGTCTGTGGGTGGACGAATATCCTGAAAGGGGTGGTAATGTTTATCCTGTTTTCAGAGGTTTCAGAAGTATTGTATTTGAATTTTGGGATGAAAGGAACAGAGAGTGGAAACCGACATGGGATACTGAGTCATCGGAAAATCTTAATATTTTGCCCCCTAAAGTAAAAATTACAATGTCGGTGGAAGAGGCAGGTTATAATGCTCAGCCTCGTGTTATTGAGACAGTAGTAAATATAAGAATGAGAAAACCGCTCAGTTTTTAGGAATGAAGATGAAAAAGGTAATGGAAAAAATTTTGAGCCGCCTGAAAAAACCTGAAAGGGGAGTGGCTCTCTTAATTGTAGCAGTAATGATCACTGTAATTCTTCCTATTGTAACCGATATGAACTATGAAGCAAGAACAGAGTTTGAGCTGGCTATGAATTACAAAAGAAAAGCTGAAGCACAGATTCTTGCTCAGAGTGGAGTTAATTTCGCTGTGATAATATTTGATCTTCAAAGACAGGTTGAGGGTGTCTTAAAACAATTCGGTTTAGGTCAGAGCATTGAAATATGGGATATTGTTCCGTTCGACACAGCTCTTTTAAGAGCTTTTACTATGGCTGGTCCTTTTGTGGAAATGGAAGATGTAATGAGTAAAACGAGAGATGATGTTAAAGGGTCAATGACAAATGAAGAGGAAGGGGATTTTATGTATACTCAGGAGGGTGATCCTCTTTTTCAGTTCCCTGGAGATTTCAGGATCGAATTTTCAACTGAAGATGATAAGATAAATCTAAATCATCTTGCGTATGGAGCAAGAGCTGCTGTTATTAAAATGCTTGAAGCTATAATTGAACCGGATTTTTATGATTTTATTTTCTTGGAAAACACATCAAGAAAAGAATACGTGAGCAGAGTTGAACTTGTGCAGAATATAGTAGGGTGGGTAAATGTAGGAAATGAAAGATATGTAGATGGAGAAAAGTACATAGTAGGAGGAGATCAGCAGGTTTTATATGACAGGTTTGAACCCAGATACAGGGTGAAAAATGCAAAATTTAACACGATCGAAGAATTGATGATGGTTTATGGTGTCAATGATGTGATCTACAGGATACTGGAACCTCATATTACTATATATTCAACCGGAAAAATAAATATAAACAAAGCTTCTCCCATGATGATAGAGGCTATAATAAGAGCATACGCCGTTGATAAATCTTTAGCTGTTTTTTATAATGAAGACAGCATGAGGGAGATTCTTGGTAAAATCCTTGCAAAAAGAGCGAGGAACGGTTTTGCTAAACCCTCGGATTTTATTGCCGCCTGTGCTGAAGAAGGGATCGAGTTGGAAAAAGATGTGGGAAGGGTCATAGATGTTTCCAACAATGTTTACAGAATAAGGACTACAGGTGTCAAAGATGGTGTGGAAAGCTGGGTTGAAATAGTAGTGGACAGAGAAGGGAATATGTTTTATTACAGAGAAGGTTAGTAGAGGTATAGAATGCGATTTGCTTCATGCAGAATTAATAACGGGGAACTTCTGATATGTTCTTTTATTAAAGAATATAACAAATGTTCTTTTGAAAAGGTTTTTTCCGTCCCGATGGATGAATCCCATGAAATTCTTAAAGAATACGACTATATAGACTTTGTTCTACCTGGGAAAGATATCCTTTATTACTCAAGGAACTATCCTCCTGTCAATGAAGTCCAGCTTAGAAAAATTGTTTCTCAGGACATAGAGTCAGATACACCGTTTTTGGAAAACGATGTTATGATCGAAGTTAAAGCCTCTCCTTTGGAAGCGACGAAAGTTTTCTGTGTTCCAAAAGAGATAATAAGGAGTTATCTGAATCGTTTTGACCAGTTTTCAAAAGAAAAGATCCGCAGTATAGTTCCTGAAGAGTTCATAGCTTTTAAATGTTTTAAAGAAACAGAGAAGGCAATTTTTATAGGAGATACTTACTCTCTGTTTATTGCAGATTCGGGCCAGGTGGTAAAAAATGGCGGAACTGCTGAACTGAAAAAAGACCTTATATCTCTTTTTGGTGGGGATGATCCTGAGGAAGATCTCAGGACATGGCTCAATGCATCTGTTGACATAAGTTCAACAGAAGATTTAAGTGATATCGAACTTAGAATAAAGAAATGTGTCCAATCTTTCCTTGAAAAGACAGTTTCGTATTTTATCCCATTTTCCGGTACGATGAGTGAAACAACCATCTTTATAAACGATATAGTGCCTGAAGGAACTGCAAAAATAGCTCAAATGCTTGATAGTTCCCCGTTTTCTGAAAAGCCTTTTGTTGTTGTTGCAGTCAAAGATTTCCTTGAGATGACTGGAATTGCAATGGAAAAAGGTATCGGTGTCAATTTCGCAAAAAAAGAGTTTGCTTATAAAGGGGGTTTTTCTTTTTTAAAGAAAAGAATTATTTTTGCTGCTGTGTTATACATAACAGCGATAGTTCTCCTTATTTCAGGAATGCAGTTAAGAATAAGATATCTTAATCAGAGAGCTGCGTCTATAGATGAAAGAACCAGGACCGTCATGATAGAAGTTTTGGGTCGGGAGTACCCTTCTCTCAGACAGGCAATATCGGTGATGAACCAGACGATAAGGGGTGAACAAGGTGCTTCTGACAGACAAATTGTTTATCCTTACAGTGCTCTTCATATCATGGAAGCTATATTTCCCCTTATCGCATATGAAGACAGCACGATCGAGATCAGTGAGCTGGCAATAAGAGAGGAAGGAAGGATCAGGATAGCAGGTACGGCAAATACGCTGGATGATATAAACAAACTGACAGAAAACCTCAGCACACATGATATGATCTCTGAATTGAGCAGGGGTCAGATAAACACGAGAGGAGACAAGAGTTCTTTCAATGTTACTTTTGAATATGCACAGCCTAAAAAAGCTGATTCCAGAACTCAAAAGGCCAGGAAAAAGTCAGGAAATTAGAGGTGAATGGATGAAAGGAAAAATTATTGATCAGCTTACCAGTTTAAGTGAGAGGGAAAGAAGCATACTTACTTTATTTGTATGTTTTTTTCTGTTCTTTACAGTGGGAGCATTATATTTTATTATGGATTCATATGTTGAAGACAAAAAACATGCTATAGCCGACCAGGAAGGAATGCTCCAGAAAATGGTTTCTCTCAAAAATATTTATCAGCGTGCACAGACGCAACAGGAAAACATGAAGGCGAGCATAAGCCGCAGTGCTGTAAACCTGAACTCAGACATAAGCACTGTGAAAGATGCAATAGGTGTTGACATAAGTACGCTCAGAGAGTTGACACCACGGAAAAGGGGTGATATTTCAGTTGAAAGAACGGATGTTGGAATGAGAAATGTGTCTCTTGAAGATCTTTTCGGATTCTTGTATGGTATTGAGAACAGGTCAAGATATGTGTTCATTGATGCGATCAACGTCAGAAAAAGATTTGACGGTAAAAACTATGATGTTTCTGTAACGGTGGCAACGCTGAGAAAGGAGCCTGCCGATGAATAAGATAAAAGAGTTAAAGAACAAAGTGAAAGAAGTATTTCAAAGGTATGTAAAAAAAGTGTCTCCGGAACTTTTTACAGGCAAAATATTTGTTATCTCCAAGACGATCTTTTTCATAGGTGGATCAATTGTAATAGGTGCCTGGCTTGGACTTAAACTTTTTTTCCCGGATGAATATATTCTTTCCCAGATCAACAAAGAACTTTTTATCAGGGACATGGGACTTGAAGCAGACAAAGTAAGTGTTTCAATTCTAGGAAATATCAGTCTGTATAACGGTCAATTGACTGAAAAGGGAGAGAGAGCCTTTACTTTTAAAAGGATCTCCTTTAGACCTTCTCTTGTTGATCTTATGAGAAAACGGGTTTCAGGAGAACTGCAGTTAGCGGATATAGATAATCAGGGTGGGATATTGACTTTGAATTTAGGCTCGGGAGAGACTCCTTGTTATGCTTTTGAAAGCAGAGATGTTCCTTTATCAATTTTCAGAGCTTTTCTTAACGACATTTCTTTTTCAGGAATATTGACAGGAGAGGGAAGTTTTTGTCTTTCCGAAGAAAACCGTTATAACGGGAACCTGTTTCTTGTCAGTGATGAAATTACCTTCAGAGGAAAGATCCCTACAGTGATGGGTCCTGTTGACATAGGGAGGATAAATCTTGGAAGCTTTGATGTTTCTGCCGAAATGAAAAATGGAAAGGTTGAAATATCAAGAATGGTTACAAAAGGGCTTGTCAATATTGATGTAGCCGGATCAGCTCATGTAAATACAAGATTCATCATGTCCTCAAGGCTTGATCTTGATGTTAGAATAGATGTCCCGGATGTTGAGAAAATAAAAGAAAATCCAGCACTTTCAATCCTTATGGGGTTGATGGCTCAGTATCGTGTTCCTGGAGAATCAGATTCATATGCCATACAGATGAGAGGTCCAGCATCAAAACCTTCCATCAACAGGGCTCCTCCTAAAAGAAGGGGAAAAGATAAGTCTTCAGACAGTGACGGTTTAAAAAACAGGGCACAAAAATTAAGATCAAGAATGGCAGCAAGGCGGAAATCATCTGAAGCTGAACAGAAAAGTCAGGAACGATTGAACAAGCAGAAAGCGGAAGCTGGGCAAATAAAAGAAGAACCGCAAATTTCAAAAAGCAAAGAAGCAGAAGAGAGAACGGCAGCATCAGAGGAAAGAGAAAATGAAGAATCGGCAGTTGTTGAGGCAGATGAAAAACCAAATGAGGAACTAAGTGAGGAACCGAATGGAACAGCTCTCACTCTAGAAAATGGTGAAAGTTCTCTTGAAGATACAGTTGATGAAGAGGTTAGTGATGAAGCATAGATCAAGGGGGAGTAAAATGAAAAGGAGAATGTTGTTTGTTTTTGTCATCTTTGCAATGATGACAGTTGGTTGCAGTAAAAAGTATATCAGGGGCACCGATATTGAAGACAATGAGGATTCAAGGGCCATATTTACAATTTTTGCTCATTATGTGAAGGGTTTCAGAGATCAGAAGCCGGAATACTTTATTCCTTATATCTCAGAAGATTATTATGACAATAATGGAACAGATGACCCTTCGGATGATATTGACTACGGGATGGCAATTGAAATACTTAACTCAGACCAGTTCCACTCTCTTAGAAATATGGAGCTTCTTTATTTCATAAAAGATCTGAAACTTGACAGGCGTATGGGAAAAGCTAAGCTTCTTTATTATTTTGAAGTCCGTTTCAAAAGGGAAAGCAAACTTGAAAGTGAGAAAAAGGACTATTTTCTAAGACCTGACGGTATGACAAATCATAAGATAAGTGATACTAACCAGATGGTATTTAGAAAAGAAGGAGAAGAGTGGAAGATAACAAGTGGTCTTTAACTTAGTTTTTATTAAAAAATAAGGAGATGTCTATTATGAAATTAATGATCTATGTTCTATTTACTTGTTTGTTGTTTTTTACTGCATGTGTTACTGATGAAGAGGTTTCTGATCCTGATCATGTGGAAAAGGAAACTTCTGATATTTCCAAAGAAAAGGAGTCTCCGGATGAAGATGAAGTCGTTCAGGTCAATGATGAAGACGAAGTTGTTCAGGTCAATGATGAAGACGAGGAGATTGTAGAGGTTGATGATGAAGACGATTTAGAAGAAGTTTTTGACGAGGATGAAGAAAAGTTTTGTTCTGACTTTGCTACAGTTTTTCCATTGCAGCCGGGTGACTGTGTGCCTGACTTTACTATTCCGGCACAAGATGGTGTGACTATGGTAACGCTTTCTGACTACAGAGGAATGTATGTCCTGTTCAGCTCTTTTCCTTTGGCGAATACCCCGGTCTGTACCGGTCAGATGCAGACCCTTGATTCAATGTATAATGATTTTATTTCAGAAAATATTCAGCCGTTTGGTCTTAACAATGAAAGTCCTGATAAAAAAGAAGGATGGTGTGAGACTATGGGCATTGAAAATCTTCTCATACTTGCAGATCATAACCCTAAAGATGCCGTTTCAACTATGTTCGGGATCGCCGGAAGCATGACTGCCAGAGCAAATACCGTTATAGGTCCTGATGGTAGATTCGTAATGAAAAAAGCGTGTGCCAACGCAACATGCATTCCCGCGATTCTTGAAGATATTAAAAATCTTAAATAAAATTGATTTACAGAAAAACAAAAAATGTAATATGGGTTTTTACCACTTATTTTGCACAAGGACTGCCATATTCTCTGATAGCGGTTATTCCTTCAGTAATGTTCAGAGATCTTGGGGCAGATCTTTCCACTATAGGGTTTCTTTCTATTTTGACACTGCCTTGGGTTTTAAAGTTTTTGTGGGCACCGTTTGTTGATTCAAGATCAACTTTAAGAAACTGGCTTTTTAGTACCGAGTTGACAATAGCTTTGGCGGTGGCTCTTCTTTCTTTCTCACTTTTTATGGACAACCTTTCACCCGTTGTTCTTTTTCTGGCCTTGGGAGCTGTTTTTTCCGCTACCCATGACATAGCAGTTGATGGTTTTTACATGGATGCACTTGACGAAGATTCCCAGAAAAAACAGATAGGTTTTAGAGTCTTTGCTTACAGGATAGCACTAGCTTTCGGTTCCGGTATCATAATCACGATAGGTACGACGATCTCTTGGAGATGTGCCTACGGAGTGGCAGCTTTTATAATGTTTCTTCTCTATATTTTTCATAGATTTTTTCTTCCTTTTCCTAAAGAAAAAGAGAAACCTCATGAAAAGCAGCTTGTTGCTTTTAAATCGGCATTTGTTTCTTACTTTAAAAGAGATAACATGCTTTATGCTGTTATTTTTATTGTTTTTCTCAGAGCAGGAGAATATATGCTCAGCTTAATGAGAGGCCCGTTCATGGTCGATCTGGGGATCAGGGTTCATATTGGCTGGATATCAGGAGGGATTGGAATTCCCGCATCAATTGCAGGAGCAGTTTTTGGAGGGTTTTTAATATCAAGGGCAGGGATTTTAAAAACGGCAATACCGATAATCCTTTTCCAGAACTTTACAAACTTTCTTTATGCCGCTCTTGCCTTTAAATATATGGAAATAGCTGATGCAACCGGGATAGTTCTTGTGGCAACTGTAAGTGGTGTAGAAAGTTTTTCATCGGGAATGGGAACGGCACTTCTTATGATATTCCTCATAAAACTCTGCAAAAGTGAATTCAAAGCGGCACATTATGCGATCGGTTCCGGACTCATGGCAATAAGCGGAGCTTTTCTTAATAGCATAGGGGGGATTATCGCCGAAATTACCGGATACGGATGGTTTTTTGTCATATCCTTTTTTATAGC
>SLOD01000122.1 GCA_007132725.1 Candidatus Sumerlaeota bacterium
CGTCTGCAAACAGGATCTCCTTCAATTGACAGTGGAACATCTGAAGAAGCTCCCGCTGTTGACTATGAAGGAACCTCCAGACCGCAAGGCTCAGGTTTTGATATGGGAGCCTATGAACAGTGAGGATTTATAACAAAAACATCGTCCTTTTCCATACTTTTCAAAAGAAAGTCTATATCTTTTTCCATATTTGAAAGGGTGTCGATTCCAAACTTTTTTTCAAGAACAAGAAACAGTTGGGCAGTTACAAAAGTATCCGACAATGCTCTGTGCATTGCTCCGTAAGTATGGAGATTGAGCAGATTTTTAAGTGTCGAAAGTTTAAAATTGGAAGACTTTACAACTTTTCTGGCCATTTTAAGAGTGCAATAGTAATTGTATTCTTTCCGGATACGAAGATGTTTAAGTTCGTACCTTAAAAAACCTCCATCAAAATCTGTATTATGCATTACAAGCATATCATCTTTTACAAACTCAACAAATAGTGGCAGGACTTCAGATATTTTTGGCGAATTCAAAACCATATCATCTGTTATACCCGTAAGCTCAGAAGCAGATGGAGGAATTTTTCTTTCGGGATTGACGAGCGTTTGAAAAATTCCACACACTTTATTTTCCTTAAGCTTTATTGCTCCTATTTCAGTTATTCTGTCTCCTCTATCAGCAAAAAGACCTGTGGTCTCAAAATCGACAACTGTAACATTGGACACGGCGACCTCCTTAACAAAACAACCGGTCAAACTTTATCGGAGGCAACTATTAAGTCAAACTTTTTAAACAAGCGATTAGTGAACAATCAACATTTCTGTTGAATAGTCAATTTTTAAAAAGCCGAAAGTCTTGAATTTCATAAATTTTCAAGCTTCGCACACTTATATGTGCATTAAAAAAAACTATAGATTACAGCCTAATGACCCCACTCACTCAACTTTTAATGTTGACAAATCACATCAATTATAAATTTTAATACAAAAGTTAAGTACCCATAAAAAAATATGGTGCGGAATCGTCCCTGACCGTTGTTTCATTTTTTTTATTTTTAACGATTTTCATTTTTCAACATTTACTGTTGTCAAAGCCCAAAACAAACCTTGTAAATTATTGAAACTCATATAAAAACACAAAATGCACACGTTTATGGTCATTAGTTTTCAGCTGTATATTAAAGATGTTGTCAATTTCGACTATGCAATTAATGTTATAAAACACCATACTTTCTATTCATAGCAAGAAATGTTGAATTTTTGTTGAAAAACTGGACTATTTCCTCCTGAGATGTTTAAAATGGATTAACTTTTTTGAGGCTCTATTTTGAATGTGATTTCCGGACTAAACTCCCAACAAGCAAAAGCTGTAAAAAGTACTGAAGGACCCATTCTTGTTTTTGCGGGAGCAGGGTCCGGAAAAACACGAGTTCTCACTTACAGGATAGCTTATCTTTTAAAGGAAAAAAAAGTTCCTCCGGAAAATATTCTTGCTGTCACTTTTACTAACAAAGCCGCAAAAGAAATGAAAGGAAGGGTATGTTCTCTTTTAAATGACACTTTATTAACAACCCCTTTGACTATATCTACTTTTCATGCTTTAGGACTTAAAATATTAAAAAGGGAAGCTTCTAAAGTCGGATACAGTTCTAATTTTGTCATATTCACTCCTTATGAACAAAGTGAACTTCTAAAAAGAGTTATGAAAGAAGAAAATGTCTCAACAGAGAGATTTTCTCCAAAAGTTATACTTTCAGCTGTTTCAAAAATTAAAAATAATCCTGATATTGCAGATGACCCGGCTTTTCTTATAAAAAATATAAACTTTTCTGTCGCTAAAAAAATCCTTGATCCATTCAATAAAGCAATGTTGCTGTCCGGAGCTATGGATTTTGATGATCTTATTTTAAAGACAGTATATATTCTAAAAGAAAATCCTGAAGTGCTTGAAAAGTATTCTCAGAAGTTTAAATATATACTGGTAGATGAATATCAGGATACCAATTTTGCCCAGTTTGAACTTATAAAACTTCTTTCTTCTCGCCACCAAAACATCTTTGTCGTTGGAGATGATGATCAAAGTATTTACGGGTGGCGGGGAGCAAGAGTTGAAAATATTTTAAATTTCCAAAAAGAATTTTCTAACTGCAAAACTATTAAACTTGAACAGAACTACCGCTCTGTGGCTGATATAGTTGAGTCAGCGGGCAGATTAATATCAAAAAACTGCTCAAGGATGAAAAAAACATCTTTCACCAATATCAAAGTAAAAGAAAACGAAGGGATAAAAGTTATTGAAAAACCGGATGAAAACTCTGAAGCGGAGTTCGTTTCAAAAGAAATCCTCAAGATGATGGATATCTTAACTAAACCTTCAGAAATAGCTGTCATTATAAGAGCCAACTACCAATCAAAACCTTTTGAAATGTCTTTTAGACATTACAGCATTCCCTATATCATGATCGGTGGACAGAAGTTTTATGAAAACAAAGAGATCAAAGATATCGTTGCCTACTTGAGAATTATTGTCAACCCCTATGATGAGATAAGTTTAAGGAGAATAATCAATTACCCTCCAAGAAAAATAGGTTCTTCAACACAGGAGAAGCTCTTAAATATCTCAAAAGCCCAAAAAAAACCCCCTCTTCTTTTTCTATTACAGATCGATAAATATCCTGACGGATTTACTCCGGAGCAAATCTCAGCATTAAATCAGTTTAAAGATCTTTATCTGAATCTTTCAAATTTGATCAAAAAACTCTCTCCTGTTCAATTCGCAAAGGATCTAGTTTCTTCTATAGCGATCGAAGACGAAATTAAAAAATCTTCTGAAAGTGAAACCATTGCCAGAATAAGAGTGGAGAATATCGATGCTTTTATAAATTCTGTTGCCACAGACCCCTTAAATAACGCCGGCTATGATACCGTTTCTTTTTATAACTCTTTTATAAACTCAATAGCTCTTATGCAGTCAGGAGAAGAAGAAACTAAAAACAACTCTGTCAATATTATTACAGCACACAGTGCAAAAGGTCTTGAGTTCGACACTGTTTTCATACCGGGATTTTATCAGGGAGGTATGCCGAACTCTCTTGCAATAGAAGAAGGAAATATTGAAGAAGAAAGAAGGTTGGCCTATGTTGCAATGACAAGAGCAAAAAAAAGATTATTCATCATTATTCCCCATTCGGTATCTCACAGAGGAAATATAAGAGCTGTAAAACCGTCTGTCTTTCTTAATGAAGCCGGTGTAGATACAGAAAAACATACCGGAATACCAGAAGATCCTCTCAAGATGCTGGATGAAATGTTGAAAAAAATTAGAGATGCTTAGATTTAGATAAAGTCGTCCCAGGATGTTCTTTTACTTTTCAACATTTTTTTAAGTTTAAGAACAGCTTTGGCCTCTATTTGGCGGATCCTTTCCCTTGTTACTCCCATTTCTTTTCCAATTTCTTCAAGAGTATAAACTTCTGTTTCCCCTATCCCGAATCTCATCCTTATCACTTTTTCCTCTCTGGGAGTCAACCCTGAGAAAAGGTCCCTGATTATCTCTGCCATATTCTGTTTAGCTGTGAAATCTTCAGGGCTTAGAGTTCTGGGATCTTCAACAAAATCTTGAAGCTGGCTGTCTTCATCTTCACCTATAGGTGTTTCAAGAGATATCGTTTCTCTTGCACTCCGCCAAACTTTTCTTATCTTTTCTTCAGGAAGGTTCATGTGTTTTGCAACATCAGAAATGGTCGGGTCAAATCCATTACGATTGGTAAGCTCTTTTATTGTCTTATTTATCTTGTTCATCATTTCTATCATATGGACAGGAATTCTTATGGTCCTTCCTTGATCGGCAATAGCTCTTGTAATAGATTGGCGGATCCACCAGGTGGCATAAGTCGAAAATTTGTAGCCTCTGGAGTACTCGAATTTATCAACAGCCTTTATCAGACCGATATTCCCCTCTGCAATTATATCTTTAAAGTCAAGTCCCCGGTTGTTATATTTCTTTGCAATACTTACAACCAGTCTTAAATTAGCCTGTATTAACTGATTTTTTGCTCTTCTGACACTTTCCTCAGCATCTCTGAGCATTCTTGAGTTTGCAGTAAGTTCATTAAGCGGCAGTGCTATCTCTGCTTCAAGTTTTTTAATGCTCCTTCTGGTCTGATTTATAAGAGCATATTTTTCTTTTATATGGATACAACTTTTATCAAGGACCGGAAATTTATCCGGATTGGAAATTATTTCACCCATCTGTTCAAAAGTCATGTTCATTGTATTTTCGATATGAGAGATATTTCTTTGAAGTTGTTTTGCTTTATCTTCATACTGCCTGATCTTATCACAGAGCATTGAAATATAGGACTTGTTAAGCCCCATTTCCATCACCGTCTCAACCATTTCATTAAGACTTTTTTCAGCATTAAAAAAATGTTTCCTTGCCGTTTCTTCTTTTATTGACGGATTTTCCGCCATTTTAAGACTTCTTATGCGCTCCCTGTTCAAAACTTTGAGTGCCTCAATGCTGGAAACTACCATATCTATTAAAAGCTGGTTTTTAGAAGGAGCTGAAACACTCTCTGATCCTTGCACCTCAGCATCAGATGTTTCTTTATTTTTTTCGACCTCTTCTATATTTTTCTGATCTTTCTCTTCAGACTCTTCTTCTTCATCCCTTTCATCATCATCTTCTTCTTCGATATCTGAAGCAACATCATCATCGTCATCATCATCTGAAACATCTTCATCCAACTCTTTGACGATCTCTTTAATGTTGAGCTGCTCATTCATAACTTTGTCAGGAATACTGACCACTTCCTTAAAGGTAATAAAAACATCCAGCAGAATACGGATTATCGCCTTTTCTCCGGACTCTATTCTTTTGGCGATCTCAACCTCTCCCTCCTTAGTAAGCAGAGGTACTGAACCAATAGTGAGCATGTACATTCTTAAAGGATCTTTTCTTCCCCTGTCTTGAGCAGTTGATCCTTTTTTGACTAAAGATACAACCGGCTCAGGAACAGAATCATCGTCATCTATTGAATCCATTTTTATATCTACATTGAAATCATCAAGTATGTTGAACAGCATCTCCATATCATCAACAGAAAAATCTGATTTCTCAGGAATAATACTGTCAATATCGTGGATCGAAACAGTCCCGTCTACTTTTAACACCTCTTTTGCGATATTTTTAAGAGAGGAGTTTACAACCTTTCCTTCCTTTTCCAACTGTTCGATTTTATCATCGATCTTGTGATTTTTCTCATTTTTCTTTTTCCTGACAGCCGAGCTTCTTGAATCTTGTTTTCTGGATGCAGTTTCCTTTCGTCTCATAAAAGGGGGTTTTCTCATCTATCTCTCCTCACTCAAATACCTATCTGTATCAACAAAGTTATCATTCTCGATCTTTTTCAGTTTCTGGTTTTCAATAAGCAGCTTTTTTCTACTTTCAACAGCTTCTACACTGTTTTCACTTTTTAGTGCCTTAATTATCCGTTCATTCTGACTTCTCAGCAAAAAAGCTCTAATTCTTGAAAATATTCTGTCAATAAATTCGGGACGGACATTTTCATACAATGACGATATTTCACCATACGGATCCACTTTTTCAAGAACAGTTCCCATTTCCCCGTTCTCATAGTAAATATCTATCATTTTTTCTACAACACTCGCATAGTTTACAGAAATAAAGTAATCAAGCATTTTTTCACAGGCAGGCACAAAAGAGGGATAGAGAGATGCAATTACAATGATTTTCTTTACACTTGACTCTTCTTTTCCAGCCATATCATAAATTTTCTCTCTTTTTCCTTCAACCGGACCAGAAGACCTTTTATGTTCCTGCCACTTTCCATATGTTACCACTATGGCATTGTCACTCTGTTTTTGTACATACAGAGAGTATGTACGAAATTTTCTCCTGGGAATGCCCTTCATAATACTTCTTATTTTATTTTCTACCTTTATTTTTTCTTCAAGATTTTCCAGTTTGTTATAAATCCCAAGCTGCTCATCTATCAATTCTTGAAACAATGGCCGGGATGTCTCTATCAACTCTTTTACTTTTTCTTTGCCACCTTCTTCAGACAGAACAATATCCGGATCGAACCCCTCCTCTTTTATAAAAGCCACTCTCAGGTCTATCTTGTCCGGGATCTTTAAAGAAGCTATTCTTGCCGCGGCTTTTCTGCCTGCATCATCCCCATCAAGAAAAACAACTACGGGTTTCTGATATCTGGACATCATGTCGAGATGGGCTGAAGTAATTGCTGTACCGAGTGCGGCTACAGATGTTTTAAATCCGGCATTATGCATCGCAATAACATCGAAGTAACCTTCACATAAAACTACAAAAGGAAAGTCTCTCAGACCCTCTTTGATGAAATCTATTCCAAAAAGATTTTCTTTTTTGTTAAATACGACCGTGTCTGGAGAATTAATATATTTGGGGCCGTCTCCCTCAAATATCCTGCCTCCGAAACCAATAACATTTTTTCTGTTTATAATGGGTATCATAATTCTGTTATAAAAAAAGCTCTGTGGACGAAAATTGCTGTCAAGCCTTATTAAGCCTGCTCTTCTAAGGATATTGTTATCAACACCTGCTTTATTCATTTCTTTTACAAATGTATCTCCTGAACCTATAAACCCTATTCCGAACTTTTTTATTAAATCATCATTAACGCCTCTTTTATGAAGATAATCTATTGCAGCCTTATTTTCCCTTAGGGTTTTATGAAAATAAACGGCTGCCGTTTTATTGGAATTAAAAATATCTTCTCTTTCTTTTGCAGCATCAGAATCGGGATCGAAAGAACTTTTCAGCAACTCATTTATATTGTATTCCACTGCTAAAGTTCTCACTGCTTCACTGAAAGGGACGCTTTCTTTCTCCATAAGAAATGTAATGACATTTCCTGTTGCCTGACAACCGAAACAATAATAGAAACCTTCTGAAGTATTAACATGAAAAGAGGGGGTTTTTTCTTTATGAAATGGGCAAAGTCCTTTGAAACCTGTTCCTGACGGTTCCAATTTTACATACTTCGAGATTATTTTGTCAATAGGTATGCGCTCAGAAATGAGCTTGTTGACCTCTAAAAATGCCAACGAGAGAACCCTAAAAAAAAATCCACGAGAATTTTACTGAAAATAAATGACAAATCAAAATTTTATTAAAAGAAAATAATTGTGTTGATTTTTGAGCTTGTTTCGTGATAATCAAAATCTGCTTATATGTGGAGAGTGCTAATGGTTTTCAGCAGCCCTGTATTTCTGTTTTTCTTCTTGCCTGCAGTATGGATTTTCCATATTGCAATACCTAAACAACAAAAATCCCTTTATCTGTTGATCGCAAGCCTTATTTTTTACCTTTATGGAGAAGGCTTCTTTATAGCCCTTATGTTATATACTATCTGCATAACATATTTTTCTGTATATTTAATTTTAAGCAGTGCTAAATATAGAAAGCTCTTTGCATTTTTAGGGATATCCCTTAATATGACCTCCCTTCTTATATTTAAGTACACCGATTTTATTTTAGGGATTTTTAACGATTATCTTGGAGCAGAAGTAACAAGAACGGGAATACACCTTCCTCTTGGCATTTCGTTTTTTACATTTCAGGCTGTATCATGCATAGTTGATGTCTACCGGAAAAAAGACCACGAAATGCCTTCCTTTTCTGATATTGCTCTTTACATATCCTTTTTTCCTCAATTAATAGCCGGCCCTATCGTGAGGTATAACACCTTCATTCCTCAACTTCCCGACAGAAAAATAACTCTTGCCGCTTTTCTTTGGGGAGCAAGAAGATTCATTTACGGTCTCGCAAAAAAAGTGCTGATCGCAAACACTCTATCCATATCTGTTGACAGAATATTTTTATTGGGCCAAAAAGATCTCTCAACAGCTACAGCATGGTTTGGGGTATTTCTCTTTTCACTTCAACTCTATTTTGATTTTTCCGGTTACTCCGATATGGCCATCGGACTGGCAAGAATGTTTGGAATAAAGATTCCTGAAAACTTTAACTACCCTTACATCTCAAAATCTATAATGGAGTTCTGGCGAAGATGGCACATATCTCTTTCAACCTGGTTTAGAGACTATCTTTATATACCACTGGGAGGGAATAGAGGCTCCGCATTAAAAACATACTTCAATCTATGGATAGTGTTTTTTTTATGCGGTCTCTGGCATGGGGCTTCCTGGAATTATGTTGCATTCGGTATTTCGCACGGTTTTTTGATAATGTTCGAAAAACTTCATGCTTCAATTTCAAAAAGAAGACTGCCCCCTTTTATTGCAGGAATCAAAACTATTTTTCTTCTATATCTATCTTTTGCAATTTTTAGAACCAGTTCCTTGGAGCATTTTGCTTATTTTTTCCACTCAATGTTCGTTCCCCATGGTAAGTTCTCTGAGATAATTATTTATGTGGATTGGACCATTGCTGTTTCTATCGTTGCGGGCACTGTTTTTACTTTTCCACTTTATCCAGCTATCGTTAAAAAATACAAAAGCCGGGCATCTAAAAATATAAAAAACTTTTTCAGTTTTTCCGAAGTCATCATCCTGGCTCTCCTTTTTGCTCTTTCAATCGCACATTCAAGCATGGTATCAGCAGACCCTTTTATTTACTTCAGGTTTTAAAATGAACAAGAAAAAAAGAATAGACCTTTTAACACCGCATACTGTTTTTTATGTTATGGGAATGCTTTTACTTTACTTTATCTTTGCGGAAATAGTTTTAAGAGTTTCCGGCACCAAAAATGTTCTTAACGAGCTTGAGTACTATGCATCGATGGTGTTTACCAGAAAAGAGTGGAGAGAAGCTGAAAATTTTAGGAACGATCTTCTGAATATAGGTATAAGAGGAAGAATGATCAAGGGGACGATCATATACAATTATAGACCTGCCGGTTCTGAAACTGTTAACTTCAATTCTTTGGGGTTCAGAGGAAAAGAGATCGGAAAAAAAGGAGATGACGAGTACAGAATCGCAATTGTAGGAGCATCCCGTATATGGGGAAGCTTTCTTCCTGATAACAAGACGATCCCGGTTATGGTTGAAAAAAAGCTGCGAGAGCAGATCCCGGAAAAAAACATAACCGTCGTCAACCTTGGAGTAGAAGGTAGTGATCTACAAAGAGGAATTGCTACCGCAAAATATTTCATGGACAAAATAGAACCCGACTTGATAGTTTTCTATGGCGGGTTTACAGACATGAGCTATGCCTACATTTTCGGAAATGTTGAATGGCTCCCGTTTACCAGTGACAGCGATATGGATGAAGAAACTTTTCAAAATCTCATCCGCTCAATATATCCGGACAAGTGGTGGCAGAGATCAAGGGTAATAAATCTTGCCATCACATCTGCCAAAGCTGAATTAGGGCTGACAATAGCAAAAAACATTCAATTTGACGATATTTTCTCTATAGCCATACCTGAGCAACAAAGTAAAACTGCCAAAGAATTCCCTTCTGTTTTTTTTAACAGAGTAAATAATGCTCATGAATATTTTCAAAACAAGGGAGTTGAACAAATATTCATTCTTCCTTCTACTGTTCAGCTTAAACAGAGAATAAGTGAATTAGAGGAAAAGATAATATCCAATTACGAACTTATTTTTCCAGGGTACAATGCTTTTATAAAAAAATGTTATGAAGGAGTACTGGATTATTTTTCCAGTACAGATATTTCTTTTACTTTTATTGATCACAACTACATTTTCGACGAAAAAGTAGAGACTATA
Source organism: Candidatus Sumerlaeota bacterium (assembly GCA_007132725.1). GTDB lineage: Bacteria > UBP6 > UBA1177 > UBA1177 > UBA1177 > SLGQ01. Next base: position 9,745 of record SLOD01000122.1, read on the forward strand.
TATTTTGACGGAATGCATGTTTCCCCCCGTGGATCAAAGATTATTGGAGAGTCCATTTCTGAAATTATCTTTGATTTTTTAACAAAAAATGACTGAAAATCGATTAGAGAAGGCACTTAAAGGTTTGAAACCACTAATAACGAATCATTTTTCAAACACTTTGTCCCATTGACTTAAAAGACTGTTTTTACTGAACAAATTTAAACGAAGGGCCTCTTGCCCCCTTCGCAACAGAGGATTTAGAGATTTTTTTTGTTTTTTTTAGTAAAAAAGATTTGACAAACATGTACGGTATCATAGAATATACCTGTCCCTTTTATGAACTTTTGCAGAACGGAGTCGCAAATGGCAAAAAAGAAAAAGAGCTTGGTTGCAACAACAAAAACTGATTTCATCAAAACTCTTAAAGAAAATGTTGGTGCAAGTCTGACAAACGATCAGGCCAAAGAGATCTACAATGTCTTCACAACAATTCTTAAAGACACCATTACCAATGAAAAGAAACTCAATCTCAATGGTGTAGGAACTTTCAAAGTCAACAACAGAAAGGCTAGGAAAGGTATTAATCCTAAAACCCGTGAAGAAATCAAGATCAAAGCTTCGAAGACTGTTGGATTCAAACCAGCTCCTTCATTCAAATCAGAACTCTGATCAGACATTGAACAGGGATTTAACCCTTCCTCCGGGAAGGGTTTTTTTTTGCCGTTTTTTTAAAACCCGATGAACTTTTCGATATCTTTGCTTATCATCTCAAGCGACTGTAACCAAAATCGGGAGTCAGATACATCGATATCAACCTCTGCTGCCACCTTCTGAATACTGTTTCTGCCTGTAGCTTCGAGTATTGCTTTATATTGTTCTTTAAAGATGTCTCCCCTTTCAAGATAGATAGTGTACAGCCCCTTGGCAAACAATAGACCGAAAGCATAAGGAAAGTTATAAAAGTTCCAGTCCGCAAGATAGTAGTGAGGTTTTATAAGCCACATATAAGGATGAAGTACATCTTCATCAAGACCTTCTCCGTAACTTTCTTTCTGGGAGTTGATCATAATATCTTTCAGTTCATCTACAGAAAGTGAACCGGATTTTCTTCTACTGAAAACTTCTGACTCAAAAAGATATCTGCTGTATATATCTACAATGACCTGTCCGGCAGAAGAGATATCAGCTTCAAGTATTGAGACGGAAGTGTTGTGGTCAGCTTTGGACAAAGCAGCATTGTTAATTATAGTTTCACAAAATATTGAGGCTGTTTCAGCAAGAGGCATCGGATATTTTGAGTTAAGATAACTCACATTATTAAGACAAAGACCATGATAGGCATGTCCCAGTTCATGGGCCAGAGTTCTGACATCGTTAAAAGATCCTGTAAAGTTTGAAAGTATCCTGCTTTCAGAGATACTTTTTAAATTAGCACAAAAAGCACCTCCAACCTTACCTTCCCTCGGCTGTGCATCTATCCACCTATTTTTAAAAGCCTGATCTGCAAACTCTGCAAGTTCCACGCTGAAAACAGAAAAGTTATCCACTATGAACTTTCTTGCCTCTTCATAGGTAAAACGAATATTAGAGTTGCCTACAGGGGCAAAAAGATCATAAAAAGGCAATCCTCCGCTATGTCCGAGCATAGAAGCTTTTTTTCTGTAATACTTTCTGAACTGAGGTAGATATTCTTTTATCGCTTCAAGCATTGCAGAAAGAATTCCATCCGTCATTCTTGACCTTTGAAGCGTCATTTCAAGAGGAGATGAGTAACCTCTGATCTGAGCAACAGTGATCACCTCCCCTTTTATACCGTTAAGACATGCTGCAGTAGATTTTTCTATTTTACGATATGCTTTCAATTCCGCTTCATACGCTCTTTTTCTTTTTCCGGGATCACTGTCATAAGCCATACTTCTAACAAAAGATATTGGAACTGCCTCTTTTTTTCCATCAGTTTCCATATCTACAAGAAGAGAGCTCGTTAAAACACCATGCAGAGAGTTCCATGCGGAGGATCCCGTAGTTTTCATCTTGCTCACGATTTTCTCACAGTCATCATCCAGGGAGTGTGAAGCTTTTTCGATTATTTCATCAATATGAAAAGAGTGTCTTTCGATCAATGGATCGCTTTTTTTTATCTTTTCGATATTATCAAGAGTTGATACCCACTTTGCAAACCTTGCATCAAGCACCTCTATGTCTCCAATTTTTTTCTCAAACTTTTCCATCTGTGAAAATGCCGTCTGATCGGAAGTATCCACCGAAAAAGAAAGTTCGGAAAAGCTGGAAAGCTTTGAGTGTAAAAGACCGAGTCTGTCTCTAAGCTCAATATAATCCCTAATTTTTACTCCATCGTTTTCAGAATTGATAAGAGTTGAAAGAAAATTTTCGTAACCTTCTATCTCTTTGTCAAGAAGAGCAGAGTCTCTTACAAACTCTTCTGAATCAAACCCACTGTAAAGATTGTTTAAATCCCACTTCATAACAACACCTCTCTTAGAAATCTTTCCGGATATTTAATTATCAACTCTTTTTCTGACATCACTTTTTATGTGAAGATCCCTTTGAGGGAAAGGAATTTCAATATTATTTTTTTTGAAAAGATCCCATACTTTAAAATTTATCTCGCTTCTAAGCCCCATCATTCCATTTTCAGGATCAGATATCCAGCAGTAGAGAACAAAATCAACAGAACTGTCTCCAAAGCCTTTCAACAGACATGACGGAGGTGGAGTTTTCAAAACTCTTTCTGTTTCGGAAGCTGCCTTAAGTATAAGTTCTTTGACAAGGTGCATATCTGAATTATAGGAAACTCCGAAATTCATTGTGACAAGTATGTTCCTGTTGGAGTGGGTCCAGTTTATAACCCGACCGGTAACAATGTCTTCGTTCGGGATCAAATATTCCGTACCATCCCAGGCGGTCACGGAAATATATCTTCCTCCCAGATGGTTTACCGTTCCGAATTTATCATCCAGTTGAATAATATCACCTGGTCTTATTGAACTGTCCATAAGGATAATAAAACCACTGACCAGATTTGAAAAAACTTTCTGCAGACCGAAACCTATTCCTACACCGACCGCACCTCCAAAAACTGCAAAAGCTGTGAGATTGACTCCCAGTTGATTAAGCCCTATCAACACTGCGGCAAAATAAATACTCAGTGAAAAGATTTTACTGGAAAGCACCTGCAATGATGGTGTCAAAGTTTTTGTCTGCTTCAGTCTTTTTGATACGCTTGATGCAAGAAGACCCGCTATCCAGATCACGATCCCGAAAACAAAAAGCCCTTTTATTATAAAGTAAGGCGATAATCTCAATTCTCCCATCTCAAAGGAAATAGAATCCACATACTTAACAACATCTTCATAAACATCAAATGTTTTAAGAGCAATTACTGCTGAAATGGTGTAAGATATAAATTTTGAAAGCAGTTTGTTTTCTATCAAATGGGAGACAACGTCAACGATGAGGATGATCAGTGCAAGGACAGCTATGGTCTGTATAATGTATGTGTTGTAATTGAAAAGCCGGGCAACCGCATTAACAATAAAAAGGATAAACGGAAAGAAAATCCCTGTAAGATGGTCCATTACAAGTTTTAAAGGAATTGAAAGAAACCTGTATTTCCTTCTGACTTTCATAACTGCTTTCCCGACAAATTTTCTTAAAAAGAAAGCGGCTACATAAGATCCGATAAAAACTGAAACAACTATGCCCAGCTCCAGGAGAACTTTTACAGAAAGAATGTTCTTTGCCACCCATTCTTTTGTGCTCTCATAAGTTTTCAAGATTTTTTCAAGATCCAACTTCATTTTCCCTCCAGAATTTCAATTTTCCTGCAACCGTTTTCAACTCCAAGGCTACAGGCTTTTTTAAAGTGAGTAAGTGCTCTTTTATTATTGGCTGAATTTCTGTCTGCATTTTTTTCATACCAGAAAGTACCAAGATGGAAACACCCGTCTCCATTGTTATATCTACAACTCCTTGCAAGATAATGTGCCGCCTTTTTCCTGTCTTCATGGACATGCTTACCTTCAAGATAATATCTTGCCGTTTCAAGGCATGCATCCCCGTCACGGCTTTTATCACATTGATTTTTAAGATTTAAAGCCCTGTCAACATCAAAATAGTCTGCCGCCATTGAATCTTTATGGAACTCCCCTTTCATCCCCTCTTTAAAGATCATTATCCCTATGATCAGGAGCATTATAAGAATAAAAACTATTCCTCCCAAGGCCATTTTTTTGTATCTGTCAGTCATACAAACCTCCGTTGGGCTATATAATACCATTAATTTTTAAATTTACCATATTTGTTTGTCAAATCCGTACCAATTTGCTATCATTTATTTTGTTTTTCCATTTCAGGAGAACGGTTTGAAAGTTTTTGCCGGGAAATTTTTTGTCTTTTTCCTGTTCTTAACTCTTATCTTCACTCTTATATTAACAGGTGGTTGCAAACCCGAAGATGGATTCTGTTATGAAAAAAACTATGGGGGAGATGAAAACTTTTTCTGTTTCGAAATGGATGGCTATTTTACCATGTCGGGAAATGAAATATCAAGATACTACACAACGAAAGTGCTTGTATATAGGGGTACTGTAATAAAAACCGGAGGCATGTTTTCGGGTAACGGTGAAGCCGTGATCGAAAAACCGGAGTATCTTCCGGAAGCAATACCTATAGAGTCTATGGTCGAATGTACGATAGCACCTCAAAAAAGCGGAATGAACTGTAATGAGTGGTTTTCATTTACTTTCACAAGCATAGACGGGATCTCACTGGAGTTGTCATCAAGAAAAGGGAAAAAATATTCACCAGAACTTTATTTAAAGTTCATTACGTTACATCTTGTTGAAACATCCATAGAAGGTACTATGGATAACTCCGAAGTTGTTTTTGAGGAAACCGTTATAATAAATGAGGAATCTGCTGAAATAACCCATAAGTTCTCTCTTTATCCGAAATAAAAAAAGCTAAAGTTGACTTTTATACCGTTTTTAACTAACAATATATGTGTTCCGGAATATACTGCGGGATAACTGGGGATTCGGGATGAAGAAAATTATTTTTATTACCACTATTATTATTTGTGTAATTTTCCTTTCCTGTACAAAAAAGACCGTTGATGTTGAGCCAGATATTAAACCGGTCAAAGTCTCTATAGTTGGAAATGAAACAAAAACCATATATATCCGTAACATAGGCACTGTTTTTTCAAGTGACATCAAAAAGTTGGGATTTAAGATCCCGGGTAAAATAGAACACATCGGAGTTAAAAGAGGAGACCGGATAAAACGGGGAAAACTGCTTGCACGACTTGAAACAAAAGAACTCTCCCTGGCTCTTGATGCGGCAGCAAACACCCTTAAAAAAGCTGAGGACTATTACAACGAAACTGCCAGTTTTTACAATAGAGTAAAAGGTCTTTACAATATGGATGCCCTGCCTCAGACAGATTATGACAAAGCTAAACTTGCAATGAACATAGCCAGATCGGATATGGAGAACGCAAGAGTAGATCTGCAGCATAAAAGAAATATGCTTTCAGATGCATCATTAACCTCCGGCATTGACGGATTTGTCGTTGAAGTACTTAATAAAAAAGGAGAAATAGTTCCAGCCGGATACCCTGTCGTTGTAATAAGGAACGAATCCTTGATCGTAAAAACCGGTGTGCCTGTAAAAGAATTAAAAGATATCAAGATAGGGACCAAAGCAAAAATAGATATAAACGGTGAGTTTTTTAATGGGAAAGTAACGAATATTGCTCAAGTACCAGATGAAAGGAGTAGGACCTACCGCGTAGAAGTTGCTATCCTCGATGAAAAAAAAGGTTCCGGACTTTATCTTGGATCTGTGGCAAAAGTAGATTTTATTGCAGGGGAAATTAAAGGTGTGTGGGTACCTGTTTTTGCTCTTCTCAGTGATGGCACTGACTATGTCTACATTGCAAAAAAAGAGCAGGCTCTTAGGAAAAATGTTATTACAGGACATGTCTCCGGAGAATTTGTGCTTGTAGAAGGTCTTTCTAAGGGAGACAAAGTTATAGTTAAAGGAATGAAGACGATTAATGACGGAGACAGAATTAAAATAAAATGAGCCGTCTTTTTCTTGCAACTCTTCAAAACAGGAAAGTAACCCTTTTTATCGTTTTTACGCTTGTAGTTTTTGGTTTTATCAGTTACTATTTCCTTCCAAGACAGGAAAACCCCGATCTTAAACCGTCAATTGCCCTTATAACTACTGTCTACCCGGGAGCGATCCCCGCAGATGTTGAAAAGCTTGTAACTACGAAAATAGAGGATGCCGTAAGTGAAATACACGGCTTTGAAAGTGTTGAGAGCTATTCCAGGAACAGTTCAAGCATAGTTATAGTAAAAATTGATGCAAATGCGGACAGAGACAGATCATGGACAGATATGCGCCAAAAAATAGACGATATAGCTCCTGACCTTCCGGATGGATGCTGGAAACCACAGATACATACAGACCTTGGAGAAACTGCAGGAATAATAATTGCTCTGTCAGGTAAAAATTATACTTATGATCAGCTCGAAGCTTTTGCAGAAAGATTTAAGGAGAGACTTTCCGGTATTTCGGGAATAAGAAAGTTTGATATCACAGGCAAAATTGAAAGAGAAGTTGTCGTTGAAGTTGAAGCGGAAAGACTTAACAGCTACAGGATATCTCTTGAGGATATTTACAACATGCTTCTTGCCCAGAACATTGAAATACCTTCCGGAAGACTCAACTACCCTTCAGGAAGAATAGGAGTTAATGTTCCGGGAATTTTTGAATCGATCTACGAAATAGAAAATACGATCATTGATGTATCGGAGAAAGATGGAACCGTAGCCAGACTGAAAGATCTTGCCAAGGTTGAAATGCGACTTAAAGAAGATGCTGTAAAAATAAGACAAAACGGAAAAAACGCAATTCTGTTGACCGGTTATTTTCAAGATGACAGGAATATTGTGATCATAGGTCGCACAGTGAGGAGAATACTTGATGAGGTCAAAGCAGAGTTGCCACAAGACCTTATTATCAGTGAAGTTTCATATCAGCCGGAAGATGTCAGAGACGCTGTCAACGGATTTATGAGAAATCTTCTACAGGGAATGCTTTTTGTAATTCTTGTAGTTTTTCTTGGAATGGGATGGAGGAATGCCACGGTAGTTGCCACAGCAATTCCGCTATCCATCCTTGTTTCTTATATAGTAATGTATCTGTCGGGGATACAGATACATCAGATATCTACTACTGCACTTATTATTTCTCTTGGAATGCTTGTTGACAATGCTATTGTTATTTCTGATGCAATACAATACAGAATCGATCAGGGCATCGAATCTGTGACGGCAGCGTTTGAAGGTGTAAAAGAGTCAGCTTTACCCGTTTTGACAGCTACACTCACTACTGTAGCCGCCTTTTGTCCACTTCTTTTTCTTCCCGGACAAGTGGGACAATATGTCATGGCAGTCCCGCAACTTATAATTGTTTCTCTCACGGCATCGTATCTGGTAGCAATGTTCGTAACTCCGGTACTTGCATCTTTTATCTTTGTTCCCGATAAAAAAAACGGACAAAAAAAAAGAAATCCGGTAAGAAGGCTTTTTGCTTTTATTCTTGAAAAAGGTCTTATACACCCTTGGAAAACGATGGTTATTGCATTTTTCCTTTTTACCGTTGTTATGGGAACAGCGTTTGTTGTTCTACAGCTTAGATTTTTCCCTTATGCCGATAAAAACATGGTTTATATTGATATAATATCAGAAACGGTAGACATCGAAAAAACAGATGAACTGACAAAAAGAATTGAAAATATTGTTTCAAAGCAACCTGAGGTAATGTCTTTTACAACATCTGTGGGAGATGATATCCCTAAGTTTTACATATCTATGATGCCCAGAGCCCCTGCTGAGAATTATTCCCAAATATTAATGAGAACTGATCTTGCAAAAGGCAGTCGCTTTTCAAGCCATGTTGATTTTGCATTTTATCTTCAGGACATTATTAACAGTTCTGTTGCAGGAGGGAGTGTAAGAGTAAAAGTACCTCAGCAGGCTGAACCTCTTGATGCTCCCGTACTTTTCAGGGTAAGTGGAGAAAATCAAAAAAGGATATCTGAAGTATCAGAAATACTTCAAAAAGAGCTTAACAAAATCGAAGGAACCACCGATGTGCGCGACAACAGTCCTCAAAGAACTTTTGAATTTACAGTGGATATCGATACAGATCTCTCTTCAAGCCTTGGAATACTTAAGTATGATGTTCAAAGACAGGTAAACATTGCTTTAAAAGGTGCCTCTCCCACTGTTTTCAGAAAAGCGGGAAAAGAGTTTGATATCACAGTTAAAAGCAATATCCGGTCAAAAGAAGATCTCGAAAATCTTGCAATAAAATCTTCTGTGGGCGGCAACAAAGCTCTTTTAAAGGAATTTGCCGACATTAAACTTGAATCAAGAAAAGAGCAGATAAACAGATTCAACAAAAAACTAAGTACTTCTGTACTGGCAGATGTAATTCCGGGATACGGGGCTCCCCATATTTCATTGAAAATGATCAGGGATGTTCTACCCCGTCTTGACCTTAAAGGTACAACTGTGAAAGATGATGGAGAGCTTAACGGAATAATTAAAAATTTCGGTTATCTTGGTATTGCAAGCTTAATAGCTCTTTTTATCATTTACATAATTCTCGTCATTGAATTCGGCTCTCTTTCTCAACCTGTCATCATACTTGTAACAGTTCCCCTTTCATTGATAGGTGCCGCGATAGGACTTATGGTGTTCAGGCAACCCTTTTCTTTTACCGCATTTCTTGGAATTTCAAGTCTGATAGGAATCGTTGTCAATAATGCCATACTCTTAATAGAGTTCCTAAACAAGTATAAAATTAAAGAAAACGATATAGCTCAGGCTTGTAGAACAGCATTTAAAAGAAGATTCAGACCTATAATTTTAAGTACCACAACTACCATAATGGGACTGCTGCCTCTTGCAATTTCGGGCAGCTCGCTTTTTGAACCGCTTTCAGTAAGTCTTATGAGTGGTCTGTTAGGATCGACTGTACTGACACTGATAGTGGTTCCGGTAGCGTACAAACTGTTGGAAACTATTAAGAGCTGAAGAGGGGCTCTGGAATTAAAACGGGTGGAGGGAAAATGAGAAATTCAATTATTATTTTATTTGTATCTCTATTATTTTTTTCTTATGCCAAAGCTGAAGAGCAATCTATAGCCGGCTTTTGGAAAACAATTGATGATACAACTAAAAAACCAAGATCCATCGTGCAGTTATATGTAAAAGATGGAGAACTCAGGGCAAAAATCGTTAAAATATTTCTCCGTGAAGGAGAAGATGAAAATCCTGTTTGCGACAAATGTCCGGGTGATAAAAAGAATAAACCTGCAATGGGAATGGAAATTCTGACTGGAATGGAAAAAAGGGGTGATGAATGGAGTGGCGGACATATCCTGGATCCTGACTCAGGACGATCTTACCGTTGCAGAATGCGATTAACAGATAACGGGCAAAAACTTGATGTCAGGGGATTTATCGGAATATCGCTTCTTGGGCGTACTCAAACATGGATAAGGGTTTCTTCACCAAATGGGTAGTAATTAAAGGGGGGGATAAAAATGAAAAAACTTATGGTTACATTTATTTTTTTTGTTTCGGTTACTGTTTCCGGAGCATCGTTCTTTGAAACTTTCGGGTCACCCGAAACTGTCAATCCTTATAACTTAAGGATACTTTCCAAGGGTCCTGAAGCGGCATACTATAATCCGGCACTTCTCATAGGATTAAGAGACAACATAACGATAGGATTTATTATTGCCGCAGGAGGTCTCAACATAGGATATATGGATAAAGATCCTAAATACGATGTCCACCTTGATGTGGAAAACAGAAATGCCAATGAACTGACCAATGCGGGGAAAGATGTCCCTCTTGAAGAAACGAGGTACACTCCTCTCCCCACAGAAAGACTTCTAAAACAAAGAGGTAGTCACGATCCCGACTTTACTAACTTTTATACTTTGATCGGAGGAAATGTATCTTTTTTTGACGGATGGTTGGCTACCGGTCTCTATATTCTCCTTCCCGGCAGACAACTTTCGGGGCAAACACCCTATTACGCTGATGAAAGAAACCAGTTTTTTGACAACTCACTCCATTTTGAACTACTTGGAGACAGACTTGATAACTTTCACCTCACATTTGGACTGGCAGGAAAAATAACAAGATTTTTATCTTTAGGCTTTGGTCTTACTCTTGGAATAGTTGCAAAAGCAGATATTTTGGTTTATGTTCCGGATGCTACTCAACCACAGCATCTCCTTATTGACCCGGCGATCAATGTCCATACGCTTCCTGTCATCAGTCCTCATTTCGGGTTTTCTGTGGAACCTTTTAAAAATTTCCATGTTACAGGAACCCTTCACATGCCTTCCACAGCTTTCAAGTTTGACCTTGATGTAGATATTCAGGTAAGAGGATTTGACGAGCTTTATGATGATGACCCTGACAACCCGGGAGAAAAAATGAAATACCTGAGCACAGGACTTCAAACAAATTACGGCAATGATCCTCTCAGGATTTCACTTGGACTGGCCTATACTTTTGAAAACCTTCGAAGTTACGACCTTACACTCGCTTCCAGCGTACTTTTTACAAGATGGTCAACTTACAGAGACAGGCATGGAGAAAAACCTCTTGATAAATGGAGCGATACCTTCAAGCCTTCTATTGGATTAAATGTAGCATCAAAAGAAAGAGAGTTCGGTCTGGATCTGGCATACTATATGACTCCAGTTCCTGATCAGACAGGAAGAAGCAACTATGTTGATAATGACAGGTTTGGATTTTCTCTTGGTTATGCAGAATATTTCAACTTTAAATCATTCACTCTTGCTGGAGGAATAAGCGGACAGTTACAGCTTTTATTCAGCAGGGAAACCAGAAAAACCAGAACAGAAGAAGATGGGATAGGCGAACATTTCAATCCGGTAATAGATGAATATCCTGAAATGACAAACATTGAAGGGGAAGTTTATGAATCTTCCAAAGGGTTTCAGACAAACAACCCTGGATTCCCGGGATTTACAAGTAAAGGATTTATTTTAGGCGCAGGGATTTATATTAGGATACTTTTTTAAGTCATTGGGAGGAAAAAAATGAAAAATTTTATGATTTTTTTACTGGCTCTCGTTTTTTCGTTATCAACAGTAACTGCTTGTGGGGATAACACTGAAGAGACTCAGAATGAAGGGGGAAGTGACTCTGATCTGGAAGCAAGTGATGATGACTCAGCAACAGAATCGGATACAGACACTGAAACTGAAAATGCTGAAAAAGATGATCCGTGCAAGGATTGCGGTAACGGAGAAATATGTTGTGACGGCAAATGCACTGTCCCAAACGAGTGCGGAGGCTGTGCGGAGTTTGAGTTTAAGTTAGGTGATCCATGCGGGGCTGATGATGATTGTCTTTTCGGTCAATGGGTCTGTAGCGGACCGGAAAATTTGCGTTGTGACAGCGATCTTAAAGATACTCAGTTTGATGATGCTCTTTGTTCTATGAATATTGACAAGTGGTGTCTTGATCAAAATATGATTGAACATCTAACGGGGGTCTGGGTACAGGAACTTTATTTGTCGGCAGATGCAAATGTACCTGTCGTCAACGATGTGAAGTCAGCTACAATGAAATATGTAAGAATTGAAATTGTTGAAAAGGATGGACATCTTGTACTTAAAGATATGCTTCCTTGTGCAATGGAAACTCACATAACCGAAGGAGATGCCATTTCAAAAACAATAAAAACTTATTTCCCTGAGAATTTTTTGACCCGTTTTTTCTATGCGGGACCACACCAGCTTAAAACACCGTTAGCATGTTTTGACATTTCGGGAACTCCCGATAATTTTAATTTCCAAATGAACAGATGGTATGAGATGAGAGGTGCACATATATACGATGAAGATGGCAACTTTATTCTTGATGTTGAAACAGAAATGATAACAAGCAACGATGATCCCAGAATATTTGACCACAGTGAAGACGGAAGGCCGGGTTCTACTTTTGAAATACAAAGTTCCATAGCAAGCGGTTTTGTCTGGGGAGTAATAATGAACTTTATGGAACTGACCGTTATCAACGGAAGTGGAACATCTCTTTCCGGAACTGTTGACTGGAACGAAATAAGCCATACAATTGACTCTTCGCACTATCTTTTCAAAGCGGAGAGAACCACTACAGCAAGGCCTGATGAAAGTTCATTTAAAATGGTCAAACTTGATGAACCTTTAAGTTGTGAAGAAATAGAACCGATACTTGAAGAACTTTTTCCGGAAAAAATGATACCTTAAATGGCAAACTTTGCCTTCCTGCTTAGAAACGGTTAAAATTTTAAAAAAAATCATTTAAACTTTTTTCATCTTCTTGATTTTAACATTTTTTGGATATAAAGTTACCGGTCTTTTAACTTCTTTACCGGGAGGTTGGCGTGTGTGGAATTGCTGGAATATTTAACTTTGAAGATGCTGAAACTTTAGTTGCGGAAACTCTTTTTGCCATTCAGCACCGGGGACAGGAAAGCTGCGGGATAGCTGTGAGAGACTGCCGGGGCAATATTTCTTACCATAAAGGAATGGGCCTCGTTAAGCAGGTACTCACCCCGGAAAACATTGCTAAACACCAGGGGAGCATTGCTATCGGACATGTTCGTTATCCTACTGCAGGAAGAAGTGACAAAGTTAACAGCCAGCCTCATGTGGCAGAACTTCCCGAAGGTCCGCACATTGCAGTTTGCAGTAATGGCGACATTATAAATTATAATGAAATCCGTACCTGGCTTGAAAATGAGCATTCTTTCACTTTCAGAAGTGACAATGACGGAGAACTCATTGGAAGATTGGTAGCTTACTATCTTGTTCACGAAAAAATGACTATTGAAGAAGCAATAACTGAAACTCAAAATAAACTTAAAGGCGCTTTTTCAACTCTGCTCATTTACAGAGATATGATGTTCGCTTTCCGCGATCCGCATGGGTTCAGACCTTTTGTACTTGGACATCTCAACCACGAAACAGGAAAAGAAATTATGTCCGACGGAGTTGTTTTTGCATCTGAAAGCTGCTCTTTTGGAATTGTCGGAGCAACCTTCATCAGAGAGCTTGAACCGGGCGAAATAATTCGTCTGGAAAGAGGAAAGCCTCTTAAAGTTGTAGCAACTGCCGGGAAAAACAAACAGCACTGTGTTTTTGAGCTGATCTACTTCTCAAGACCCGACGGAATAACTTTTGATGAGCTTGTTTACGATGTAAGGAAAAAGATAGGGGCAAAACTTTTTGATTATGACAAAGATCTCGGAGTTGATAAAGATACTGTTGTAATGGCTGTTCCCGATTCTTCGAATTTTGTTGCTCTTGGCTATGCCCAAGCTTCTCCGGCCAATTTTGATATGGGTCTTTTGAGGAACCACTATGTAGGCAGAACATTTACTAAACCGGAACAGAAACAGAGAGACGAAGGGGTCAGACATAAATTCAACCCTCTTCCTGAATTTTTCAATAACAAAAAAGTTGTTCTTGTTGATGACTCTATTGTAAGAGGTACCACGCTGAGAAAAATAGTAAGAATGGTACGCGGTGCAGGAGCAAAAGAAATACATGTCAGGATCGGATCCCCAAAAGTTGTTGGCAGCTGTTACTATGGCATTGATACTCCTACACGGAAAGAACTAATTGCTTCCAAAAAAGATGTGGATGAAATTTGTGACTTTATTGAAGCAGACAGTCTGAAATATATGAGTGTTGAAGATTTTAACATAATCTTACAACATCCTGGCAACTTCTGCTTTGCATGTTTCAATCTTAAATATCAATATTCTCCTGAAGATTTTCTTCAAAAAACAAATGCACCGGACAACAGGTGCTGAATGGCCAAAGTAAGTTCCATAGAAAAACTTATCCGTATCATGGAAACACTGAGGTCCCCTGAAGGATGCCCATGGGACAGAAAACAGAGTGTTAGATCATTGCGGCCTTATGTTATTGAAGAAGCTTTTGAAACTGCTGAAGCTATTGACAACTTTGACCCTAAAGACAAACAAAGTGTCGATGAATTAAAAAAAGAACTGGGAGATCTTCTTCTTCAAGTTGTATTTATTTCACAAATGGCAAAAGAATCAGGACTTTTTGATTTTGAGGATGTTGCAAAGTCAATTTCAAATAAACTGGAAAGTCGCCATCCACATGTTTTTGGAGATGTCAAAGTTAAAGACAGTGAGCAGGTTATTACCAACTGGAATTTGATAAAAAAAGAGGAGGAGTCGAGAAAAAATCTTCTCGATGGAATACCTTCGGCAATGCCGGCAATAAACCTTTCCCAAAGATATGCATCCCGTGCAGCAAGTGTAGGTTTTGACTGGAACAAGTGGGAAGATGTCGTTGCAAAAATAGAAGAAGAGCGTCTTGAATTGCTTGAAGCAGCAAGATCCGGGGATACCGGAGATATCGAACATGAGCTTGGAGATCTTCTTTTTGCTGTTGTGAACATGGGAAGGAAACTTGGGGTGGACTCTGAAAAAGCTTTAAAAAAGTGTGCCGCCAGATTCAAAGAGAGATTCGACAAGATGGAAGAACTTGATCCGGACTTCATTAAAGGTGAAAGATCGCTGGAACACCTTGAAGATCTGTGGCAGAAAGCTAAAAAAGAACTGAAATAAAAAGTAGAAAATGTTTTATTGCGGCTTTGACATAGGAAGCAGAACAGGAAAAGCAGTAGTTATTAATAACGATGATGAAATCCTTTTTTCAACCGTTATCCCCTCTGTTTCTCTTGCAATCTCAACTTATAAAAAACTGTTCTCTTCTATTCCTCACGATATCAGAAAAAACATTGTTTCTTTTACTGTCACAGGCTACGGCAGAGAGTCGGTCATGCCGGAAGTTAACTATAGTGCCACAGAAATAACATGTCACTTTCTTGGTGTAAAAAAAAGTTATCCTGCAACTCTTACTGTAATAGATATCGGAGGACAGGACAGCAAAGTTATCACAATAAGACCCGACGGATCAATAAAAGACTTCGCTATGAATGACCGATGTGCCGCAGGAACAGGACGATTTGTCGAGGTAATGTGTGAGAGGATCGGCTTTTCATTCAAAGATTTTGCACAACTTAATGTAGAAAAGATAGAGACAGTCCCTATTAATTCAACCTGTACTGTTTTTGCAGAATCTGAAGTCATTTCTCTTTTGTCAAAAGGTATTGACGAATCCATCGTTGCTTCATCCCTTGCAAAAATGGCGGCGTGGAACACTTTTAATATGGCAAAAAAACTTCATCCTTCCCCCCCTATTTTCATGTCGGGAGGGGTTTCTGTTTTAAACCCTGTGGTTTATCATTTGAAAAATCTTTTTAGATCGGATATAGTTAGAGACTCAAACTCCCAGATAATGGGTGGATATGGGGCAGCTCTTTTTGGAAAAGACAAATTTCAAAAAGGAGAAGAATGAAAAAAGTTTTAATTATCACAATAATTTTTGCAGTTTCTGTTTCTTTTGTTGTCAAATCATGGACCCATGAAATAGACAATTACGGAACAAAAGAGATCGACCTTGTGAACAGTGCCGGGAAAACAGTATGCATGAGCTGTATAGGACTTTCCGACGAAAATATCATCACTTATATTTTAAATATATTTCGCTCTGAAAGCAGTAACAGTAAAGAGAAAAAATGAACAGAAAACTTATACAACTTTTATTTCTGATCCTTCAAAATCCTTTTATAGGCAACTTCCTGACCGGAAGACCTCATACCGGCACAACTAAATCTTTCTGCGCTCCGGGACTTCACTGTTACAGCTGCCCGTCAATGGCTTTCGGGTGTCCTCTGGGAGTTTTACAGTATGTAGTAAAGTATGCCAGAATGATCCCCTACTATGCCATCGGATCCATAGCCGCTGTTGCAGCATTTTTTGGGTCGGCAACTTGCGGATTTGTATGTCCTTTCGGTTTTTTTCAGGAAATATTACACTCCATTTCTCCATGGAAAAATAATAAAGCAGTTTTACCTAAAGGATTCCGTTATATAAAATGGGGAATACTGATAGTTTTTGTAATACTTGTCCCTGCTCTCGGCGTAGCTCAAAGTTTTTGTGCGTGGATATGTCCCACAGGGACAATTTTTGCCGGACTTCCTTTGATCGGCGTTAATAAAGGGTTGCGTGCTTCTATCGGGGTAACATTTTACTGGAAAATAATTCTATCAACTCTTATCGTTCTTTATGTTATGAGAGAAAAAAGGGCTTTTTGCAGATACCTGTGTCCTCTTGGACTTATGCTGGGTTTTTTTAATAAAATATCTCTTTATCAGATAAAACTTAATAAAAACAAATGCACAACCTGTAAAGCTTGTCAGAAGTCATGTCCGATGGGCCTTGATCTTCCAAAAGAAATAAATTCTATAGACTGCATAAAATGTGGTGACTGCATACCTTCCTGTCCGGCTGAATTCAGTGCTATAAGCAAAGGGTTCACTTTTTCAGATAGGGTTGAAGATCCAAAAACAACTCTTGATCTAAAGCATAAGCAAACTTCCCGCCATTAGTACCATTCCTGCTATCAGTCCATAGATAGCAATGTGATGTTCCCCATATTTTTCAGCAGTGGGAAGCAATTCATCAAGTGAAATATAGACCATTATTCCGGCAACAAGAGCAAAAGTTATTCCAAAAACTGAATCATCAAAAAACCACATAAGGAAGAAAAATCCGATAATTGCACCAAGCGGTTCTGCAAGTCCCGATAAAATTGAAAGCCACAAAGCCTTTTTTCTGCTTCCTGTCGCATAATAAACCGGAACGGAAACCGCTATCCCTTCAGGAATGTTGTGTATTGCAATGGCTATTGCTATGCTCACGCCTAAAGCGGGATCTTCAAGGGCACCTACAAATGTTGCAAGTCCTTCAGGAAAGTTGTGTATTGCTATTGCAAGTGCAGAAAAAAGTCCCATTCTCATAAGCTTTTTCTTACTTGCCTCATCAATATCTTTGTCCATTTCTTTTACATCTCTAAGTTCATGGGGATTTTCAAAATTGGGGACAAATTTATCAATGAGGGCGATTATTGCTATTCCGGCAAAGAATGAGACAACTGTAATGATCTCCCCTTTTGTTCCGCCAAACACTTTCTCAAGCGATTCAAATGCTTCGGGAAGGATCTCCACAAAAGAAACATATATCATAACACCTGCAGAAAAACCGAGAGCAGCTGAAAGAAAACGGGTGTTAATCCTTTTTGAAAAAAAAGCGAAAAGTCCACCTATTCCAGTCGAAAGACCTGCAAACAGGGTGAGCCCGAAAGCAAAAAGAAAATTTTCTGTATTCATTCTTATTTTTTCCTGTTCACCAGATGGAAATCGGATTGAGCTGTGGGATATATGACGATGTCGGATATTGTGACATGCGGGGGTCTTGCTGCAACAAAAAGTATTGTTTCAGCTACATCTTCGGCAAAAAGAGGTTGGAAACCTTCATACATTTTTTTTGCCCGCTCTTTGTCTCCGTCAAACCTTACTATGCTGAACTCTGTTTCTGTGAGTCCAGGATCAACCGTTGAAACCCTTATCTCGGTATTTGTAAGATCTTTCCTCAGAGAGTTTGTTATAGCATTGACTGCGTGTTTTGTTGCGGTATAGACGCTGCCTCCGGGATATGTTCCCCTTCCTGCAATTGAGCCGATATTGATTATGTGTCCTCTGTCCCTTTCAACCATTCCGGGAATGACTGCTCTTGAAACATATAAAAGCCCTTTGACATTTGTGTCTATCATCACTTCCCAGTCATCAATTTTATTTTCATAAAGAGGCCCCAAACCCTTTCCCAGTCCAGCATTGTTCACAAGAATATCTATTTCATTAAAATCTTTGGGAAGATTTTTAAAGAACCGTTCGACATCTTCTCTGTTGCTAACATCAAGCTGTCCCACAAAATATTTGATTCCGTACTTGCTTTTAAGTATTTCCCCAAGTTCCTCTACTCTATCCAGTCTTCTTGCAAGAAGAATCAGATTACATCCTGCCGTTGCAAAGGACTCGGCACATGCTTTGCCTATCCCTGCACTTGCTCCGGTTATGCAAGCTATTTTTCCTGAAAGTTTCATATCAAACTCCTAGACTATTTAAGATTTTCGGGGTTCAATCCTTGAAGTTCGGGAAGCACGAAAAGGCCGTCTTTTCTAACAAGAACACCGTCAAAATATATTTCTCCGCCACCATATTCGGGAGTTTGTATCATTACAAGATCCCAGTGGATGGACGACTTGTTGCCATTGTCACATTCTCCGTAAGCTCTTCCGGGAGTAAGGTGAATAGAACCTGATATTTTTTCATCGAAAAGGATGTTTACAGTCGGCTCAACAATGTAAGGATTAACTCCGAAAGCAAATTCTCCTACAAACTTAGCACCTTCATCTACATTGAATATTTCATCAAGTTTATCCATATTATTCCCTTCATATTTAACTATCTTTCCATTTTCAAAAGTGAGAACAACCTTATTGAACTGGGTCCCGAGATAAATTGTCGGAGTATTATATTCAATAACTCCATTAATGGAGTCAATTACAGGTGCCGTAAATATTTCACCATCAGGGATATTGTATTCCCCCGCACATTTAATTGCAGACATTCCCTTGATCGAAAGAGTAATGTCTGTTCTTCCCGGACCTTTGATATGAACTTTATCAGTTCTTTCAAGCAGTTCCTTAAATGGATCCATCGCTTTATCCATTTTTGCATAGTCAAGTGTTGTAACATTGAAAAAGAATTCTTCGAAAGCTTCAATTGACATGTTAGATGCCTGAGCAAATCCGGGAGACGGGAACATTAAAGCCACCCATTTTTTACTCATTATTTCATTACTGACCGCCATACGGTAATTCTGCATTATTTTCATCATCTGTTTTTGAGGGACATCGTTCGTTTCGAACTTGTTTTCAAGTGCTCTTATACCGATATAAGCATCCATCTTTTTTGCAAACTCAAGCTCAGACTCCCTCATTATGTCAAGCACTGTGTCTGTTGCATGCATGTAGTGTTTACGCTGAATTACCTGTGCATTTAGATTTATAAAAGGATGTGCTCCCTTTTTACCCACAAGTTCAATGATTTCTTCAACCAGAGGATAAGCCGAAGGATCAACCGCACTTATCATAACTTTCTCATCTTTTTGAATTTTTGTTGAATAGTTTACAAGAAGTTCTGCAAGTTTTTTTACTCTTTGGTCTTTCATTTTTTTCTCCGTCTGAACATTAAATAAAAAACATTTTTCAGGCAATAGTAACAATATTGAACTATTTGGCAAAATTATTCGTCTGTTTTTTAAGAATTTAGTGGAAATGGATGAAATATTTATCAGTTGACATATATTTTTTCAGGTCTGACTACATCGTGCTGGTTACCTACTCCTATCTGTCCACATTCGTTTTGACCCCAGCAATATAGTTCTCCTGCGGTATTAATGGCACATGAATGTCCCCATCCTACTGTCACATAATCCCAGTCACTTTTTTCTCCAACCCTTGTTGGAGTTTTTTTGTATTCTTCCCAGTTAGAAAAACCGTTCCCTATCTGTCCGTAATTATTCCTTCCCCAGCAGTAAAGCTCATTCCCTTCATTTATAGCACAAGTGTGTGTTCCACCCGTAGCAACTACCCTCCATTTATCATAGTCAGCACCTATCCTCTCGGGAGCATTTACATTTTCCATCGTTCCATTACCTATTACTGCATCTTTGTTGTACCCCCAGCAGTAAAGACTTCCATCAGCAATTCCACATGTATATCTTTCTCCACCCTGCACTGCAACCCAAACTCCAATGTCAGTTCCCACATTTGAAGGAGACTTTTTGTCTTCCAAATCACCTGTACCAAGTTCGCCCGATAAATTTTTACCCCAGCAGAAAAGCTCTCCTCCACTTATTCCGCATGAATGACCATGGTGAACCTGATCTGCCCAGCCGGCACTTATCACACTCCAGTCGTCTGTTCCTACAGAAACAGGAACACTACTGTTGATATCAGTACCTGTACCCAATTGAGAGTGATCATTTCTTCCCCAGCAGAACGGTTTACCACCTGCAATACCACATGTATGTCTGCCGCCTGCCGACACAGATTCCCAGTCAGCTCTGTCACCTATCCTTGTCGGGACATTTTTATCTTCACAATCATATGGTGTACCAGAACAATTTTCTAAACCGCTGGTTCCATCACCAAGCTGTCCGAAATCATTAATACCCCAGCAATAAAGCTCACCTGAAGCTATTCCACATGTGTGCCTAAGCCCGGTAGAAACATATTCCCAGTCTTCTCTCTCACCTATTCTTAAAGGTCTCAGTGTATATTCTTCAGCGGAGTCTTTTTCCCAGTACTTTCCATCTCTGCTGTCTCCCCAGCAGTAAAGTCTACCGCTTTTTACAGCACAGACATGTCCCCTGCCTGCAGAGACAGATATCCACCTTTCAACAGCTGGATCAGGATCATCAGGATCATCAGGATCAACGGGATCATCAGGATCAACAGGATCATCAGGATCAACGGGGTCATCAGGGTCATCAGGATCATCAGGGTCAACTTCACCCTCTAACGGAACAAGCAGGAATGCAACGCTTGAAAAGTGCCCCGTTGTCATACTTATCATACCGCCTCTCATTATCGGATCACCGCTCATTATGGGATCTCCGCTCATTATGGGATCTCCCGACATCTCCCATATCCACGATGTCCCTTTTAAAAGAGCGGCAACAACCCTCTTTCCATCAGGAACCAGCTGGTAATCTGTATCCAGTTTCAGTGTTATTTTTACATCTTTTTTAAATTGAAGCCCTTTGGGACCGAACTCGAAAACTTTTGTCAAGAGATCGTTTTCTCTCGGGAACCCTTTTTTATTATAGACAGTTATCGTAATCTCCGTATCTTCCTCAAGAGCCCCTGCCGGTATCTCTATTTTTCCCTCTCCGTCATCGGTTTCAATCTCTCCACCTTCTGAAGCCGATATCACTTTACTTGTCGAACCGACAATTTCCCTTTCAGGGGTTTTGTCACCATTTAATGGATCGCCATTTTTAGATGAATCACACGAAGTAAATGAAAACAAAAACATAAAAAAAACTAAAACAGATAACCTTTTCATAATACACTCCTCCTTTCTTTTTCATTAACTAGGAACTAAGCTCACCCTCAATAACAAGTTTTTACCATTTTCTTGCCCTAATAATAAAAAACTAAAAAAACACATCAAGTTTTTTTTCTTATACTCATTAATTTTTGCTGTTAAAATTTGCAATAACAATCAAAACGGTTAAATTTACTTGAATAGTGTTTCTCAAGAGGAAAAAATGTTGAAAAAAGTAAATCCTGTAAAATGCAGTTCCTGGAAAAAACTTAAAAAATTAAAGAACGAAAAAGAACTTAACTTAAAAAAGCTGTTTACAGCGGACAAAAAAAGAGCAGCCAAATACTCTATTGAATTCAATGACATTTTCCTGGATTACTCAAAGAATCTCATTGATGATGAGATATTTAAAACTCTTATTGAACTTGCCAATGAGTGCCATTTAAAAGAATGGGTAGAAGCTATGTTCAGCGGAGAAAAGATAAATGAAACAGAGAATCGTGCAGTTTTGCATACTGCCCTAAGGAATTTTTCAGGCAAACCTGTTTTTACAGACAGTCACGATGTTATGTGTGATATAAAAAAAGTCCTCAACAAAATGAAATCTTTCGCTGACAAAGTGTCCAACAGCAAATGGGACGGTTTCAAAGGGACTCCTGTAACAGACATTGTAAATATCGGTATCGGGGGAAGTGATCTCGGCCCTGTAATGGTGACAGAAGCTTTAAAACCTTACTGGAAAAAAGGGATAAATGCCCATTTTGTGAGCAATGTTGACGGCACACATATCGCACAAACACTTAAAGATCTGAAACCCGAAACCACACTTTTTCTTATTGCTTCAAAAACATTCACTACTCAGGAAACTATGACAAATGCCCAAAGTGCAAAACAGTGGTTCCTTGAAAACGGTGGAAATGAAGAGGACATATCTAAACATTTTGCAGCACTTTCAACAAATTTGAAAGCAGTGAAAGATTTTGGTATCGATCCTTTCAATATGTTTGAATTCTGGGACTGGGTTGGAGGAAGATACTCTCTTTGGAGCGCTATCGGACTAAGTATAGCCTGTGTGACCGGATATGAAAATTTTGAAGAGCTCCTCATTGGAGCTTATGATATGGACCTGCATTTTAGGAACTCTCCTTTTGAAAAGAATATTCCTGTTATTCTCGCTCTTTTAGGGGTATGGTACAACAACTTCTTTGATGCGGACTCTCATGCCGTACTTCCTTATGACCAATATATGCACCGATTTGCCGCATATCTTCAACAGGGAGATATGGAATCCAATGGAAAATTTGTTGACCGTCTAGGTAAAAAAGTGTCGTATCAGACTGGACCGATAATTTGGGGAGAACCGGGAACAAATGGACAACACGCCTTTTACCAGCTGATACATCAGGGAACAAAACTTATACCGTGTGATTTTCTCGCTCCTGCAATGTCTCATAATCCAATTAGCGATCACCATGAAAAACTTCTTGCCAATTTCTTTGCCCAAACCGAAGCTCTCATGAATGGAAAAACTGAAGCAGAAGTAAAAAAAGAACTTGAAAATTCAGGGATATCCCAAGATAAAATAAAAAAACTTCTCCCCTTTAAAGTTTTCGAAGGAAATAGACCCACAAACTCAATACTGTTTAAAAAACTCACACCCCGAACACTCGGCTCACTTATTGCCATGTATGAACACAAGATCTTTGTACAGGGAATAATCTGGAATATTTACAGCTTTGACCAGTGGGGAGTTGAACTGGGCAAACAACTTGCAGGAAAAATATTGCCTGAACTGAAGGACAATTCTCCCGCCAAATCCCATGACCCATCAACAAGTATGCTGATAAACAAGTTTAAATCGTGGCGGTAGAAAATTTAAACAATTTTCAACCTTGCGTTCCATCAAAATTCAGAATAATTCTTGACAAATCTCCTATAAAAATAATATTCGGTAATAGCTTCATTTTCAGGAGGGAATATAATGTACAGCAAAAAAAAGACTATTGAGATTGACAGAGTACATATATGGCATCCTTTTACCCAGATGAAAGATTTTGAAAATACAGACCATAAAGTAATTGTCCGGGGAGAAGGAATTAAACTTTTTGATGCAGACGGTAATGAATATTACGATACGGTATCATCATGGTGGACAAATACCTTGGGGCACTGTAACCGGGATATAGGAAATGCCGTAAAAAAACAACTCGATACCCTCGAACATGTGATCTTTGCCGGATTCACCCATCCTTTTGCCGCTGAATTTATTGATCTTTTAAAAGGATTCCTCCATCCTTCGCTTTCTAAGTATTTCTTTTCCGACAATGGCTCCACAGCCGTTGAGGTCGCTCTTAAAATGTCTTTTCAATACTGGCAAAATCTTGGAAAAAAAGAAAAAACCCGATTCATCATGCTCGACAACGCTTATCACGGGGATACTATCGGTGCAGTCAGTGTGGGCGGCGTATCGATGTATCATAAACTCTACAAACCTCTTATGTTTGAATCGATAAAAGTAAAAAGTCCCGACTGCTCAACCTGTCATCTCAGAAAATCGGAATTTACCTTTGACACTTCCGGTTGCGGTTGCAATATTGAATGTTTCAAAGAGATGGAAAAAGCTATCAAAGATAACAGCGGTATAACTGCGGCCGTAATAGTTGAACCGCTTCTTCAGGGAGCTGGAGGAATGCTCCTTTACAAAAAGGAATATTTGCAACTTCTTGAAAAAACAGCTAAAGAAAATGATGTGCTTGTAATTTATGATGAAGTTGCCACCGGTTTCGGAAGAACAGGTTCAATGTTCGCCTATCAGCAGGCTGGAACTGTTCCTGACATAATATGTCTTTCAAAAGGGATCACTGCAGGTTTCATGCCGCTTGCAGTTACAGTTTCAACCGATAACATATACAACGCTTTTTACGATGACTACTTTTCACATAAAACTTTTTTCCATGGTCATTCTTACACAGGCAACCCTCTTGCATGTGCAGCAGGAATCGAAAATTTGAAAATACTCAAAAAAGAAAATCTCCCTTACTCAAACAAAACTGCCCTAGAGTGTTTTCACAGTAAACTTAAAAAACTGTCAAAGTACGATTTTATTAATGACATACGATACATCGGGTTTATAGGGGCTATAGATGTTGTAAAAAGCCGAAAGGAGAAAACTCTTTTTGAACAAAAAGAAAGAATAGGAAAAAAAATATATGAAATTTCTCTTAAAAATGGTCTTATTCTAAGACCGCTTGGTGATACTGTTTATTTTTTTCTTCCTCTTATTGTCACTGACAAAGATATAGATGAAATATTTAAAAAAACTGAGGATGTTCTTCTTAGAGCAGTAACCATAAAATAATTTGAAAATTTTTTGCAAAAGAACTATTATTTCACGGTTCATTATTAACCAATCTTTTATGGAGAGACTAATGGTAGAAATTATCAGAATTAAAGGGAGAGAAATTCTTGATTCAAGAGGAAATCCTACAATAGAAGTGGAAGTTGAGCTTGCAAACGGCTTAATCGGATCTGCAATAGTTCCAAGCGGAGCCAGCACAGGTGTTCACGAAGCACTTGAACTCAGAGATGGAGATAAAGAAAGATACCTTGGGAAAGGGGTTATGACTGCCGTTGAAAATATTGAAAAAATCGCTGCCGAAATAGTGGGCATGAATGCTCTTGAGCAACGCCTCATAGATGAAACCATGATCTCGCTTGATGGAACAGACAACAAGTCAAAACTTGGAGCAAATGCAATGCTCGGTGTATCAATGGCAATATCAAGAGCTGCTGCAGCATCATTGGGACTTCCCCTTTTCAGATATATTGGCGGATTAAGATGCGATACACTTCCTGTCCCTATGAGTAACATTATAAACGGTGGGTCTCACGCAGATAATACCGTTGATCTTCAGGAATTCATGGTCATGCCCGTTGGTGCTCAATCCTTTCGTGAAGGAATCAGAATAAATGCTGAGATTTTTCATGCACTTAAAAAAATTCTTAAAGAACGCGGACTTTCAACCGGCGTAGGCGACGAAGGAGGATTCGCACCAAACTTAAAATCAAATGAAGAAGCTCTCGAAGTGATTATGGAAGCAATCGAAAAAGCCGGGTTTAAACCAGGTGACGATGTTGTTATTGCTCTTGATCCTGCCGCTTCTGAATTTTTTGAGGACGGGAAGTATGTTTTCAAAAAATCAACCGGACAATCCATGACAAGCAAAGAAATGGTCGATTATTATGAAAATCTTGTCAATAAATATCCTGTTTTTTCCATTGAGGATGGTATGGCTGAAGATGACTGGGATGGCTGGAAAATTATGACTGACCGTCTTGGTGAAAAAATTCAGATAGTTGGCGATGACATTTTCGTTACCAACATTGAAAGATTTGGAAGGGGTATAGAAAAAGGGATAGCTAATTCGATCCTGATCAAACTGAACCAGATAGGCACCCTTACAGAAACCCTTGATACAATAGAAGTTGCACACAGAAACGGATACACCACCGTAATAAGTCACCGTTCAGGTGAAAGTGAAGACACATTCATAGCTGATCTCGCTGTTGCAGTAAATGCCGGCCAAATAAAAACGGGAAGTCTCTGCAGAAGCGAAAGAACAGCAAAATATAACCAGCTTTTAAGAATTGAAGAAATACTGGACGAAACAGGATACTACCCGGGAAAAGATATTCTTTCTGGAAAATAGCTGCTATTGAAAACCGCTAACCGTAGTTATACAGGTAACACTATGAAAACAAAATTCGGAACATTCAAAGGTGTTTTTGTTCCCTCGACTGAAGCAATACTTGGAACTGTGCTTTTTCTTATAATGCCTGTCCTCATTGCTGACGTAGGCCTATGGGCTATGCTTGGAATCATTGTTCTTGCCCACACTGTCACTTTGGCAACTTCGTTTTCAATGGCCGATTGTGCTACCAACCTGAACGATATCGGTCCGGGTGGGATGTATGCCCTTTCAAGAAGGAGTCTTGGAAAAGCTCTGGGGGGAAGTATCGGGATACAACTCTATTTTGCTCAGGCGGCAAGCATAGGTTTTTACTGTATCGGTTTTGCAGAGCCACTTAGAGCTATTGTTGCTCCTTTGCTCCGATTCATTCCCCTTTTTGTGGAAACTGACCCTGCATCAATACTTATGCAGAAACAGATCATTGCAACTTCGTTTTTTCTTGTATTTTTTACTATTGTAATGTTCGGAGCCGATTTTACACTGAAGATTCAGACTTTTATTTTATTTGTTCTTGGAGCAAGCATTCTTGCAATTATTATTTCTCCATTTTTTAACATAACTTATGAAGGGGAATCTCTTTATTCAAGCGGACTTAATTTCACAGGCGAAAGGGCTCTGACACTCTCCTTATTCTTTTTCACTTTTGCACAGTACTTTCCTGCTGTTACAGGAATTGATGCAGGTATTGGAATGAGCGGGGATTTGAAAGATCCGAAAAAAAGTCTAGTTCGAGGAACATTCTGGGCAATTGGAATAACTTTCACTGTTTATATTCTTGCTGCTGTAATATTTTCTGCTATGGATAGATCAGTTCTCATAGAAAGATACGACGGGAATACTGCCATTGCTGTTCTTCTTACAGATATTATCAACTACAAAGATGCGTTTCCTTCCGGTGTTCTCGGGATCATGTTGATTTTGGGGATTCTTTTTGCGACTGGATCATCTGCCTTATCTGTTTTCATGATAGCACCGAGAACTTTGCAATCACTTTCTTTAAATGATGTTCTTCCTAAAAAACTTAATTTTTTCGGCAAAGATTTTATAAAAGGGGGAACTGAACCGAGGTTCGCTGTTTTACTTTCGGGAGTTATCGGTCTTTCCATTATCTGGGCAGGAAATATAAATACTGCTTCAATGATCGTCGGGATACTCTTTCTCCTTGTTTACGGCTGGGTCAACGGAAGTGCTTTTCTTGAAAGGATAAGTCAAAATCCGGGATTTCGTCCCACATCTAAAAACCACTGGCTCGTTTCTTTCTACGGGTTTGCAGTCTGTATTGCCGCCATAATTCTTTTCAATCCTGTAATTGGAGTTTCTTTGATACTTGTTCAGTACTTTGTCTTTAAAGGATTACTCAAGTATAAAGCTCAAAACAAGATCGAAGGTGTATGGTGGGGCATAATATTTTCCCTTTCCGTAAAATGGATGAAAATGCTTCAAAATGTTGTCCAGGGAAGCAAAAACTGGAGACCTGTGCTTACAGCGATAGCTGGTCCCGGAGAAAATTCAACACCGGAAAAGGTTGCATATATAGCATCTTTTATTGAAGGGCACAAAGGGCTTGTTCACCTTAATGTTCTTGGAAAACCTGAAAATTTTGAAACTTACGGAATACCCACTGAATTCATTGAATATAATGATATTAACGAAACAGTGTCTGCTTTGCTCACTACATCTCATTCTACAGTTCTAAAAACAAACACAGTTCTTATGAACTATATGAAAAAGCTTGATTCTGTAAGAATGATCACAAAGCTGATAAAAAGAAGCAAAAACATTCTTCTCCTTAAAAACACCTCTAAGCTTCGCAAAATAAACACTATTGATATATGGTGGCGTGGAGAAATGAACGGAAATCTAATGGTACTTCTTGCCTATATCATAAAAGAGTATTCAAAAGAACAGAACTCTGAAATTAATGTCCGCGTGATCCGTATGGTTGAAGGCTCTGAAAGACTTGAAGAAAATAGGCATGAAATGGAAACTCTCCTTAAAAACGGTAGAATTGACGGAGAAGTGGTGATCCTCGAAAATGAAAAAGGGGATTTCCATGAAACACTCAAAAAATACTCCGGAAATGCAGACCTTATAATGATGGGGCTTCCAGGACAATTTGAAAAAACAGACTCAAAGAAAATCTTTTCTCTTTCGGAATATTTTTTCGATAAACAAATATCTAAGTATGAAGAACTCCCCACAATACTTTTTGTAAAAAGTGCTCAACAAATTGAACTTACAGAACAGTGAAAATTCCTCAAAAACTACAGGAGAGCTATACTCTTGCTTTCAACCACTTTTGATTTTTAAAAAGTGCAATGAATATAAGGCTGTTTATCGCCATTGTGGTGGCAATGGTCATCCATACTCCGGTTGATTCAAGTCCGAGGTATATGGCAAGGAACCATGCAAGGGGTATTCTTAAAAATGTGATAGGCAGAGATACTGCAAATGATGGTTTCGTATATCCCGATCCGGCAAATGCCCCAACCTCAATAACTATCAGAACACTCTGAAGCATTTCTATTGGCATTATTATTCTAAGGTAGCTTGTTCCCTGGGTTACAAGTCCCGGATCACTGTTAAAAATGGATACTATAAAAGGGGCAAAAACAAATGCGATAAAAGAATAAATTCCACTTACGATCGCCGTATATTTAATTGCAGCAACAGCCCCTGTTTTTGCCCGGTCTTCAAAACCTGCTCCAAGATTTCTTCCAACAAATGTTGAAAGCCCTGCTGCAACACCTTGAGAAAAGAAATATGCAAGAGCTTCAACCTTGTGACCTACTCCCATCGCTCCGACAGCATCGGATCCGAAAGCTGCCGTAATTTTCGCAATGAAATAATATATTATTGAAAAAAACATCCCCGATAATGCAACAGGGTATCCGACAGAAATATATCTTTTAAAGGGTATTTCCTCTCCAACTTCTTTAAAAACGATCCATTTGTTTTTGAGGATAACCGAAAAAAAGATACAGCTTCCAATAATATAGCTCACCACAGTTGCTATTGCCGCCCCTTTTGTTTCAAGACGGGGAAAAGGTCCCGCTCCAAACATAAGTATCGGACTTGCAATGATATTAAAAGTAAAAGTGACAGCATAGACTTTTACAGGAGTTTTTGTGTCCCCCCATGCTATCATAACTGAATGAAGAGAAAAAAGGAGAAATCCCACAACTACGGAGGACATCATTATCCTAAGATACTCGATCCCTGCTTTATGGGCAACAGGCTCAAGCCCTATCATTCCGATAAGCGGATCTATCAACGGATAAAGAAAAAATGTGAGGATTATACCGAGAGCAAGTGCAAGTTTAAGGGATCTCCAAGTGTTGCTTCTTGCTGTTTCAATTTTTCCCTCACCTATATTTCTTGAAATACCTGCAACTATCCCCACCGTTACCAGTGCTGAAAGACCATGCATCGCCCAGACAAGAAAAATAGAAGCACTAACTCCTGCAAGATATTCTTTCCCAAGCTTTCCAAGCCAGAACATATCAACTATGTTGTACCCTGCCCTCAGGATGTTGAGAATTATGACAGGAAGAGAAAGTATAAGAAGAGATTTCACAGGATCATCTTTTAACATGTCTGTAGAGAATCTGTTCTTTAACAACCGTGCTATCACGCCTTTCACCATCAGATCAACACTGAAAAGGAGCATAAAAAAAAGATGTAATATGTCAATTTAAACACCATTCAAAAAATAACTTTCTGAATAAAACAAAAAAATGGAGAAAATAAAAAATAAAATTGTATTATGTATGTAACTAAAGGCTTGTAACTTTGATATTCCGATGGAGGGAATAATGAAAAAATCATTTATTTTGGTTGTGATGACCCTTAGTGCAGGGTCACTTTTGGCAGGAAGTATGAAGTGTGAAACTGAAGACGGTTACTGTGAGTTTAATGAAGATGGAAGTTTTATATGTGAATGTACCGGCGGATTTTGGGATGGAGACGGAGCAGGCGGAGTAGGTGGAGTAGGCGGAAGCCCGACAGATGGTGAAGACTTTGTTATGCCTACAGAAGACGAGTGTCTTGAGATGGTTGAAACGTTTTGCGGAGTTCCTGAAGGAGCAGAAGAATGCAGCAATCCAGCCGGGGACTGTATTGTTTATGCCGATGGAAGCTGGTTTTGCTATTGTCAGGATGGAAGATGGGAAGACTCTTGGGTTAATGGTGGTGGAAGTGAACCGGGACATCCCGGAGAAGAAGAAACTGAACCCTACCCTGGTGACGATTATGACTATGAAGTTCCCGAACCCGAATACGACTACACCTGTGAAAAGGATTCAGATTGTCCGCCAAACCACATCTGCGATGACGGGTTTTGCGAATTTGACTATGAAAATTTTGAAATGCCGGTATGTATTGAAGTTCTTGAAGATATTTGCGGCACAAAAGCACCTGACATCAATGACATTTGTACTGAAGAATCATTCGGATACTGCACAAATGTTTTTTCAGTTTATTTTGACAAATGTGAAGATGAGAAAATTCCTCAATCAATGATAGATGAACTTGAAAATGGCGATTGGAATGAACTTGGCTCAGGAATAGCTGAGTGTTGCAGAGAATATGAACAAACAAAGATTTATATGGACGAATTTCTTGAGTGTCTTGAAACAAAAAGCTGTGAAGAATGTATCGGGCAGTTTGAAGGAGAAGTTGGAGATTATGATGACAGTCCCGGCAAAGATAGTGGCGAAAATGGCAGTTCAACAGGAGCGGACGATGAAAGTGAATCGGTATCATTTGAAGATGATGCGGCTCCTTCCGGGTCAGAAAAATCATCAACTTCCTCAGGATGCTCCATCTTAAAGATCTGAAATAGTTTTTCTTCAAAATTAGAAGCTGTATTATTTTGACAATTCATTGTTACATCACTATCCTTTCTGTGATCGATTTGTGTTGTTACAGGAGTTATCATGGAAGAAAAAATTTATTTCCTGCCTGATGATAATCATGAGTACTCTCAAGAGGAGATATCTGCTCTTATTTTTGACGGTAAACTGGTAAAAAGATCTCTTATCTGGGAAAAATCTCTTCCTGATTGGATATATCTTGGAGATCATGGAGATTTTAAAGAGGTTTTTGATCTTTATGATAAAGAAGCTGAGGAAAAAATAAAAAAAGCTCTCGGTGAAGACGAAGAAACCCTTCAAAAAAGAGAAATGAAGAAAATGTTTGAAGATGTAAGTGAAGAAAAGATCAAAACTTCAGTTGAGTGGAGCTATGTTGTAAAATGGGCTGCCTTGGGCATCTTGATACTTCTCATACCGGCAATATATTTTCTTGTCACCAACTTAGCTCAGAAAGGAGCTTTTTTTGAACATGATGATGAACAAAATATAGAAACTATCAATATAAGCGATCTGAAATACAGATCAGGAATTATAAGAATCGACGAAATAAAGGGAATTGAGATACAAAAAGTCGGCAAAAAAGAAGAAGATCGAATTCTTGAAGAAGTTATACTTCAGATGAGAAAGGAAGATGCAGTCAAAGAAGAAAAAACAGCCAAAAAAGGGGAAACTCCTACCCGCAAAACTGCATCAGCATCGCTTTTCGATAAAGTTTCTGATGAAGAACTTAAAGCATTCAGGAGCTCTTTCATGAAGAAAGCAGGAGCAGGAAGCACTGCAAAACCAACTGCAACTGAATCAACCTTTGCAAAAACAGGACAGGTTGAACTTACACAAAAACAGATCAGCGAAGCTATTAAAAGTAACTACTCAACTATCAGGCACTGCTATGAAAGAGCTTTAAAAACAGATGTGGGTGTGCGCGGAAGAATGGAAGTGACACTTCATATCCTCGGGAACGGTAAAGTTGCAAAAGTGGTAAACAACACTCCACGGTTCAAAGGGACAGAAATGGAAAGATGTGTAAATGAAATGATTACAAGCAGGTGGACATTCCCCTCTTTTGAAGGAACATTAACCACGGTCACTATACCTTTTGTCCTTAGTGCACAATAAAACTTAAGGTTAATATGGCAAAGAAAAAAACATCTTTCATCTGCTCTAACTGTTCTTATATTACCCCCAAATGGCTTGGGAGATGTCCCGAGTGTGGAGAATGGAACACTCTTGAGGAAAAAGATGAGACCGTTATTCCTAAAGACAACCATAGACTTTTTCTTTCGTCTCCGGAAGCAGTTTTCAGTCATATAAACAAAATTTCCTCCTCTGACTGCGAAAGGATCAACTCAGGTTACAGAGAACTTGACCGAATTCTCGGAGGTGGGATCGTTAAAGGAAGCTATAATCTTATCAGTGGGCATCCAGGCGTAGGAAAATCTACTTTAATGCTTCAGGCTGCACTTGAAATATCTAAAAAAAGTTCTGTCCTCTATGTTTCGGCAGAAGAATCGGCTTCTCAGATCAAAATAAGGTTTGACCGTCTTTCCGGCAGAAAAAACTGCGGGGAACTTTACTTATCCAATGAAAACAACCTTGATAAACTCAGGAACCGTCTTGAACAGGAACAGTTCAACTTTCTTTTTATTGATTCTATTCAGACGGTTTATTCGCCTGCCATTCCCGGAATTCCCGGATCTGTCAGTCAAATTAAAGAATGTGCTGTAAAAATGCTTGAAACAGCGAAAAGAAAAGGTATTACCGTATTTGTGATAGGTCATGTCACTAAAACAGGTTCTATCGCAGGCCCGATGTTGCTTGAACACATGGTTGATTCCGTTCTTCTTTTTGAAGGGGATCCGACACTTGGATATAGAGTGCTCAGATGTTCTAAAAACCGTTTTGGAACCACAGATGAAATTGGAATATTTACAATGAGTTCCAATGGTCTTCAGGAAGTGGCAAATCCGAGTCAATTTTTCCTATCTGAGAACGAAA
Organism: Candidatus Sumerlaeota bacterium; assembly: GCA_007132725.1. Lineage (GTDB taxonomy): Bacteria > UBP6 > UBA1177 > UBA1177 > UBA1177 > SLGQ01. The sequence goes on from SLOD01000122.1 coordinate 42,544, forward strand.
AAGCAACTTCCGGAACTGCTCTTGCTCTCATTCTTGAGGGATCAAGACCTTTTCTCATAGAAATACAGTCACTTACAACAAGTTCGAACCTTCCTCAGCCAAGAAGAGTAGTAAGCGGAGTTGATGGAGGAAGACTTGCCATGATAACTGCAGTGCTTGAAAAACGGTCCGATTTTTTCTTTTCTAATTTTGATATTTTTGTAAATGTTGTAGGTGGGTTGAAACTGAAAACTCCTTCGATAGATCTTCCTGTGGCCGCTTCCCTTCTTTCCTCCATTTTAAACATCTCTCTGCCCATGAACAGTGCTTTTGTCGGAGAGTTGGGACTGGGAGGAGAAATAAGAGATGTTCCCGGAATGGAGATCATGATAAAAGAAGGTGCCAGACTCGGGCTTAAAAAAATTTTTGCACCAAAAGGAAGAATAAAGCTTAAAAAATCTGAAAAAGCTGAAATTATAGAAACTTCCACCATATTCGATCTGATTGAAAATATCCGCAGTATGAATATTTTTGAGTCTTAAAATGGGCGAAAGAAAACTCGGAACATTTTTAGGGGTATTTACCCCAACGATACTCACGATCCTCGGCGTTATAATGTATATGCGTGCCGGATGGATAACCGGTCAAATGGGGCTTGGGAACACACTTTTGATCATATTTATCGCCAATTCTATAACACTTATTACCACCCTTTCTTTTTCTTCTGTCGCTACCAATAAAAAGGTTGGTGTAGGAGGAGCATATTACATAATTTCAAGGAGTCTCGGTTTGGCCATAGGAGGCTCGGTAGGTGTTCCACTTTTTCTTTCACAAACATTCTCTATTACACTTTACTCTTTTGGACTTGCCGAGGTACTTCATTTCCTTTTCCCGGCTATTCCCGTATCGCCTATTGCATTTATTATAATTATCGCAGTTGCAGCATTATCTTACAAAGGAGCAGCTTTCGCTTTAAAATCTCAGATACCTATCATAATAGCAGTAGGTATTTCCATATTTTTTCTCGCACTTGGAGCTTTCCAGTCAAGCGACCTTTCAACTTTAAGGTTTTCAAAACCCACAGGAGATTTGAGCTTTTTTACAGCTTTTGCTATATTTTTTCCGGCAGTAACAGGAATAATGGCTGGACTGGGACTTTCCGGAGACCTTAAAAATCCTCAAAGGGCTATTCCTCTTGGAGCAATTTCAGCAACTCTTACCGGATTTGCAGTTTACCTTTTAGTTCCGGTCTTTCTGACTATGGGAGCAGAAGACTCTTTTCTTATAAACGATGTGATGGTTTGGACAAGAGTATCACCGTTGGGAGCCATCGTAATAATTCCGGGACTTCTCGGTGCAATATTTTCAAGTGCCGTAGGATCAATGCTTAATGCTCCCAGAACATTAAATGCTCTGGCGAACGACCAGTTCAAAAACCCTAATGTTTTAAGGTTTTTAAACAGCAAAAAAGGTGAAAACTCTACTTTTGTATTTTCACTGGGTATTGCCCTCTTTGCTGTTTTTCTTGGCAACTTAAATACCGTTGCCACTGTTGTTACAATGTTCTTCCTTACCGTTTACGGAGTTGTAAACATTACCGCCGCACTTGAAACTGTGAGCAAAGAACCTTCATGGAGACCTAAATTTAAAATACCATGGGTAATAAGTCTTATCGGTGGACTTGCATGTATAGTTGTAATGTTTCTGATAAACCCTTATGCCGGATTTTTAGCGATTTTAATTGAATTTGTTCTTTATATCATACTTAAAAGGCAATCCGACATATCGAAATTCGGAGATGCAAGAAGGGGTGTCTATGAATCATTGATCAAAAATTCTCTCATAAAACTCCGTAAGCATGAAATGACCCCGAGAAACTGGAGACCTTATCTCCAGGCAATAGTAAATGATCCTGAAAAGCAGAAAAATTTCGTTAAATTTGCCTCTTTTTTCGGACAGGATACAGGTATTGTTACTGTTACAGAACTTATAATCGGCTCTCTCGGTGAAGAGGAAATAGATGTGGACAGCAAAATTGAATTTATGGAAGATTTTTATGGAGAGAGGAATCTGATAGTGTTTCCCGAAGTAAATGTCGTAGAAGATTTTGAAAGTGGCTTAATTACTGCCATACAGGCCAATGGAATGGCAGGTTTCCAATCAAATGCTGTTATGATATGCTGGCCTGATGAGGTTGATCTATATTTGTCGAAATATCTTTCAATAATGAGAAGGATTTCTGTGCTTAAAAAATCTTTTATAATTGGAAAAGTGCCTCCCGATCTAAAGCTCAACCATATAATTTCAAAAAGGAAGGTCATCCATATATGGTGGGGAGGTTTGCAAAGGAACGGGGACATCATGCTTCTTCTTTCACACCTGATGACCCTTTCCCCGATATGGAAAAATTCTGAAATAAAGATAATGAATATTGTGGGAGATGAGTCACAAAAAGCAAGAGCCGAAAAAACTTTAAAGGCTCTTTCAAAAGAATCAAGGATAGATGCCACACCTTTTGTATTTGTAAAACCTGATGGAAAAACATTTGAAGAAATAATACATGAAGCAAGTGCAGACGCTGACGCTGTATTTTTAGGTCTTAATACCCCCAATAAAGGCGATGAAGAAATATATGCAGACAAACTGAAGAAGCTCGCATCAAAACTTGAAACAGTGTTTTTCGTAAAGAATTCAAGTATTTTTCAAGGACAGCTTCTGGAAGCGGAAAATATTGAAAAAGACAACGAGGATATAAAAAAGAAATGACAGAGTATTTACAACAGATAAAAAAAGAGATCCTGCTGCACATTGACAAATCATTTGATAACTACCGTGAAACATTTAAAAATCTTGATAAATGGAGCGATGATTCTTTTTTGAGGCTTTCCCGGTTCATTTCCAGAGGAAAACTTATCAGAGGGGGTCTTGTTGCTGCAAGTTACAGAGCTTTAGGAAAAGAAGAAACTGAAAAAATACTTTCTATAGCTGCCTCTATTGAACTTCTTCATGCCGGATTTTTGATGCACGATGATGTTATGGACGGAGACCTTTTAAGAAGAGGAGAGCCGGCAATTCATGTGGCTTACCGTGATATGCTCTACAAAAAAAATTGTCAGCATCATGTAAAAAACGGAGAGTCTTTTGCAATTTGTCTTGGCAATATAGCATATTTTCTTGCATTTGACTTTATTGCTGATTCAGGTTTTGATTCTGATACGGCAAACAAGCTTAACAGAACTCTCAACAGAGAAGCTGTAATTACAGGTTTTGGACAAATGAATGATATTTATATTGCCGCATCGAACATGATCCCGAAAGAGGACTCTATTTTAAACACATACAGGATGAAAACAGCAAGATATACATTTTCTCTTCCTCTTACTCTCAGTGCAATATGTGCCGGTTTGTCAGATAATACAATAAATAAATTGATAAAGATCGGAGAAGAAATAGGAACCGTATTTCAGCTTAGAGATGATGAACTTAATATTTTCGGAGAGACAGAGGGAACCGGGAAATCTGTAGGAAGTGATATTTCTGAAGGAAAGAAAACTCTTATTTTTTCAATGCTTATAAAAAACATATCGGACAAAGAAAAAAAAGATGTGGATGCTCTATTTTCCAAAAAACCGGTCTCAAAAATTGAAATTGAAACTTTAAGGAAAATAATAATAGAAAGTGGAACTCTTAAATCTCACAGAAAACTTATATCAGAAATATCATTAAAAACAGAAACCATGATAGAAAAACTCGATCTGGACATATCATATAAAGAACTGCTGAATTCTATCCTTAAGCTCTCTTTTGAAAGGAAGTATTAACTACTCCTTAACTTTTTCAAGGGATTTTTTCATTATTTCTTTCCCTTTGGATATGGTTTCAAAGATGTTTTTTATGTCGGAACTGTTTTTGATGGTGAATGATATTTTATAGCTGTTTCCTTCTGCAAATTCGGGAAATATTATTTCGCCCCCGGTAAGTGTTCTGAACTGATTGCGGAGTTTAGTAAATTCAGCCTGTTTCGCACTCCACTGGGGATACCTCGCATTATATAGAGCGTTTACTATCTGCTCCCCTTTTGTTTTTTCAGTTATTTCATTGTTTTCAAGAATTTC
>SLOD01000161.1 GCA_007132725.1 Candidatus Sumerlaeota bacterium
ATTGCCACCCATGTAGGCACTCTTTTTCTGATAAAAGGAATATCGGAAGCGATCAATTCCTTCATTTTTTTTACTATCTGGTCCACTTCTGATTGCTCTATCCACTCAAGCCCTTCAAACCAGCAGTAATATCCATTGCCTATACTGTATTCGATGTGCAAAACAGCATGCGGAAAAATTTCCGAAGAAGCTTTGATAAGGACAAAAAATAAACTTCTAAGATAGAACAGATATCCGTCTTTATCTTTCAAAGTAATAAACTCGACAACACCATCTTCAACGACCTCTTTTCTCAATTCCGTAAGCTCATTGTTAAAAACAGCTCCAACTATTGCGGAGTCAAATTTACCGGCATATTTTTTTGACAGATCCAGAAAAGATGATCCGGAGTCAATGGACTCCTTTACATTTTTTCCGTCCGGAAGAATCACTTTCATTGCAACTTTTGTCATTTCATACCTCATTAAGCAAAAAATCTGTCATACATTATACAAACAGAGTCTAAAAGAGCAAAAATAGAGATGTTAAAAAAAAACATTTAATTTATTTTTATATTTTACAGAGAGTTATGGGTCATTCTTGATTTTTTTAACATTATAACTATATTATTTTGCGAATTGATTCCTTAATGGAGGAGCTGATGTCAATGTATGTTTGTCATAACTGCAAGAAAGAACTTGAGGAACTTGAAGACATAAGAGGCAAAGTCGGAAGACAGGATGTCTGCCCGCATTGTTACGGGGATCTCCATTGCTGCCTTAACTGTCGATTTCATGATCCATCCTTTACAAATGAGTGCCGCGAAAATGCAAGAGCTTTCATCAGAGAAAGAGACAAGTCAAATTTTTGTGCTTCATTTGAGTTTAAAAAAAGTGAAGGGGAAGATGGAAGCGACGAAATTGATGCCAAAGAAAAATTGAGCGATCTTTTTGATCTCTGATCTTTGCAAAATTTAAATCTCTAAGCAAACCTGGAGAAAAAACATGTTCAAATATGCGATCAGAAAAATTTTCGGAACAGCTAACGATCGTTATCTTAAGACTATTCAACCTATCGCAAACCGCGTTAATGAGCTGGAAAGCCCTTTAAAAACTCTAAGCAACAATGAGCTCGCTGTAAAAACTGTAGATTTCAAACAACGGATCGCTAACGGCGAACCTCTTGACTCTGTTCTTCCTGAAGCTTTTGCTGTTGTAAGAGAAGCATCCATAAGAACATTGGGGATGAGACATTATGATGTCCAGATAATCGGAGGAATAGTCCTTCATGAAGGAAAGATCGCAGAAATGAAAACAGGTGAAGGAAAAACTCTGGTCGCCACATTGCCCATGTATCTCAACGCCCTTGAAGGAAAAGGGGCACATCTGGTAACAGTAAATGACTACCTTGCAAAAAGAGATGCCGAGTGGATGGGAGAAATATACAGATTTATGGGATTGACCGTCGGAACAATAGTAAACGGAATGAAAACCAGTGAAAGGAGGGTTGCATACGGATCTGACATAACCTACGGAACAAACAACGAGTTTGGGTTTGACTATTTAAGGGACAACATGAAGTTTGATATATCTCACTATGTACAACGGGACCTCAGATACGGAATCGTTGACGAAGTTGACTCCATCCTCATTGATGAAGCAAGAACACCGCTTATAATATCCGGACCCAGTGACCAAAGCACAGACCTTTATACCAAGGTTCATCAGGTAGTAAAAACCTTACAGGATAAAAAGCACTTTGAAAAAGATGAAAAATCTAAAAACGCTATCCTGACAGCAGAAGGTATTGCCAAAGTAGAGTCTTCCCTCGGGATACAGAACCTTTACGCACCGGAAAACCTTGAATTGGTTCATCATGTACTTCAGGCACTTAAAGCTACCTTTATGTTCCACAGAGATGTTGATTATGTAGTAAAAAACATTGACGGAACAGAAAAGGTAATGATCGTTGACGAATTCACAGGCAGACTCATGGAGGGAAGGAGATACAGTGACGGACTGCATCAGGCTATAGAAGCAAAAGAAGGTGTAAAAGTAGAAAGAGAAAACCAGACCCTCGCTACAATTACTTATCAGAACTTTTTCAGAATGTATGACAAATTGGCGGGAATGACAGGTACCGCCGATACAGAAGCAAGAGAATTTGCAGAAATATATAATTTGGGAGTTGCTGTCATTCCTACAAACAAACCAATCATAAGAAGTGACCGCTCAGACCAGATATATAAAAATGAAAAAGCTAAAGAAAAAGCTATAATATCTGAAATTATGGAAAGAAATGGAAAAGGTCAACCCATACTGGTAGGTACAGTTTCTGTTGAAAAATCTGAGAGGTTAAGTTATTTACTGTCGAAACAGGGTATTAAACACAATGTCCTCAATGCCAAATTTCACATGAAAGAAGCTGAGGTTGTTGCTCAGGCAGGAAGAAAAGGGGCTATAACTATAGCAACAAATATGGCTGGAAGAGGAACAGACATCGTTCTTGGGGGAAACCCTGAAAAACTTGTTAGTGCCGAAGCGGAAAGGGTTATGGAGGAAGTGAATCCTGAAAGTGAAGAATACAGAGAAATAGCAGAAAGATACAGAGAGTTGTGCACAAAAGAAAAAAAAGAGGTGATCGAAGCCGGAGGACTTCATATTATTGGTACGGAAAGACACGAATCAAGAAGAATTGACAATCAGTTAAGAGGACGTAGCGGAAGGCAGGGTGACCCGGGTTCTTCAAGATTTTTTCTTTCACTTGAAGATGATCTTTTGCGTATTTTCGGGAGCGAAAGGCTTTCAAATGTGATGGATAAACTTGGAATAGAGGAAGATCAACCAATAGAACACAAACTTATATCAAGATCTATTGAAAACGCCCAGAAAAAAGTTGAAGCCCACAATTTCGGAATAAGGAAGAATGTTCTTGAGTATGACGATGTTATGAACCAACAGCGGAAAACTATCTATGCAATGAGGCGTGACATTCTCACAGGAGGAGAAAAGAATAAGCAAGTGATATATCAAATGATCGAAGAGGTGGTCAATTTTGCTGTCTTCAACTTCATTCCGGAAAAATCAACTCCTGCAACATGGGATTTTGATTCGATAAACGACTTTATCTCTCAAACTGTTACTGAGGAATATGTTCAGCCTTTCAAAAATATCATTAACAGAGAGTCTGTCCCGTCCGGAAGAAACAGTATGGATACCCTTTCCCAGTTTGCCCAGAAAATATACGATCTTATGATCGAGAATTACGACAAAAAAATGTCACAATACGAAGAGAGTCTTTCCAGTGAAATGGAGAGACATGTGGTTCTTGAAGTTCTTGATATTTTCTGGAGAAGACATCTTCTAAACATGGACCACCTGAGAGAAGGAATAGGGCTTCGAGGATACGGGCAGAAAAACCCTAAGCTGGAGTACAAAAGAGAAGGTTACAGAATGTTCACCGAAATGATGAACAATATTTATATTGAATCAATAAAAAGACTGTTTGCTATCCAACTTGTAACTCAGGAAACTATTGAAAAGTTTGAATCCCGTGAAAGAAGAAAAGAGCAGGAAATACAAAAAAGCACCACAAACCGGGACAGAGAACCTGTTAAAAGAGGTGTTCCAAAACCCGGAAGAAACGATGAGTGTCCGTGTGGAAGCGGAAAAAAATTCAAAAAATGTTGTGTCGGCAAAGGACTTTATGACTGAGACCAAATACCGGATCAACAGGTTTTTGTCTTTATGCGGTGTTGCCTCAAGACGAAAAGCTGAAGAGCTTATAAGTCTTGGAAAAATAACTTTAAATGGAAGAAAAGCTGAACTTACAGATATAATAGACCCACTGTCAGATGAAGTGGTATATAATGAAAAAATCCTGAAAATGCCTGAAGAACACGAATACTTTATCTTTAACAAACCATCGGGTGTGATATCTTCCGTAACTGACGACAGAGGAAGAAAAACTGTAACAGACTTTCTTCCCGAAGGTTCAAACGCCGTCCCGGCAGGAAGACTTGATATTGATACTACAGGAGTTATCCTTCTCATGTCTGATGGAGAACTCCTTTATAAACTTACTCATCCTAAATACCAAGTTGAAAAGATATACACTGCCATAATAAAAGGCTCTTTTAATTCAGCAAAAGCTGCCAAAATGACAAAAGGAGTTCTTGTTGAAAACATTATAATGAAAGCAAAAAAAGTTGTCACTCTTAAAAGTGAGAAAAATGTCCATACATTGAAAATTACCATGACAGAGGGTAGAAAAAGAGAAATAAAAGAGCTTGTTAAAGCTGTAGAATGCACAGTTATCTCTCTTGAAAGAATATCTTTTGCCGGAATCACATGCGGGTCTCTTCAGCAAGGAGAAATTAGAAAACTGACACCAGAAGAATTGCTTTTGCTTAAAAAAAAAGCTAAAATAAGATGTTGAAAATTGAGTTTGATTCGTTTTAATAAGGAAAACCTTTGATTTCTGTTAAGAAAAAAAAACCCGCCTCGGCCGTATCATTAGAAGCAAGTTTTTATCCTGTTTTCACAGGTGGGGTAGACCTGACTGCTAATAGAATACCTTCACAGCACAAGTATCTTCCCCTGATACTTCTTAAGGAAAAAACTTATCCGCTTCCCGTTTCGTACCAGGCAGGCTACTATATTTTAAATCTATATACTTATTCTGTCAACAACTATTCTCTCTTTGGAAAATATGTTTTTGTACCTGAACTTTGCAGTAATGATAAATACGGTGAAAAAAATGAAAAATAATACACCATCTTTTGACGGACATAACCATCCTCTTTTTCTGATAGAAAACGACATACACAATGCAGAAATTGCAAAAAGTGTGTCTCTTGCTGTAGCTGTTTTTCATGTTCCTCTTCTTATTCTTGATTTTTACCGGATGTTTTATGACAAAGCTCTTTTTGCAAAACCGGGATTTTCAGGAATAACTATCGTCCATATTATATATCTGGCGGTTTTTTCAGTTTTGTACATGTTGGGAAGATATCTGCTTAAAAACAGTGAAACTGAAGACAGGCCGACAAATATCATCAAGGTATACTGGAGATTGTTTCTCTACTCCACCCTTACCTATGCAGCTATAACTTCTCCCTTGTGTCATCTCATGCATGGCAATACAACAACTTACTTTGTCGCGGTAATGGGTATGGCTGCAGCTTTGAGACTCCGCACAGTTGAGTTTCTTTCCTATCTGATATTTACAGGAGTTGTTACATTGGGAATGCTTTCCGGCATTGTGCTTGACACTACTGTTTTTACCGGATATTTCCTTGATTTTTTTACCGTATCTGTTATTGCCGTTTTTATCAACGGAGTAGTCGGGAAAAAAGCCCTTGACAGCTTTAACTACAAAAAAAGTTTTGAAAGAGAGTATGCTGAAAAAATTATTTCAAAAGAAGCTG
>SLOD01000006.1 GCA_007132725.1 Candidatus Sumerlaeota bacterium
CCCATTAAAATTCAACTTTTCCGCATCTGTAACTATGGCAGTTCAATGCAACTGCTACCGGCATCATTGCTATGTGAGTAGGAGCTTTTTTTATATAAAGAGACTTAACTGCTGATATGCCTGGGAAACCAAGAATTCCGTAATCAAGATCTTTAATCTTTGTACTTATCATTTCCATGAGTTCCGGATCATCGTTTCTTTTTTCCATTAAAGCTTTTTTTGCAAGAGTTGAGACAGTGTCAAATGTCCCGCCTACGCCGACCCCTGCAAAATATGGAGGGCACCCTTTCCCTGCAGCGTTTTTAAGAGTATCAAAAACAAAAGAAGCAACTCCTTCCCGACCTTCTACCGGGGAAAGCATTTGTTGTGAACTGACATTTTCACTCCCCCCACCTTTTACTATCCCGTATATTTCAAAAGTATCTCCATCACATTCTTCAAAATAGATGAAAGCAGGAAGATTCCTTCCCTCATTGACTCTGTCAAAAGGATCCTTTACGGTTGACTTCCTAAGAAGCCCTTCATCATATGCTTCTTCAACACCTTTTTCTATCAAGTTTTGAAGTTTAGGAGCATCGCTGAATGAAACACATTTCCCTAACTTTACAAAAACCTGTGCAATACCGCAATCCTGACAAAGCGGTCTTTTTTCTTTAGAAGCTATATCCATGTTTTTATTGAGTATGTTGGCTAAGTCCGACTCGTCTTTGCCCATCCCCGGCTCTAAAAAAGAAACCCCCTCTAAAGATGGAGGGTCGTAATTGAGCCTTATAAAAAGGTCTCTGACGCCCTCTATTATGTGAGCACCCTCGATAATTCTCACGGCAACCCCCAATAACAATCGGATTATTAAACCCTAAACCGGTAATGTCAAGCAAATTTGAATTTATGTTAAAAAAGAGTATTGTCAATGTTGTGTAAAGGTTAATTTCTCTATTATAAGAGGTTAAAATGAAAAGAAGTTTCGGGTCGGACAATCACAGCGGAGTTCATGAAAAGATTGCAGTTGCAATGCTTCAGGCAAATGTCGGAGATGAAGTAGCTTATGGGGATGATAGATGGACGGAGAGAGCAATAGAAAAGATCAGAGATGTGTTCGGTAGAAATGCGGATGTGTTTTTTGTATTTAATGGAACCGGTGCAAACACAGTAGCTGTGAAAAGCATGACAAAGTCATACAATGCTGTTATCACCTCTTCTGACGCCCATCTTAACATAGATGAATGTGGTGCTCCGGAAAATTTTACAGGCTGTAAGATAAAGACAGTTGCAACTCCTGATGGGAAGCTTACTCCTGAGTTGATAGAGCCGCTATTTTACGGGAGAGGTGACCAGCATCATGTTCAACCGAAAGTTATATCGATAACTCAGTCAACTGAGCTTGGAACGGTTTATACTCCTGATGAAGTTCGTGCTATTGCTGATTATGCTCACAGCAGAGATATGTACCTTCATATGGACGGGGCGAGGATTTCAAATGCTGCGGTACATCTTGGAAAAGGGCTCGCTGAGGTCTCGACCGATTGCGGAGTTGATGTGCTTTCTTTTGGTGGCACAAAGAACGGAATGATGTTTGGAGAAGCAATAATTGTAATGCGGCCTGAAATTGCCGCAGATATGCTGTTTTTTAGAAAACAGGGTATGCAACTCCCAAGTAAGATGAGGTTTGTTTCATCACAGTTCCATGCTTTGTTGAGAAAAGATCTTTGGAGAGAGCTTGCACAGAATGCAAATGAAATGGCACAGCTTCTTAGAAAAGAGATAGAAGGTGTCAAAGAGATCGAGTTAATTCATCCTGTCGAGTCAAACGCCCTCTTTGTTAAGATGCCGAAAGAGAAAATCTCACAGCTTCAGGAAAAGTTTTTTTTCTATGTGTGGGATGAACAGAAGTCAGTTGTAAGATGGATGACCCATTGGGCTACTGAAAAAAAAGATATTATGAAATTTGTAGAAACTTTAAAAGAGATAGTTGGTTGAAGCAGTTATTGCAATCTCCTTACTCTTCCCATTCCCAGTCATCCCAGTCATCTTCATCGTATTCACAAACTTCATCACAGACAGGGCAGGGGAATATATGTTCATCCGGATCGAAGTCTTCCTCATATTCGGCAAAAAATTGAGAACAGGAGAGGTTTTTCATGCAATTGAGGCACTGGTTAGCTTTTAAAGATGAAAAGTTTATACACTCTTCACCAACTTCGATCTCTTCATATTCATCAAGAACGATCTCTACACACTTTCCTTCACTGTTCCCAAGATAAGGACGAAGGTCTTTTCCTTCATCGCATGTAAAATTTTTTTTGCAATAGATCTTTGTAAACTCTTCGAGCATTTTTTTATAACTGCTTACAGTTCCGCCACCCGGAGAAAGATCATCTTCGGGAGAATGATCGTTTTTTGCTCCGTCAGGAACATCGTAATGGCTGGATTTTCCATCAGTAGTTATAGTTTTTCCACATGACAAAAACAAACTCAAAAAAACAGTTATAAATAAAACTTTCATTTCCTCCTCCCTTTGAAGAATGAATAATTCATAATGTACAATAAAAGTATATATTTGCAAGGATATTTATTGTGAAACAAGAATAATAGTTTGAATTTGTCTTTAATTTGACATGAAGGAAGCAAAAGCTTACTATTTATCTGTCATTTAACTATGATAAGGAGGGATAAATGTTTGTTCGTGTTTCCACAGTTTTTATCTTGGTTCTATTTTGTTTTTTTATAAATGCAGATCAGGGATGGTCAACAGATAGAACGGATGACTCTTTAAAAGTATGTTACAGTACTCCGTCTTTGGTGTATTGTGCTTCCGGTAGCAGTAAGCAGTCAAAGGAACCGGACCTTAGAAACTATTTATCTGTTTTTCTTCAGTTTGGTGGATATGAAGTGAATGAAAAAGATATGCAGCTCCATCCCGGTATAAGGAGATTGATCTCCAGAACCAGACCGGAGCAGAAAGAGAGGATACTTACAGGAGTTGTTGACTATCTGCTCAGAGAAGGAAAAACAAGAAATATTGTTATATCATCAGGCAAAAACAAATCTTCTTTAAATGACATGACTGAAGACGAAAGAATAATGGCGATCGAATATATTAACTGGCCTAAGTACCTTGATGTGAAGATTGAAAGGGTAAAATGTGTATGGAATGAAAAAATAAACCTTAGTTTTTCAGTTATGAACACAATGAAAAAAGATTTTGTCTTCAGGAACCAAGATGTTGAGATGAGGGTAATGGGAGCTCGAAACGAGCTGGTTACAGCAGGGTCTATATTTACCGATCCTCCGGAAAAAGTTATAAAAGCCGGAGAAAGGGAAACATACTCAATAGACTTGCCTGTGACCGGTGATATGGTGGCCGGAATGAGATATATAATATATCCTTTTATAAAAAATATCAGGGTTAAAAGTGAAGGAACCACTGTGGTTTGTGAAAAGAGCAAGTAGTTCCTATCCTAAATAAACAGATTTACACCTGAATCTTCTGCATGTTCAAGGTATGTTGCAACTCCGCCGATCTTTACCCCGTCCATCAGTTCAGCCTCTTTTACACCCATGACATCCATTGACATTTGACATGCGATCATTTCAACACCGCTGTTTTTTGCCTGAGCTATCATTGTTTCAAGACTGTCAATTTTAAGGGAATTCATTCTGCCGCGCATCATTTTTGTTCCCATTCCACCCATATTCATCTTTGAAAGTTTAAGCTTTTTGGAAGAAGAGGGGAGCATCATCCCGAACATTTTGCCCATGAAATCTTTTTCAACAGCGGGAGCCTTTTCTTTTTTAACAACATTAAGTCCCCAGAAAGTAAAGAACATTGTCACTTTTCTTCCCATTGCCGCCGCACCGTTTGCAATAACAAAAGAGGCGAGAGCCCTGTCCATATCGTCACTGAATACAACCAGTGTTTTACCGGTTTTGTCAGAACGAGCCGGACTCCCCGAAAATCCTTGAGGAACACTTTTTTCAATAACTGCCTTTATTTTTCCTTTATCCTGAGTCAGGTCAACAAGAATGTTGCCTGTTACATTACACCAGCTCTTTGAATCTTTGTAAAATCCCTGATCTGTTGCAGTTATTTCTATTCTGTCTCCCGGATCGAGCTTATCCATATTTTCTTTAAGTTTCATTATGGGGCCTGGGCACTGCAATCCGCAGGCATCGAGGGTTACTGTGTTTTTATTCATGTTTTCTCCTTTGTTTTCAATCGGTTCAGTTGAATATATCATGTCATCTTTGGCAATATGATCTTTTTGGAAAATATCTTCATTGCTCTGTTTCTGTATGGCAAGAGAATAAGTTTTGTATCCTCCTGAAAGATTTTTTACATTCTTAAACCCGTTCTGTGTCAGAATTCTTGAAGCGAGATATCCCCTAAGCCCGACAGCACATAAAACAACGAAATTACCGTTTTTATCAAGCTCACCCATTTTTTCTCTGAGATCATCAAGAGGGATCAGTATTGAGCCTTCGATTATTCCAAGAGCAGTTTCTTCTTCAGTTCTCACATCAATGATCTTATACTTATCAATGTTGTTTTTAAGTTCGCACCAGTTTATGGTTTCAACTTTGCCTTCGATGATATTTTCAGCCGCATATCCTGCTATGTTCACAGGATCTTTTGCAGAAGAAAATGGAGGAGCGTAAGCATGTTCAATTTCCTGAAGATCGTAGATGTTTCCGCCGTTTTTAAGGATCGTGGCAAAAAGATCGATCCTTTTGTCAACACCTTCGAATCCTACTATCTGAGCACCGAGAAGTTTTCCGTTCTCAGGGTTGAAAAGAGTTTTTACAGTGAGCGGTGTCGCTCCGGGATAATATCCCGCATGACTTGAGTTGTGTGTTATTACTGAAGAATATTTTATACCTTCAGATCTCAGAGCTTTTTCGTTAAGCCCGGTCGAAGCAGCCGTTATATCGAATATTTTTGCAATACCGGTTCCTATTGAGCCGAGATACTTTCTCTTGTTGTTGAAAACAATGTTGTCTGCCGCAATTCTTCCCTGTCTGTTGGCAGGTCCTGCAAGATATGGAAGAGACGGTTTGCCGGTAACAGGGTTTTTAAACTCAACAGCATCTCCAACAGCATAAATATCGGGATCGCTTGTCTGGAGATAGTCATTTACTATTATCCCTTTACGCTCTGAAACTTCAAGATCCGCATTTTCAGCAAGACTTGAAAGGGGTCTTACACCAATTGAAAGGACAACAAAATCTGCATGGATATTTTTGCCGCTTTTAAGTTTAACTATTTTGCTATCTTCAATATCTTCGAATGCTACAACTGAATCGTTCAGATAAAATTCAACACCCATCATTTTAAGGTGCTGATGAACTTCAGCCGCAAGCTCATAATCAAGAGGTGCCATAACTTGATCC
>SLOD01000193.1 GCA_007132725.1 Candidatus Sumerlaeota bacterium
ATTATGACATTGTTCCTACGGAAAATCCAACAACAGGTGAAGCTTTACCTGTTCTGGTAGCTAACCGTGACAGACCCTGGAATGAAAGAAGATATTTTTCTCTTGCAAGTCAGGCTTATAGTGGAGTCAGCAATTTTGAACTTAAATATCTCCGCATGACACAGGAATGGAACAACCCTTTTTACAGAGCAGGTCTTGCTACCGCTACCGACTGGGAATTTTATTCTCATGACGGAACTTTTGTTCCGCCTAAAAAGTATCGTGAATACACTGCCATTCAAAATGAAGCGGAACGCAAAAAGAAAGAGATCGAATGGTTCCAGTTCTATGCTACTGAATATTTTGAGCCTATCAGAGACTGGAGATATATCTACACATGGGAGGATGTCGAGGAGTTTCTTGGCAATGAGCCTGCAAGAGTGACATATCGTTATGTGTTTACGAAAGTGAACAGAGATGTTGTAGGAAGAAGAGAATATGATCTTGCCACAAGGTCTTTTAAGTGGAGAAAAGGTCCGAAAGATAATGGATTCAGACCTCTTCAGTTCAAAGATGAACTTTTCAGACAATTTGGATATTTTACCAACACTTTCAGAGGCTATGACAACTATCATGGCTATAGAGATGACAATGTCCATATACTGGCAAATTACTGGAATACGGCATGGGCAAATGAAGGTAAGGAGTGGAACTTTACCTGTGAAAAATTCGATGATCCAAATGATTGTTTCAATACCATTAAATATCAGCAGAAAATGGTTTTCATATCTTCTCCCAAAACGCCGTTGCGCATGATACCTATAAACTGTGCCATAGCAAAAGACTTTAACCACGCTCTTCTTGCTGCAAGATATGCCGCTATGAATCCGGGAAGTGATACCCGTGAATTTGAAAAGTGGTATGTTGACAACTATGAAAATGACTTCTTTACTGAAGTGAATGGCGTTAAGGTGAGGGATAGAAGTTGGTGGCTTAAAAGTATGGAAGAATTGCGTGCAGCCCATCCTGACTGGGAAGACAAATGTTTTGTGCCGGAAAAACATGCCTGGATACAAAACTGGGACGGTTCTTTCATTGATGAAACAGAAGACGGGGAAATAGACGAAGATATCAGAGAAAGAATGGATCAGTATATCAACGATATGGTGGTTCTTGTCAGAAACCCTGTTGAAGGATACATAGAAGAAAGAGATGGAAGGGCACTTTTCGGTTATACCAACTATCATAACTATGACAGCAACAGTAGAGCAAATGCTGCAAGAATTTGTGTGGCAGAAGCGGAAGCAAGAGCTGCGGAACCGGGAAAACTCAACTACTACGAATCCTGTGTAACCACTGAAGAACAGATGACAGAGCTTTATGTAAATGAAGCCGGTTTTGCCGAGTGGAGAGGAGACCGCTGGGATTGTAAAGTATATGAAGAAAATGAAAGCTGTCCTGATGGCTATGTTGAAGCTAAAGCTGCATGTGTTCTCAATGAAGAGAGAAGATGTGTAACTGAAAACGGTGTTCCTGTTCTCCGTCATAAATACATGAACGGAAACGCTAAAGGTGCGATGCTTAACTGGGTTGACAAACCTACCGAGTTTGGAATTCTTGGAGTTGCACAGTGGAATGTAAACCCTGAGACAGGGATGTCTATGGGAGGCGGTGCAAATACTGCCGGATCAGTTCTTGCGTGGGTTGCCACAAGAGCAGTGGAACTTGCCAGAATGATAATAGACGGTGATGATCCTGCTGCATGGGACTTTGCAGATCTGCTGGATCCTGATTACTACAAGCATCCTGAATCTGTATGGGATAACAACCCAAGTCAGTATGAACCCAAGTCACTTCCCGGACAAAATGTGAAACCTCAAAACTCAATGAAAATGATCAATAGACCAAGAGGTGCTCTCAACCCCAATCTTCCATTGGAAATGCAGGGCAATGTTCTTGGCGACTTTATGGAGGACTTAAGCAGAGATGGAAAAAGATATGACAGATTTGATTTTTCCACGATAAAAGGCTCAAAATGGGAAAGCAGGATGGTGCCTTATTCAGTTAAAAAAGCACTTTTCCCCTGGACAGACCCTTCTCAAAGTCCTTCGTATTCCGATGCTGAAAGAGAGATAATGGAGCCATGGTTCGGCGGTCCGGAAATGATGAATGCAGAACTTATCAGGTTTACTGACGCAAGGGCTCGTGATTATGATTTTGATGAGAGTTTCCTCGATGGTACGATAATCAATTTTATAAAACAGAAACAGAAAGAGCTTCGTCAAACTTACCCGGACTGGGATGGAAATGAAAAAGACGAGTATTCGCAAGATCTCATTTATGCCATATATAATGAACTTGAAAAATTGATATACAAAGGTGTGGCAGCTCATGAAATGGGACATGTTGTGGGTCTTAGACATAACTTTGCCGCTTCAGCCGATAGAAACAATTACGGTGACGGATATTTCAGAACAGAAAACTATCCTACACTTAAAAATGAAATAGAAGAATTTGTAAGAAGTGAAATGGCAGATCCCAATTATAACAAAGGTACTATAGGTGATAAAGTATGGTCGCTCAGAAAAGGATTCCAATCTGACATGAACTACTACAACTATGCATCTATAATGGACTATCAGAGAGAACCCTATACCCATGCTTCAGGTCTTGGAAAATATGATAAAGCCGCTCTCAAGTTTGTTTATGGCCGCTCTATTGAGCAGTATATGGTAGAAGACGGGAAAGATTATGGTCTTATTGTGATGGAAGGTGACGACAATGATCCTAACCCTGAGCTTCGCAACCGGCTTAGAGATGAAAACTTTCCTGACTTTGTGAGAGTCAACACCCCTTTCATCGGTAAAGACGGAAAACTTGTCAGGGTTGATAAGCCAAGAGAAGTTCTTGAGTACTATGATGAAAACGGGAATAAGATCAGAAGGATGGTTCCAAGATTTAAAAGAACTATGATGGGAAGAGTCCTTCATGATGAAGATAGTGGAGAACCTCTGTACCAACATGATTGTGACGGTGATGATGTCCACCAGTACTACTGTGATCCTAATACCACTTACCTTGTAAATGACGGCAGTCAGTACAAATATCTGTTCGTATCTGATGAAAAGTCAAGAGAAGAACCGATAGGTAATGTTTTTGACGGCGGATACAGAGGTGTTGATATGATCCGTCAAATGACTGACATGGATAACATGTTCTATTTCTTAAGATATTTCAGGAGAGGGAATCCGAAGTTCAGAGAATTTCGTGGAAGGACAAGTTGGCATATGATCCTTCATTCTCTTTTGAGACAGTATGTTTTTGTACACTTTATGCTTGATTACAACTTCCATACGACAGGTAAATGGTTCCGCTATGTTCCTCTTTTTAACCATACCGATGACACTCCTTTTGGTTGTGCCCCTCCTGGGATGCCTCCGCCTTATGATGATATGGTATACAAAGTTCCTGTTGATGAAAACACATTCATTGAAGTTGAAAACTTCCAGTGTATAGAACACTCAAGGGCTTTGGCAGGAGAAGAATACTGGATAGATGATCATGGAAATTTAAGAACTGTCACTCCGTTTGGAGTTGCCGACCATGTTCTTGCAGGAATGAAAGGTGTTCAGTATCTTCTGTTTGACAGTTTCTACAGACCCAGTGCAGGAGACTATATGATGCAGGATGTTAAATCTGCATCCCACCTTGAAAGATTCGGTTATGATGACTGTGTATATAATGCCGACTGTAGAATGAGTCCCGATACCTACACATGTGACCAGGATACCAATAGATGTGTTCTGTCTTCGCAAGCCATAGGAAGAGAGGATCGTTATGAAGAGAGGATCGGAAGACTTTCTCCTCATCAGAACAAACTTTTTATGAGTACTGACAACTATATTCCGGGAATAAAAGAAGAGGCCGAAGTTTTCGGACTCAATCCGGATGGATTTATAGAAGTTCCCGCATCTATAGGCCGTTACCACAGAGACCGGTATGACATTCAGGATAATCCTGACATATATTATGACAGAGTCATACGGCGTGGTTTCGGACTGGAGAAAATGGTGACACTTTTCACCCTTACTAATGCAGGGTGGATCGATGGCAAGTATAGAAGAGAAAGCAGAGCCAACAGTATTGACCAGCGTTTTGACGGTGTGAGAAATATTATGTTCAATGTTCTTTCTGATATTGCCACAGAGGAATCTGTGATGACTTTCTCTCCATACTGTGTTGATACACAGGTCAATACTCTGCTGGGTGAAAAAATGGAAGTGGTGAGAGTCAACTATCCTATAGATCTTCTTGCTAATTTTGCCGCCGTTCCCGGCTTCTGGAGTGGTGATGAAAGTGTTGCCTATGAGCCGATAGAAAACCTTTGTGCAAGAGTTGACCCTGAAAATCCGGGTCGTTATGCTCCGGTACATGCAAGCTGGATATACTTTGATAAAATGTGGCCGAACTACTGGGCAATGGGTAATCTTGCAAATATTTCTGCCGATACATCAGTGCTTCACAGGTGGACAAGCCATGTTATTCCGGTTCATGAAAGGAGCCTTTTCACAGAGCCGGATGTAAATGAGGATGAGTTCCTCAGCAAAGACGAGAATTATTATTACAGAGCAAGGATTCCAATAAGTGCTATGGATAATGCGGACTCTTATGGATACAGATTGTGGAGAGACTGCAGGCAAGAGTTGCTTAAAGGTGACATGTATGCCGATGTTTCAGCCTGCATTAACGAGGTGAGGTGGCCATCATGGCATGATCCTAATGAAAGTGTAAGGTTTGACACAGTTGAAGAATTCAGTGAGTACCTGGCTAAAAAGTATGGAAGATATTCGCCTTCATTCAGAATTGTTCAGCATGCCAAAGTGCTTAAAGAACAGGAAGTTTATGAGGCATCTTCAGGTTCAAGAGAGCCATGGAGCAGACTCAGTATAATGGAAACAACCCTTGATCAGCTTAATTCTTTTGCAAAAGATCATTTCGGGATGGCAGCATTCTATGTTCAAAATTACTGACATGGTCTAAATCGTTTTTTATAGAGGGGGCGTTTGCCCCCTCTTTTTTTTGAATAATTCCAGTAAATTCAGAAACCTGACACCCGAGTACAAAAAAGATGCGTAACTTCTTGACAGAATAGGGAAAAATGGTTATCATCCATAAGTTTTTTTGTATGGTGGCTTACATGAAAAAAATTTTCTTCCCGGTTATTCTTTTATTATTATCGGTTTATCTATCTGCATCTTCTCTTTCTGAAATTGTCGGAGCAGGAGGCACTACCAATCCCCACAGTTCAAGAATGTTCGCCAACGGGGCTGAGGTTACTTACTTTAACCCGGCTCTTCTTGTCCGGATGAGAAGAAGCATCTCTTTTAACACTTTTTATGCTTATCAGAATCTTGACATATCACTTATGGATAGAGATGAAAGTTTGAATATTACAGGGGATGTTGATGATGGTACCGGTATTTACGGTGCAACTCAGGAGGGTCGTTTACAGCATGAAACAAATCTTCCTTATAAAGCGAGGCCGACAGCCGATCTTGAAGAAAGAGGTGGGCGCTCTGCAAAAAGGGGTGAACTTTACGGTGCTCTGGGTTTGGTATTTCCGTTATTTGAAGATTACCTGACTTTAGGTTTTTACGGTTTGATACCTATTGGCAGCATTATGAGACAGGATGCTTTTTTTGTTGATGAAAGGGAGCAGAATTTCTCAAATTCACTTCAGTTTGAACTTTATGATGACAGGATGAGTGCTTTCAATGTATCAATGGCATTATCAGGGGGATATAAATGGCTATATGCAGGTGTCGGTGTAAGTGTAACTGCCAAGGCCGATATCAATTCAACAGTTTTCACTCCCGATGCCGGTAAAAATGAAAATAAAATTCATGCAGATACCACGATAAAAGCTAGATTCACCCCCCATTTCGGTATTGTGGCAAGACCTTTTGCTTCACTTCCCTTTGATTTTCTGCAACTTGGTTTTACAGCACATCTGCCTACAAAAACTACGGTTGATACAACAAATGTAATAACTTTCTGGAACATCAATAGAGAGCAGGAAGCAGAGATAAACACCAATATTCTTGATGTTACCTATGCCTATAAACCGCTCACTCTTTCTCCCTCTATTGCTTTTACAGATCTGGAAATAAAAGAAGATACTTTCCTAAGTTTGGGGTTTACTGCCATTTGGAGAAAATGGTCGGATTATATTAACAGATACTCTGAAAGACCTCAGGACAATATTTACTGGGACTCCACTGTCGAAGTTACGAACAAAGACGGCTCTATTGCAAGTAGAGGGGGATGGGTTCATGAAAGTGTAGATAAATATAGATGGAAAGACTCATGGGAGTTTGTTCTGGGAGGATCTATTGAACATAAAGCAATAAAAACGGGTCTTGATTTAGGATACTTTATCTCCCCTGTCCCTGATCAGACAGGGAGGACAAACTATGTTGACAACAGCAAAATCAACCTTGCTGCGGGATTCAGCTATACATGGGACATAAAAAATATGCAGCTTGAAACAGGGGTTAATTTTCAATCACAGATAATGTTGAAGAGAAAAACAGTAAAAGATGAAGGAGTTCCCAATTCTGTAGGAAAAGGCGGGACAGTGGTCGATGAATTCCCTGACTCGACTTGCGACCCTTTTAATCCCGAATGTGAGACAGGAGAAAGAATGCCTGAATCGGAAGGATTCCAGACAAACAACCCCGGATATCCCGGCTATACATCGAGTGGCCAGATATTTTCCGGTGGTATTTGGTTTACGCTCTATTTTTAGGAGGATAGTTTGATGAAAAGTTTTATGATGGCTCTGCTTGTTTTTACTCTGATGCTGTTTCATGTTTCATGTGGTGAATCTGATGATAACGGAGACACTGGGAATACAGGTAACACAGGAGACACTGGAGATACAGGAGACACAGGAGATACAGGAGACACAGGAGATACCGGAGACACTGGAAACACAGGTAACACCGGAGATACAGGCAATACAGGCAATACCGGAGACACAGGCAATACAGGCAATACCGGAGACACAGGCAACACCGGAAATACCGGAGACACAGGTGATACGGGAAATACATCATCTGAATGTTATGACGGTCATATGAGGTTTGGAGATACTCCTTGCGGAACGGATGACAAGGGTGTTTTCAGACAGAACTGTATAGATGGAAATTGGGTTGATTCAGGATTTTGCCTTGACTTTAACGGCACCTATGCTCAAAAGATGTGGTTTACTGCATCATCTAAAGTTGCTGTTTTAGGTGATTTGGCTGAAGCATGGACAAGAACCTATTTTTTAATTGAACAGGAGCAGGTGAAAGACAAATTATATATAAAAGCAGACTTTTGCAGTATAGTTATAGATAACAGTGCAAGCTGGGCATTAAAGTTGAACATGCCTCCAAGTTTTGCTGAAGCTCTTCCTATTCTTGATAAAGAATCTATGCTCATAATGAGAGATGATGGCTCAATTGAAATGACACAGGATATTCTGTGGGAAATAAGGTCTATCGACCCTGAATGTTATGGAGATAATCCTGCTGACTATGATCTTCCTAAGAAGCCAGATGATCCATGTGTTGAAGATTGGGATAATGACGGGATTCCTGGTCTGCATGTTATTGCAACTGGAACTTTTAGTGGAGATATCCACATTGTTGAAAAATCTTCTTCAAAATTCAGAAACGGTTGGTTCGATCCCGATGGGCAGACAGCCGGGGGAGATGTTATCTGGACGGATGTTCAGGAAGTTGTCAAGACTAACAATACTCTGCTTAGTGGCGGTGCCGCAAACAGTATGAAAGAAATTTCAGATCATTTTCAAGGGAATGCAAATTTTTTTGAGCAATTTAAAATTCCTGATGGAAGTGACTGTGAGTATATCCTTGAAAATGCAGCCTCAATATTCAATCCTGATCCTAAAAAAATAGACTGAAAAAATCAAAAGTTTAATCTGTCTGTCAGTGTTAACTCAAAATGCTTCTAAAAGATTAAAGTAAAAAGAAAATCCTTCGGGAGTGAACCCCATGTCAAATCTAAAATTTATCTTTCTACTTCTAATCATTTGAAATCTTAAACCAAAACCCCCGGCAACTTTAAGGTCTTTAAAGAAAAATTGTGTAAGTTCTTCCTGAACTTTTCCCGCACCGAAAAAAAAGACTCCGCCAAATCTCCACCAGATGGGGAACCTGAGCTCACTTTGTCCTGCAAGATAAATGTTGTCACGGTATCTCCCTGCCGGATATCCTCTAAGCAGGTCTTGACTGCCGAGAGCAGGAAGTATTGACAGAGGTGCTTTTCCGTCAACAGCATTGAAATAAAGTTGAAGTGCAAGAACTGAGTTGAAGAAAGTTGAAATGTATCCTCTTAAGTCGAGTTCGTAATATGAAAATTCGAATCTGCTTCCAAGTGCCGGCAGGAAATAGCGGTAAGTAGCCTCCAGAAGTAAGCCCTTCGAAGGAAAGAAAGAGTCGTCTCTTGAATCATAGTTGAGCTTTACACCTATTCCTGAAATAAAGCCCTCCTTTTTTTGTGTGGCAAAGTAATCTTTCGCAAGACCATCATCCTCCATTTTAAGAAGTTTGTAGTATCCCTGAACAAAAGTCAGTCCTCCATACAATGGTCCGAAAAGTCTGTACTGGATATCATTTTCAAATTCAAATGAAAAAGGTTCAAACACTTCTCTGTGATTTTTATTTGAATTAATTCCGATGCCGTAGAAATCTGTAGGGTATTTACTGATGAGAAGTTTGCCCCTCCAGTGCCAGTTAGCGTTGTCCCAGTAAACATTTCCTACATTTGCATTTAAGAACTGGTTTCTGAGGGTATAGAACAGCACGGTCGCAAAAGAATTCGATTTTACTACACCTTTTATTTCATGGTGATCCTTAAAAAGGACTGCACTCGCACCGAATCCTAAAGATGTGTCTGATGAATAAAAAGCTATTGGAAACACTACATATCCAAGATCATTTTCTTTGTCTTCTGCTGTAGGTTCTTCCCCCGAAACAGTACAGAAAAATAAAAAGATTGCTATAAAAAGCACTTTCCCTTTTAATTTTGTCACTGGTTTTAACCTTTTAACAGTATCATGAAATCATTCTGTAACTTTATTATCCGGCACCTCTTTTATAAATAAAATTGAGGCAATTTTCAAACTGAATTATAGTGAATTTTTTTTTTAAAATAAAATTTATATTGAGTGTGAAAGAATTTAATATTGACAAATTAGTGTAGGCTAACTATATTGCGTTGTGTGAAACTCAGGGGTCTGAAATGAAGATGCTTGCAGATATGAAACCGATGGAAAAAGGAACAGTTCATCTCATTGATACAGGGATGAGGCTTTACAATAGACTCGCCTCTATGGGTATAAGTGATGGTACTGAACTGAAAGTTGTTCTTAACAAAAAGAACGGTCCTATTGTTATTGATGTTGACGGTAGCAGATTTGCTATCGGTAGGGGTATGGCTGGAAAAATATTTGTGAATGAGTGTGAAGTTGAAAAAGATCAAAATTGCCGTTGCCGGTAATCCTAATGTAGGGAAAAGCACCCTTTTCAATGTAATTACAGGAACAAACCAGCATGTAGGAAATTATCCTGGAGTAACTGTAGAAAGAAAAGAAGGAAAGGTCAACTTCAAAGGGTATGAACTTACTATTACCGACTTACCCGGAATATATTCAATGAATGCCTTTTCGCCTGAGGAAATAGTTTCCAGAAATTTTATAGCCGGAGAAAAACCGGATGTTATAATAAACATAGTTGATGCTTCAAATCTTGAAAAGAATCTATACCTCACCCTTCAGATTCTTGAAATGAAAGTTCCTGTTGTTCTGTTTTTGAACATGACAGATAAAGCTGAAAAAAAAGGTTTTGAAATAGATCCTCAAAAGCTCGCAAGTGAAATTGAAACAGCCGTAGTTCCAGGCATAGCAAGAGAAAGAGAAGGGATAAAAGATCTTCTTGAAAAATGTATTGAAATTTTTGAAAATAAACCGGAAACGGCCAATGTCCCTTATTCAGAAAAAGTTAGTAAATATATCAAGGATATAAGAGCCATCCTTGCGTCTGAAAACGCCGATCTGGGTGAAGATTGGAGGGCTGTCAGGTTTATTGAAGGCAGTGATATTGACAGAAAATCGTTAAGCGAAAGCACTTTGGAAAAAGTAGATGCTGTTATCAGAGAACTTGCCTCTTCTACAGGACATAAAATTCATTCTATGATAATGGTTCAGGAAAGGTATGCCCTTATAAAAAATGTAGTAAGAAAATCGAGTTCAACATTGAAAGGAACAACAGATCCTGTTTCTGAAAAGATAGATAAAATAGTTCTTCACCCTGTTTTTTCTATGCCTTTGTTTCTGCTAACTCTTTTTATCCTCTTTCAAATCGTTTTTATGATAGGGGAGCCTCTTGAAGAATTTTTAACTTCTTTTTTTGACAGTCTCGGGGGGTTTGTAGGCTCTTTATGGACTGACGGAAGTGACTCTATAATAAGAGGTCTTCTTGTAGAAGGAATTATCGGGGGAGTAGGGGGAGTTCTTGTTTTTGCTCCTTACATTTTTCTAGTTTTTATAGCGATCTCTTTTCTTGAGGATTCAGGATATCTTGCCCGTGTGGCTGTTATTATGGATAAATGGATGTCCAAAATAGGGCTTAGCGGCAAAAGTTTTATGCCCATGATTCTTGGTTTCGGATGTACTGTTCCTGCTGTAATGGGAGCAAGGATCATTGAAAACAAGTTTGAAAGACTTGCCACAATAATGGTTACTCCTTTTATGAGTTGCGGAGCGAGACTGCCGGTATATCTGCTATTGATCTCAGCTTTTATTCCATTGAGATTCCAGGCTTTGACTTTACTGGCCATATACTTGACCGGTGTGGTGGTTGCTATAGTTCTTGCCAAACTTCTGAGACTGACAGTATTTAAAGGCGAAGAAAATCCCTTGATAGTGGAGCTTCCTTCATACTCAAAACCTTCTATCAGGTCTATATGGGTACTTACATGGAGCAGGGGAAAACATTTTCTTGAAAAAGCCGGGACTTTGATCCTTTTTGCCAGCATTGTTCTTTGGGTACTAAATACATTTCCCAGAGCCGACTATGAAAAGTCTGAAGATTTCTCCCGACAGGAAATAGCAATGATGCGGGCGGAAAATTCTTTTTCAGGGAGGATCGGCAAGTCTTTGGAGCCTGCATTTGAGATAATGGGAGGGGACTGGAAGATAGCATCCTCATTTCTTGCAAGTCTGGCGGCAAAAGAGCTTTTTATATCACAAATATCGATTCTTTTTGCAATGGATGCCGATGAAGCCGAAGAGGAGGAAGGAAGTCACCTTCTTCAACAAAAATTCAAGGAAAGTTATTCTTTTGCAACAGCCATTGCGATAATACTTTTTATTCTTCTTGCAGCACCCTGTATTGCAACTTTTGCGGCAGTTAAAATTGAGACAAATTCATGGTTTTGGCCCACAGTGCAATACGCAGGAATGACGGCGATAGCTTATATCGCCGCCATTATCGGATATCTGATCTTTTCGTGAGTTTACTTGATGGCTATTTTCTTTTTGATCTTTTCTTTGCTTTTAGGGATTTTCAGATAAAGGATGCCATCTTCATATTTAGCTTCAGCCTGATTGCTTGTAACATGTTCAGGAAGAGTGAAAGATCTTGAAAAAGTTCCGCTGTAAGTCTCTTTTCTGAACACATTTTTTTCTTTTTCTTCAACAACCTCTTTTTTCTCTCCGCTGATAGTTAAGACTCTGTCGTCGACCTCAACATTGACATCTTCTTTTTTCACGCCGGGAACTTCAACTTTGAAAAGGTAATCTTTTTCATTTTCCTCAATGTCAACTTTAGGATAGATTCCTGAGCCTGAAAATCTGTCAACTGATGAATCGAAAAACTCACTGAAAAGATCTTCCATCCAATTGTTGAAACCTCTCTGGGCAATACTGCCCGGTTCTCTGTAACGAACTAACTTCATACTCGACCTCCCTTTGATAAAGTTAGTAAAACCAGCTCGTTAAAGAACTGTACATCTTGCAGTGTTTTTTATAGGCACAAAATTTTTGCGGTCAAGAGGTTGTTGAAAAAAATTGATCTTTTGATTAGAGTATCAAAATAGAGCAGCCGGAACTTTTGGTATCTTTTTCATCAATATCATCGGGGTCATCTGCAAAAATATCATCATCTGTCATCTCTTCATCGCTTTCTTCTTCATCTGTCTCTTCTTCCGGTTCAACAATACATTCTTCATCTGAATTCCATGTTTCTGTTATTCTCATGTTAAGAAGCATACCTTCCGGACCTCTGTTTATAAATTGCATGTAATATCTTTCCCCGGGAACAAGGTCTTCTACTGCCCACTCAGATGTTTGTTGAATATAAGTGTCGTATTCCACACGGAGAGGAACATCATCCAGTGTCCAGATTATAGGTTTCCCTTCTCTTACAAGAAGGTTGTATCTCGGATTTCCGCTACTGCCTTGTGATCTGGGGGTTCCTGTTATTGTAAGAGTGTCTATACATTCGGGAACATCGTAGTAAAGCTGGACATACATAGGGGCAACTTCCATTTCAAAACCGTCTATTTCAACTTTTGCGGAACTTGAGGGCATTCCTGGACTGGTGCTGACACCGCCACTTGTTAGATAAGGTGCTCTTTTAGTGATGTTTCGGGCTCTTATCTCATTGAAAAAGTGTTTTTCTTCCAATATTTTTTCAAAATCATTTGCCAGTTCGGCCATATTTGAGTCTTCGAGCGTTGAAAGTAAAATGTCTGCCCATCCTCTGAACTGCAGATTAGATCTTGTTATTGACATGAGAGATTTCATGAAATATTTGGCGAAATCGTCCATGCTGAATCCCTGCTCCACAGCTTTCTCATACATTCTCCAGTGAGCTGATACTGCCGGAAGACCATCATAATGACTTTCTCCGGTAAAATCTTCATTAACGAGATTATCGTTGTCAGCATATCTTAGACAGTAAAAGTCTCCATATTTTTCCATACCGTACATGGCTCCGAAACCTTCAGATACATACTCTCCAAGACAAGGGTCTTCTGAAATTATAAAAGAAAATGTATCAGCGATGCCTTCGTTCAGTGCAAGAGCTTCGTTGCTGAAGCCATATTTGTCAGGAAAAGAAGAATACTCAAGTCCAGCTACACCTTCAACTATGGCATGACCAAATTCGTGGTAAATCACATCTCCATCGTAAGCGAAATCTGCTCTTGAGCCTTGACCCAGAACAATTAAGTCTCCGCTATACTCGAAATCTCCAAAAAACAT
Organism: Candidatus Sumerlaeota bacterium; assembly: GCA_007132725.1. Classification (GTDB taxonomy): domain Bacteria; phylum UBP6; class UBA1177; order UBA1177; family UBA1177; genus SLGQ01. Next base: position 13,316 of record SLOD01000193.1, read on the forward strand.
TTCCGCAAAAAAAGGATTGTGAGGGCTGTAAAAAGCATTATCCATAGGAGCGAGAGATGTCCCTGAGGGCATTCGAAAGTTGGAAACTCCTATTATGGGGTTGTTTTCAGACCCCGGCCGATGGTTGCTCAGGTGAGAAAAGTTAGTGATCCCCAGATCAAGGATATACTTGTATATTTTGGTTAAGTGGTAGTAGACTGACACTTCTGAATAGACATCTTCCGCATTCATTTTAAAGGCCACATCGTCATCCCAGTCCTCATAGATAAAATTTCCGTTTTCGTATTTGTTTGCCACCTGGGTGGGAGTACATATCGGGTATTCCTGTCCATAGTAGGACATTGTGTCTCCAAGGTCAAGACAGTTGGAGGCAACAATTTTTCTTATATCGGCTTCATCAAGTTCGGCTGTCAATTTTCCTTCAGCATCGTCTGCAACCCATGGAAGTTCAACGAGGATGGGTGTTTCGTCTCTGATAGGGTTAGTTTCGAAAACTTTTGCACTGTTTTCTGAGAGTGACAGTACTGTATTTCCCCCTCCAAGACTTTTTCCGGTATGTGCATCGACATAAAAAAATCTCCCGTCAAGGATAGATTCAGGGCGGAATCTTATTTCCCATGCAAGATAGTATCCACCGGCTCTTTCAACAATAATAAGGTTCGAAATAAAATCAGGTTTTACAGAGTTGAGTTGATACTTAGCGGAGAAAATGTTTTTCGCCGCAGTCAACTTATCTATTGTAGGTCTTGTTTCAATATCAAACTGACTTACATGATTGTGTATTTTGAAAACAATTCCGTTTTTTTCTTTAAGTACAGTATATCTTCCTTTAATGGGAACTCCTTTATATGTCCATCTCAGTTTATGAAAGGATGTTTCACCCACTTTGTTTGAAAAAGCAACTTCAGGTTTAAAATTTATCCGGTCAATAGAAATGATATCTGTAACCTTTTCCGATGCAAAAGAAACAATGTCTGTTTCACTATTTAATCTAAGGTTCAGATTTCTTATAATTACAGGGATACCATTTTCCATAGCTATGTTTTTTCCCACAGCAGAGTCTCCGTAAAGGATAGTGACAGCAAAGAAAGAAATAAAAACAGCAATAAACTTTTTCATAAAACTACCTCGTCAATTATAGTTAAAAACAACTTATACCAACACATTGAAAGAACAGCCTCTCGGTTCCATCACATGCAAAAGCCATGCCTTTAAAATATCTCTTGTCGTTACAGCATCATAAGGTTAGGCTGGATATATTGATTTTCAACAGCAGGCTTGATGTAAAAACTTCATTTTTTGTCTCAATTCAGTATAATGGTTGGAAAAGATGGAGGAAAATATGAGAAGAAAAATAATGCCAAAACTCAGGTTCATACCACTTTTTATGATAGTGTTCGCTTTTTTTGTGCTTTTGGGAAATAGCAGGCCTCAAAATCCGGGAAGGGAGTGGGTGCAGAATCATCCATTTCAAATATCCGCAGCGGCAATGTCAGATACATACTGGGGTGTGAAGACCTATCGTGATTGCGGCCTCAATGCCATTCATCCCTGGCAACTGCTTCCGGATCATCCTCATGGAAACACGGTTATCTTCAATTCTTCAAGAGATGATGGTCTGATAGTTCATCCTGATATAAGAGGGACACATCTGCATGACGGGCTCCTTAATTTCATAAACAGCATAAGCGATACATCAAGTACTCATGCCTGGTATGTTATGGATGAGCCGCCTCAGGAGATTTTCCCGGGTGTTGCTGAAGTAGTCTTATGGCTGAAGGAGAACAGACCCGATTCGCTCATTTATCTCAGTACCGCTAATTTTGCGGATGAGTACCTTGATCCATTGATGAGCCAAATGGAACCGGACGCTCTTGCATATTGCTTCTATCCATTCTATTCAGGAGCTACGGAGATAAATAAATATTTTAACGCCACTACAAGGATGAGGAACAAGACACTTCAGCACAATATCCCGATGTTTACATGGATACATGCTTTCGCAGGAGTATCCGGTTCTGACAATTGGCGGATCCCGACAGAGGGTGATATCCGCATGCAAGTGTTTTCATCTCTTGCCGCAGGAACAAAAGGTCTTTTTTACTGGCTGTATGATAGGGATCAGTGGGCGGTTGATTTTACTTACGCAATGACAGATATAGGCGGAACTCCCAATGAAATGTATTACCAGATACAGGGAATAAACTCTGAAGTTGCAAAACTGGGTGAAGTGCTTCGTTTTTTGAAAAGTGAAGACCTTCGTTTTGTGAGAGGACGCAGAAACATATATCAAATGAATTCTGTTCCTACCGGACTTACTGAATGGAGTTTCGGTGCCGGTGGCAACACAAAGATAACCGGTGTTGCCGTTGCACCGGGACAGAACGGCGATGAAAAAAACGGCCTGATAGGTTTTTTCAGTTATGATGGACCTGATGTGCAATGTGACGGAGCACAGTATTTCATGTTTACAAATCTGCACAGGAGTGATACCCTCAACTTCACGATAACTTTTGATCCCTCAGTTTCAGGTCTTAGAAAATTAAGCCGTGCTACAGGAAACTGGGAGAAAGTTGATATTCTAAATGGAATTCTTGATCTGACCCTTTCTGCTGGAACAGGTGAGCTTTTTGATTTCAGTGAATGTTATGCTGAACAGGAAGAAAACGACGATGATGTCGAAGATGACACAGATAACAATTATGATGAAGATACACATGATATTCCTGATGACGATATATCGGAAAATGATGAAGAAAAATATCCCGATGAAAATTCAGATTCAGATAAAGATGTTACGGAAGATGACAGCTCTTATATTGAAAATGGAGATAGCTCAGATAAAGACAACGACGATGGTGAAGACAGATATGATAGGGGAACTGAGGGAGTTCTTGACGAAACCGGCTGTGGATGCAGCGTCATATATTAATCGATCCCAGCAGCTCTTGGGTTTTTTTTTGACTATAGATAGTGGCACAATATAATCAAAGTCCGTTGAGCTAACTTTCAGGGGAGCAGTTATGGCGAAGTCGTCTGTAGAATATGTTTATGGTATCAATTCCTGTTTTGAAGTTATAAGGGGAGGAAAAAGAAAAATATATAAAGCTTTTCTTGGAGAGAGATCTGTTAACAATCCAAGAATTAAAAAACTTGCAGATTTTTTAACTAAAAACGGGGTTGCAATTGAATGGACAAACAGGGAAAGACTCAATCAACTTTCGGGAGTGACAGACAATCAGGGTGCTGTGATAAGAGCATCGGTATATAAATACGATACACTGGAAAGTGTTGTCGGATCAGAGAGGATACTGCTTCTTGATAATGTTGAAGATCCCCATAATGTCGGAGCTATTTTAAGAAGTGCTGAAATTTTTGGTTTTAACACAATACTTCTTCCTCTAAAAGGGGTTCCCGAAATATATCCGTCTGTTATAAAAGTAAGTGCGGGTGCATGCGAGCACCTTAAAATTGTAAGAGAAGCCAACTCGAACAGCTATGTCAGAAAGCTTCAGGAAGAGCACAGATACAAAGTTATGGCCCTTGATGAAAAGGGATCTGTAGATATAAAAAATGCAGCAAAAACAGTAAGAGACAGAATTCTTCTTGTGATAGGAGGTGAAGACAGATCTGTGGGACAGTATATTCTCAACAGAGCAGATATTGTGGCATCAATAGATCAGTCAGGAAAGATAAACTCACTTAATGCTTCTGTTGCTGCCGGTATTGCGATGTTTGTTCTTGGAGGAAAAGATGCCTCTTGATATTTATCTGGTAAAAGAGTTGGAAGAAAAACTGAAATATAAGTTCAAAGATCATGATTTGCTTGAAGAGGCTTTAACCCATCCAAGTGCCGATATAGCTAAAAGAAAAGATTATCAGCGACTTGAATTTCTCGGAGACGAAGTTGTAGGGCTTGGTGTTTCCTATCTCCTGTATAAAAGTTTTCCGGAAGCTGAAGAAGGTCGTCTTTCAAAAGCAAGAAGTAACTTGATCGATGAATCGGGACTTTCTTTTAATGCAAAGAACCTTGATCTTGGAAAAATGGTCGTACTTGGCAAAGGCGAAGAGAAAATGGATGGAAGAAATAAAGATTCAATATTGAGTGATACTTTTGAGTCTTTGATGGGTGTCATTTATCTTGAGTCGGGGTGGGATGCTGTATTAAAAATAATTACCGACATTTATACGCCTCTTATAGAAGCATCTCCCCACATAGACGATCTTCTTGATCATATTAACAGGGACTATAAGACAAGACTGCAGGAAATTGCGCAGGAACTTGAATTGCCGTTGCCGGCTTACACACTTATCGATAAATCGGGTCCTGAACACAGCCTTGTTTTCACAGTAGAGTGTTCAGCTGTCGGTTATAATTCGACAGGCACGGGAAAAAATAAAAAAGCTGCAGAACAGGATGCCGCTCTAAAAATCCTTCAGGAAATGAAGATCGTATGACAATCTGAATTTTAAGTTTTGATACACCATGTTCTTGCATTTTTAAGCCGACTGTGTTATCTATGTTTAGTATGAATTTTTACAATGCGGAGAAAACATCATGACAAAAATGATTGTTATTATTTTCTTTTGTGTTTTTCCGGGTTTTCTTTATCCGGAAAATGGTTGTCTCAATATCACAAGCGATCCTGATGGTGCGGAAGTTATTATTAACGGGGAAAAAGCCGGGGAGACCCCCCTTTTGCAACACTGTCTGGAAGAGGGGAAGCATGTTGTCAGCGTTATTTCCCCGTGCCATGAAAAGAATTTCGGACATAATGTTAATAGAGTCATTCATATTGAATCCGGTGACAGTCATGATATTTATATAAAGCTTGTTCCCATTTACCAAAGAGCAACATTTAATGTCGAAGATGAAAAGGGAAACCCTCTTGATAACGTTGCTTTAATTACCGCCACCGGAGAGAGGTCCATAATTCCGGGGACAGTAAATCTTCCTATTTGTGAAAACGAACTTGTATTTGCAAAAAACGGATATGAAGACATTTCACTGCCCATTGATATTTCAAAGCCGGTAACGATAACAGTAACAATGACTCGGAACAACAAGATGTCCCCGACTTTGATAGCGATGCAGGATAAATTGAGAAAATCTCAGGTGTCTGTCAAAGAAGGAGATACGGTTAAAGTTGCCAGATCTGTTATTGCCGTAGAAGAAG
>SLOD01000071.1 GCA_007132725.1 Candidatus Sumerlaeota bacterium
AGAAAAACAAGCCTGGGTGTTGATATTTCTGTTCCGTATGTTACTTTTGTCGATCTTTCAGCGAAGGTCGAAATAGATTTTTTCGGTTCTCTTCCCGATACAGGAAACTCTGAAACAAGTACCGGACTGAGGATGAGACATGCTTTTTTTAAAATATCGAAAGCATTCAAGACAGATACTACACTTTCTCTTATAGCAGGGCAAACCTGGACTACAGCAGCTATACCTATTTTCCCTAATGTTATAAACCCTGCCGGGGGATGGGGATCGGGAAATATCTGGAACAGACTTCCCCTTGCTGAACTGGAAATTGCACAGAAAGCAGGCAACTTCGATTTCGGTTTAAAAACGGCTTTGGTAAAACCCATATCGGGAATGAGTGCAAACAGAAGAAATTTTATTGAAATAAATATAGATTCGGGGAGTGCTTCCCACTGGCCAAGTTTTCAGGGACAACTCTATTTTATCTTTAAAATCCCGGCTATTGAAGTTTTCTGGGCGGCAGGTGGTGCTTACGGCAGAGAAGATTATACTTCAGGAGTCAAAATTAACAATGAAGACGAGCTGTTGTACGGAAATGAGGTTGAAGTATGGATGTTCAATACAGCACTGAAAGTTGTTCATAAATATGCTGAGATACAGGGAAAGTATTTTATGGGAGAAAACCTTGATATGTTTGGTTTTTTTGGAGGCAGCCTAATCAAAGAAAATGGTATTGTAATAGAATCCATGAAAGCTAAAGGTTTTTGGACGGAACTCTCCTTAAAGCCTTTGCGGGATCTGAAAATATCTCTGGGTCTGGGTTCCGAGTACACTAACCATGAACAGTCGGTTTATGACCAGAATGATTCTTTCTGGTTATCTGTTTTTTATACTCTTTTCGGACATGTTACACCCGGCTTTCAGTGGCAACAGACTGTAACCGAAAAAGATGGGAATAAGCAGACAGGGAATTCATTTATGGGCAGTCTTAAATTTTCTTTCTGAAAATAATTTTACAAAGCAGATTATATTTTGTAGATTGAACTCCGTATGTATTGTACATGCGGATGTATATTCCTATTTTTTGAACACGGAGGTGGTTATGTCCGGAAATCGTATCGCCGAAATGAAAAAGGCTCACAAGGTCATTTCTTCATTTAGTTTTGAACCTGTCAAACTCAACAGAGGGTATGCTGAAAGAACTTTGAGGGTTGACATCTCAAGTGGTGAGATCTCCATTTTTCCTGTTACAGACCAGATGAAAGAACTCTGGACAGGAGGAAAAGGATTCGACCTCTGGCTTACCTTACAGGAGGTAAATGAAAACACAAAATGGGACAGTCCTGAAAATCCGATATGTATGTGCAGCGGTCCTCTTGGGGGTACAACTTCATTTCCGGGATCGGGAAAAACTTTATGTACAGCTATTTCACCTCTTACAGACGGTATAATGGACTGTAATGTCGGTGGATATTTCGGTCCATTTCTTAAATTTGCAGGATTTGATGCAATAACCATAGTTGGAAAAGCCGAAAAAGATGTGATTTTGTTTATAGATTCGATAAACAGGAAAGTAACAATAGAGGAAGCTCCGCTTGAAAGTGTTGACAGTCATGTCCTTGCAGAAGAACTTACTGAAATGTATGCAGAAAATGAAATTCAGAAAAGGAACATATCTGTTGTGTCAGCAGGAAAAGCGGCAGAACACACAAGAATGGGAATTCTCAACTTCTCTTTCTACGACTGGAGAAGAAAAGTGGCAAGACTTAAACAGGCTGGAAGGGGAGGACTTGGTACTGTTCTTAGAAACAAAAAAATTAAAGCTGTAGTTATAAAAAGTGAAGGTGTAAATCCTGCATGGCGTGTTGAAGAAAGCAAGGTTGCACACCTTATAACTCCTAAAAAACTTCCAAAATGTGATTGCGGAGCTGAAATAGTTGAGATCTGTAAAAAATGGGAAAATAAAAAAGAGTTCGTTATTGAAATGCTTCAGGATGTTCAGGACAGATACAGATGTATCCCTGAGAAAGCCCTTGATGTTATTCAATCTCAAACAAATACCCCTAAAGCTTATCTCTATCACATTGCAACTTTCTATAAAGCGTTCAGTCTTGAAAAGAGAGGTGAAAAAACTATTCAGGTTTGTATGGGAACTGCCTGTCATGTTAAAGGTGCTGCAAAGATACTTGATAATTTTGAAAGGATACTCGGTGTGAAATCGGGCGAAACCACTCCTGACGGCAAATTCACTCTTGAAGCTGTTGCATGTCTTGGAGCATGTTCAATAGCACCTGTTGTAAAAGTGGGTGAAAAAGTTTACGGAGGGGTGACGGTCAACAAACTTGAAAAACTTGTTGCTGACAGTGAAGGAGGTGCAAAATGAGCAGAATTACAAAATCGGATCTCCAGATAATAGCACAAAATGAAATGTTGAAACAGACTTCCTATAAAGGGATGATAATGGTATGCACCGGGACAGGCTGTGTTGCGACAGGCGGTTTTGATATCAGGGACATTTTCAATGAAACAATAAAAAAACATGGCATAGAAAAAGATTGGATAGCGATAGGTACAGGTTGCAACGGTTTCTGTGCAGTTGGACCGATTGCCGTTATTCAGCCTCAAGGTGTTTTTTATCAGAAAATTGAACCGTCAGACATAGAAGAGATAGTGAAAGAACACATGATCGGTGGAAAAGTGGTTGAAAGACTTCTCCATAAAGATCCTGTCACAGGTGCTATAAATGAGAAAATGGAAGACATTCCCTTCTTTTCAAAACAACAGCTCATTGCTCTTCGTAATAAAGGGCTTGTTGATCCTGAAAACATTGACCACTATATAGCAAGAGGTGGATACGCTGCATTAAGAAGTGTCCTGGAACTCAATGATCCAGAAAGGACGATACAGGAAGTGATAAAAAGCGGTATCAGAGGAAGAGGTGGCGGAGGTTTCCCTGCAGGAGTGAAATGGGAATCGGGAAGAAAAGCTGCAATAGCCCGTAATGAAGAGATATTTATAGTTTGCAACGCCGATGAAGGTGACCCCGGAGCATATATGGATAGATCGATCATTGAAACCGATCCACATTCAGTTATTGAAGGGATGCTCATCGGTGCTTTTGCAACCGGTTCAAAAGAAGGTTACATATACCTCAGAAAAGAATATCCGCTTGCCCTTACAAGATTTGAAGTTGCAATTAAGCAGGCAAGAGATTACGGTCTGCTTGGAGACAACATACTTGGGGCAGGGTTCAGTTTTGATATAACTGTACACAGAGGAGCAGGAGCTTTTGTATGTGGTGAAAGTTCAGCTTTGATGGCTTCAATGGCGGGTCTTCCCGGTGAACCGAGGGCAAAATATATAAGAAGTGTCGAATATGGATACAAAGATAAGCCGACAGTTCTCAACAATGTTGAAACATGGGCGAACATTCCTCCGATAATAGAAAAAGGTGCCCAGTGGTTTGCATCTATCGGAACAGGTGATGTAAAAGAAAATCCATGGAACGGTTCAAGCGGAACAAAAGTGTTTTCTCTTGTTGGAGATATAAGGAACACAGGTCTTGTTGAAGTTCCTATGGGAATAACTTTGAGGGAGATCATTGACGAGATCGGTGGCGGAGTTCCTGATGGAAGAAAATTCAAAGCAGTTCAGACAGGAGGTCCAAGCGGCGGTTGTATTCCAGAATCACTTCTTGATATGCAGGTTGATTTTGACACGCTTACAAAAGCAGGTTCCATGATGGGATCAGGCGGCATGATAGTTATGAACGACAAAACCTGTATGGTTGATGTAGCAAGATACTTCATAGATTTCCTTGTAGATGAAAGTTGCGGAAAATGTACCCCGTGCAGAGAAGGACTTTTTGCAATGAAGGGAATACTTGAAAATATCTGTAACGGCAAAGGAAAAGAAGGCGACATAGAAAGGCTTGAAGAGCTTAGTGCCACAGTCATTGATGCATCTTTATGCGGTCTTGGAACAAGTGCTCCCAATCCTGTTTTAAGTACGGTACAGTACTTCAGGGATGAATACGATGAACATATAAAAGATAAAAAATGCCGTGCCGGAATATGTAAGGACCTTATTGTTTACTCAATTAATGAAAAATGTGTCGGTTGTACCGCATGTGCAAAAGCCTGCCCTGAAAAATGTATTACAGGAGAGGTAAAAGGGATGCATTATATTGATAAAGAAAAGTGCATTAAATGCGGAATCTGTGTTGAAACATGTAAATTTGATGCAGTGGAGGTGAAGTGATGTCAAATAAAATAGAAATAATAATAAACGGGAGTCCGGTAAGTGTTCAAAAAGACAGCTATCTTATTAAAGCCATAATGGATTCCGGATTTGCTGTTCCAACGCTGTGTCATCATAAAGATCTCACACCTAACGGGACTTGCAGGCTCTGTATGGTGGAAATTGAAGAAAGGGGGAAAAAGAGACTTGTAACAAGCTGTAACTATCCTGTGAGATCATCAATTTCCGTTGAAACCAAATCGGAAAAAGTTGTAAAACATCGCAAGCTTCTTTCAGAAATGTATCTTGGAAGGTGGCCTGAAGTCAAGGCTGTACAGGATGTTGCAAAACTTTGCGGAGTAACTGACGGGGCAAGGTTTAAAAGTGAGATCACAGATGAAAATCCGGAGTCTTGTATTCTTTGTGGAAAATGTGTGAGGGCATGCAGTGAATTTATTCAGGAAAAGATAATAGATTTTGCAGGCAGAGGTTTCAAAAGACATATCACCATGCCTTTTGGACAGACAGATCCACATTGTATCGGTTGTACAAGCTGTGCTTTCGTATGTCCGACAGGAGCAATAAAGATAGTTGATGACCTCAACAACCCTGTTGACCCGATCATGATCCGTGATCACGGTATGAAAGTTAATGCAGAGATGGCTACTCTTGATAAATTCCAGTGTAGAATGAGAGAAGTGGGAACTGCCAATATCGTTGAGGTTATGGATCAGTATGATCTTCTTCCTGTTATGAACTATCAGTACGGCTCACATAAAGATACTTGGAAAATAGATTCCAAGGTGTTGAAAGAAAAGTATTTTACACAGGATGAGCCTGATGCCTGCTGGTTTGGATGTTCAATGGCATGTGCAAAAGCAATTGACAACTTTGAACTAAAAACAGGCCCCTACAAAGGAGAGAAAGTATGTATTGACGGTCCTGAATATGAAACGGCTGCCGCTGCTGCAAATATGGGTTGCTTTGACGGCGACTTTCTTGCTGAGTTCAATTTTTACTGTGACACTTACGGAGTTGACACAATAAGTGTCGGAACCGGTGTGGCATTTGTAATGGAATGTTATGAAAACGGAATAATTGACAAAGAATATACCGGTGGACTCGAAGTTCCTTTCGGTGC
>SLOD01000052.1 GCA_007132725.1 Candidatus Sumerlaeota bacterium
TTATCATCTATATCAGGAATCCCGTCACCATCACTGTCAGGACATCCCTGCAATTCAGGAGGCCCGGGGTCATCCGGACAGCGGTCCTGTGAATCAGGAACTCCGTCTCCGTCCCTGTCTGTGGTAATACAGATGTCAGCATTGACTCCGGCTCTTGCTGCAAAAAAATCTTTCCGGTCAAGGTACTTTTCCGCATCAAGATAGTTTCCCCCTTTCAACTCGAGGATCATAAATTCAACCAGACTTTCGGCCATAGCTAAATCGTGCGGGGCACACATATCTGCTCCTCTTTTACGATATGCTTCAAGCCTTCTCTGTTCTATGAGAGAACTTTTATAGAGTCTATTGCCTGAAGTACATCCTGAAGTTGAAACAAAAAACATGCAGAATACAGAGAAAAAGGCGGTAAGCAAAACAATCTTTTTCATTTTGCACCTCCATCGGACTTTTCATTTTCGTCCTTTTTTTCCTTTTTCTCCTTTCTTTTCTTTTCTTCTTCAGCTTCTCTTGCTTTCTTAGCTTCCTGTTTTTTAAGATATTTCTGTCTCATTTCTTCATAAACATCATAATAAGACGGCTGTTTTTCTTCTTCTGCTACTTCTTCCTCAGCCTTTTCTTCAAAAGGATCTCCTTTTAAAGAAGGTTTTTCTTCAGGAACAACAGGAATTTCGGGTTCTTCTACGGGAATTTCGGGTTCTTCTACAGGAGTCTCGGGTTCTTCTACGGGAGTCTCGGGTTCTTCTACAGGAGTCTCGGGTTTTTCTACAGGAGTCTCGGGTTCCTCTACAGGAGTCTCGGGTTTTTCTACAGGAGTCTCGGGTTCTTCTACGGGAGTCTCGGGTTCTTCTGTAGGGGACTTTTTGGGAGGAAGTTCCTTTTTTTCAACTTCAGGTTCCTTTACCTCTATTTCAGTAGAGACAGGAGGCAGAATTTCAGAAACACCGAGATGCTTCTGCGACAGAGCATAAAACTCCCCGGCTTTCTCTGCAAGATACCGGGCATCATCATATCTGCTTCTCGCTCTGAAATCATAGGCTTTAGAAAGATAAGCTTCAGCTTTATAAAAGTAGTACGCCGCTCTTCGCCTTTCAATAGGGAATATATTATCGGCGGCAGTTCTGCTTAAAGATTTGTTTCCGAAATCATCAATTTCAACAATATCCTGTTCCCCATAAACATCAACTATTCTGTGAAAACTGTTTTCTCTTTTTGACCTGGCTTTGTTTATGGACGATGTCGATCGAACTATTCCGCATGACGACAACAATACTGTTGCCACTGTGAAAATCACTACAACCAGTCTCATGATAACTCCAGCAAAAAATACAAGTAAAAAAAGTTAACAGAAAACTATGGTTCCGTCAAGTTTAGCCAGTTTTTTATCAATGATTTAGAAATTTATCCAGTTTTTATACTCAAGAAAAGGAACAACCCACTCTCTGTCTTCAAGGTTGTTTTTCTCAAAAAAGTAAAGGAAAGCTTTTATTATTGCAAAATCCATCCCTATAACTGCATTATAGAATCCATCTTTTATAAACTCTTCCCATGAGTCTTTTGATTCAAATCTTATTTTTCCAAGAAAAAACTGTGCTTTCGATTTAAAATAAGACATTGAGTAACGGTCTGCATATTCCAGGGCTTCCTCTAAAATAGCGGAAGCTTTATCGAGATCACCCAGCATAATACAAATCTCAGCAAGCTTACAACTGCATCTTACATAAAGAACATAAATAAAATCTGCTGGCGGAACACCTTTTCCATCATACTTTGTAACAACTTCTCTCAGTATCTTATAGGCTCTGACGGCGAATGTACTGGCATCAATATAGTTGCCTGCCTCGATCAGTTTGTCAGAAGTTTTATCAATAACACTTATTTCCTCTTCATACAGTCCGGCCAGATGCATTTTTTTCAAAAGTTCTGTGATAGCTGAAAAATCAATGTTCTCTTTTTCCAGAAGCATCAACTCTGCTTTAGATAAAAGCTCCAGATGATAGTTATTTTTCCTGTGTGCATAGTTTGCCAGTTTTTCCCAGAAAATTTTTCCCCATTGAGGGTCCACAAATCTCCACAACCTTGCACTTTTTATTTCAGGAAGTATTTTAAAATCATCAAACGGATTGTCACTTTCAAAAGAAGAAATTATTGTCTGATAACTTCTTTGGGAGATCTCAAAGAAACCCAGTTTTTCCATATAGACAGCCGAAGAAAAAAGAAAAGAGTTAAGCCTTTTATCTACAATTCCACCCAAGTTTATGTAACTGAGAAGAAGCCAGTGTTTATTAAGCTGATATATTTCAGCATCGGTTGAAGACAGCTTGGTAACAACATCTCTGTAAAAAGCCCTTTCCGTCCTTCCTATTTTTATACTCTTCCTCAATGCCGTAAGCATTGTCCTTGATGCAAACCTGTAGCTGTTTTCTGTTTCCTGAATATAACCTTTTCTCACCAGCTCCTTTATACTTTTTTCTCCATCAGTACAAACTAGGCTGAACAACAACTTAGGTATTTCAAAAAGATTCAGAAGAGCCAGCTCCTTTAGAGTTTTTTTAATATTTTGAGACAACAAGTCAGTTCTGCGTGATATAAGCTCATCAAGACTTTCCGGACATTTAAAGTTGTCTGGGAGTTTTGAGAACCTCCAACTTCCTTTCATCTCAAAAATAAAACCTTCATCTTTAAGGTATTCGGCGAGCTGAAGTGTGAAAAGCATGTTTCCACGGGCTTTCTCTTTCAATAATTTTTCAAGTTCTGCCGGAATAGTTTTGGCATTGAGGGCCTTGGCCACCTCCAGTTTCAACCTATCCTCAGGGAATCCTTTAAAATCATAGACCGTATCTTTATCGGCAATTTTTAAAGCAGCAGCATCGTTATCTACTACAAGAACAACAGCCATGGGCATGGATTTAAAGACATTTTTAAGGTCTGCCAAAAACTTTACCGAACGGACATTAAGAACATTGGCGTTGTTTATGAACCATACAACCGGCTTCCCTCTGCTTAGACCATAAAAAACATAAGAAAGAAGATACTCTATGTCGTGTTTAGGCAGTTTAGTTTTCAGTGGAATAAAGTTCAAGCATATAAGGGCACTGAGACACTCTTTTTTGTTTTTGGGAAGGCTCTCGCCAAATAATTTATCAAACTTTTTTCTCACTGTTCCAACATCACTGCTTTTGATCTTCATGAGCTTTCTAATGAGATCTATGAAAATCATAAAATCGAAATCAAATCCATTGGCATCACTCACTGCAACATTGTAGTTTAGTGTAGAACCTTTTTCTTCTGAAAAATTCTTAAGCCTGTTTATCAATATTCCTGTTCCGTTCCCTGCATCTCCACGAAGAAAAAAGATTCCGCCACTGGAACGGGAAAGATTATCTTCCACTTTTTTAAGAAGTGGATCACATGACTCTTTGAACTCGCTTGTTATGACTTCTTTTTTCAAAGATTCAAAAGAAACTTCATAGCTGTCTTCTATCTTTGTCGGTTTAAGTTGAAAATCTCTGGGAACAGCTGCAATTTCTTTTTTTTTGCGATTTATTTTCGGCTTTTCATTCGTTATTTTTAGAGACGCTTCCTCAGGAAGACTTTCAAGAAGATTTCCAGGAACTCCTTTTTCCGCATCTTCGTCTTTGTATTCTCCTTCTCCTGAAACAACATCTGGTTGAGCATCAAAAGAGCTAAGCTGTTTAAACAGAGAATCAAAGTCTACATTATCATCCTCTTTTTTCTCCTCTTTCTTCTCCTCTTTCTTCTCCTCTTTTTCTTTTTTCTCTTCCTTCTTTTCTTCCTTTTCCTTTCCCCCTTTTTCCTCTTCACCTATATCTTCAAGAATTACAAGTTCACTTTCGTTGTTTTCATCTTCTTCATTTTCTTCTTCTACTTCTACTTCAAGTATTTCCGCCTCTTCTTTTTCTTCTTCTTTTTCTTTTGAACCTTCTTCTTTCAAGTCGGATGCTTCATCATGTATCTCCTCAAGGACAAAAACCTCCTCTTCTTCCGGCTCAATATCTATCAGTTTTCCTCCGCAGGACATACAGAAATTTGCGGAAAGGTCATATTTTATCTTACAATCTTTACAGATTTTCGACAGCTCCTTTTCACAGCTTGAACAAGTTACATCATTTTCATTTTCAACCTGACTGCTACAGTAAAAACACTTTACATTCACGGCTTAAATCCTTTTTTTTTCAGTTTTCGGTTCCATATTTTTTCCAAACAGATTCTCTGTCGGAAAGAGTATATATCTTCACAGAAAATTTATCCACAATTTTTTTTATAAACACCTCGTCCAGATTTGAAGCCGATATTGCCGTTGCCAAAGCATCAACTGTTGTTGCATCCCGACCGACAACTGTTACTGATCTGGAATTATTCGCCGGCGTTCCACTTAGAGGGTCTATTATGTGGGAATGGACAGAACCGTCCTTTTCGATAAATCTTTCATAGTTCCCGCTTGTAGCAAGGCCTGTACACTCATCATCAAGAACCATTGTTTTTAAAATACGGTCTTTATTATCAGGATCTCTGATCCCTATCTTCCAGGGTTCCCGCCCCTTTTTTCCACAAACAAGCATATCTCCACCGTAGTTAACTATGAAGTTTTTTACTCCGTGATTTTTTAATATCAATCCAGCTCTATCTATGGCATAACCTTTTGCAATACCGCCAAGATCCAGGAGCGTATCTTTTTTTAACAACTTTACTTTGTTGTTTACACAATCTGTTAAAATATTTTCTTTCCTATGCTGAGAGTGTTTCCTTTCACTTTTATATGTTATATCAAAAAAACCCTCTGTATCTTTATTGAGCCTCATGCTTAGTTCTATCAAATCACATACTTCAGATGGCACGGAAATGTCTTCTGCATATCCTTTTTTATTAATTGCAGAGATATAGCTTTCAGGATCAAAATAACTGAAGTACCTCTCTATTTTTTCAACATCTGCTTTAAGAGACTTTTCAAGAGGAGTGTTTTTGTGACCCGTATATATCACATTAAGCACCGTTCCCATTCCCGAAAATGTAAATGTCGAAACAGTTTCCTTTTTTCTACAGGAAGAAATTACAGTTACAGATAGAAACATCATTATGAAAAATGCCGCCTTTATTAAATGATAAAATTTAAACGGCATCTTTTTCCTCACCATCCTCCACATCTTCTAAGTTCTTTGAAAAAACCTTTGCAATACTACGGAAAAGCACCTCTTTGCTGAAAGGTTTTTCTATTACCGAGTTAAAGATCTTATGAACCTCCGGACTCTGATTTCCTGCTGAAAGAGCTGTTATAGCAATGATAGGAACATTTTTTAATACAGGATCGCTCCTTATCACTTTTGCAGATGACAATCCGTCAAGAACCGGCATTAAAATATCCATGAGAATAAGGTCGGGAATTATTTTTTTTGCAACACTTACAGCATCCCGGCCATTTGAAACATCAAATATGTCAAGATTGCTTTTTGAAAGGAACTTCATCAAAACAGATTTGTTCAATTCATTGTCTTCCGCTATAAGGACTTTTTCTCTATTAAAACTGAAACTATACTTTTCTTCTTCTATTTCAGCTTTAAAATCATCCTTTCCTTCAAAATTACCGATTTCAACATCTTTTATAAAAACGAAAAAAACGCTCCCTTTCCCCGTTTCACTTTCAACACTTATTCCGCCCCCCATCATTTCGGCCAGTTTTTTACTTAATGCAAGTCCCAGTCCAGTACCGCCGTATTTTCTTGTACTTTGACCGTCCTGCTGGACAAAAGGTTCGAACATTTGTTCTTTATGTTCCAGAGGGATACCTATGCCTGTATCTTTTACAGATATTGTCATATCTACTTTTTCATGATCATCAGATATTGATGCATAAAGAGAAATTTTTATTTCTCCTTCTTCGGTAAATTTAAAAGCATTGCCAACCAAATTGTAAAGTATCTGCCTTAACCTTGTTCCGTCAAGCTTAACGACCATAGGAACAGTTTTGTCTATATTCAGATCAAATTTAAGTCCTTTTTCTTTTGCTTTAGGCATATAGGCTTCATGAACTTCATAAAAGACTTCGTATATATTGACCGAGTCAGGCAATATTTTCATTTTTCCGGCCTCTATTTTAGAAATATCAAGAATATCTCCTATCAGATCTGTGAGGTTTCGGCATGCTTTTTCTATGTTTATGACAGCTTCTAAAGCTTCTTTATCTTTTTCAAGCTTCTCTTTTAAAAGGTATGAGAATCCGGTAATAATATTAAGCGGCGTTCTTATTTCGTGATTCATGTTAGCAAGAAATTCTGTTTTTGCTCTGTTGGCTTCTTCTGCTTTGAGTATTGCTTTTTGCAATTCCTTTGTTCTTTCGTTTATCTTATCATCAAGATGATCCCCGTATCTTTTGAGTTCTTCTTCAACCTTTTTGCTTGCATCCATGTGGGAGATATATTCTTTCTCTTTTTTTACAGCAATCCTGTTTTTCATTATCGACATTATTAGGGCGGTAATTAATACCAGTTGAAAAGCGAGTGCTATCAACGAATGTATCGTAATATCGGCCGGCATATCCCCACTCCGGTTTTCGATGTGGAATGTTATTTTATCAAGTTAGAAATTTAACTCAAATTTATTAACATCTTTTACTTTACCGTAACAGACTTTATTATTTTTTATTTTACAAACCGGCTTTTAATGTATATTGTGAGCCTGATAAAAAAGTTTTTTATAAAGGAGCTTTCAAATGTTAAACTCAAACCCCGTTTCAACAAAAAGCATCAATACAATCAGAGCATTATCTGTAGATGCTATTCAAAAAGCCAAGTCAGGACATCCCGGTCTTCCAATGGGAGCAGCACCTATGGCATATGTGTTATGGAGAAATCATTTAAAAATTGATCCTTCGTCTCCTGACTGGAACAACAGGGACCGTTTTATCCTTTCTGCCGGACACGGCAGCATGCTGCTTTACGCAATGCTTCATCTTTCAGGCTTTGATATTACTATGGAAGATATTAAAAATTTCCGTCAGTGGGGCAGCAATACCCCGGGACATCCTGAATTTGGGGTAACACCGGGTGTTGAAACCACCACAGGGCCTCTTGGCCAAGGCATTGCAAATGGTGTAGGAATGGCCCTTGCAGAAAAAATGCTTGCAGCCCGTTTTAATCACCCTGAATTTAAAATAGTGGACCATTATACGTATGTTCTTACCGGAGATGGGTGTCTTATGGAGGGTGTTGCTGCCGAAGCAGCTTCCCTTGCAGGACATCTTAATCTTGGCAAACTTATCTGCCTTTATGATTCCAATGACATATCTCTTGACGGACCAACTGACCTGACTTTCACAGAAGATGTAAAGAAAAGATATGAAAGTTACGGTTTCCAGGTTCTTACAGTTAAAGAAGGCGATACCGATCTTGATTCGATAGACAAGGCTTTAAGCGAAGCAAAATCTGAAAAGGACAAACCTTCTCTTATAATCGTAAAAACAACCATCGGTTACGGATCTCCCAACAAAGAGGGGAAGTCGGCTTCTCACGGAGCACCTCTTGGAGAGGAGGAAGTAAAACTTGTTAAAAAAAATTACGGGATGGATCCTGAAAAATCATTTTTTATAGACAATGATGTCTCCCAAGATTTTAAAAAAATCGGAGAAAATGGAAAACTGTTAAGAATTGAATGGGAAAAAACATTTAAAGAGTATGCTGAACAATACCCTCAGGAGGCTCAACTTTACAGATCTTTCATGGAACAGAAACTAACAGGGGAGCTGGATGAAGTTCTTCCTGTTTTTGAAGCCGGAACAAAAACAGCAACAAGAAGTGCAAACGGAAAAATAATCAGTGCTATTGCAAAATGTGCTCCCTGGCTTATAGGTGGCGATGCTGACTTGAGTTGTTCAACAAAAACTGAAATTTCAGGAAAAGGATGGCTTTCAAAAGATGATTTTTCAGGCAGAAATATACATTACGGTGTCAGGGAACATGCTATGGGAGCTATAGCAAACGGGTTTTGTTATCATGGTGGATTCAAGCCATTTACGGCTACTTTTTTCTCTTTTGCCGACTATATGAGACCACCTGTTCGTCTTGCCGCACTATCAAAAATAGGTCCGGTATTTATTTTCACTCACGACTCTCTTGCGGTAGGAGAAGATGGCCCGACTCATCAGCCTGTTGAACATCTTGCATCACTCAGGTGTATTCCCGGGTTGACAGTTATGCGTCCCGCCGATGCTAATGAAACGGCTGTTGCGTGGAAACATATTTTGCAAAGCAACTGTCCTGTTGCTCTTGTTTTGACAAGACAGGATGTTCCGGTAATAGACAGAAGCAGGTATGCTCCGGCAAGCGAAGCTTTAAAGGGAGGATATGTTATTTCTGACACAGAAAATGCAGAAGTTGCGATAATTGCTACCGGGTCTGAGGTGCATATTGCTCTTGAAGCAGCTGAAAAACTTAAAGAAGAGGGGATAAAAACAAGAGTTGTAAACTTGTTCTCAATAGAAATATTTGAACAACAATCTAACGAATATAAAGAAAAAACTCTTCCAAGTTCACTGAAAAAAAGGGTTGTTGTTGAAGCAGGCTCCCCTTTTGGATGGGAAAAATATGCCGGAGATAACGGTGTGATCATCGGAGTTGACAGATTTGGCGAATCTGCTCCCGGAGGAACTGTACTTTCAAAATTTGGGTTTACACCGGAAAACATTGTCGAAACAGTTAAAAAGATAATCTGACCTATGGATGTAATTCAACTTTTCAAGGATTACCTTCTTCATGAAAAAAGATATTCACAAAATACTGCCGATTGTTATTGCAGAGACATAAAACTGCTTCAGGAATATTTTTCAAAATCGGGTGTAGAGCTTCAAGAGCTTGACAAAGATGACCTTAAAGACTATCTGGGTGCTATCTACTCTGAAGTTAAACCGGCCAGCCTAAGAAGAAAAATAGCTGCTGTCAGACAACTATATTCACTTCTTCTTAGAAGAAAAATTATTGATGAAGATCCTTCCCTCACAATATCGGGGCCGGGCAGATCGGGACTGCTTCCGTCCGCACTTTCAAGACAGGAGATGGAAAAACTTATAAACTTTAATTATAGTAATGACCTGAAAGGTTTAAGGAACCGTGCAATAATTGAACTTCTTTACAGCTCTGGGATCCGTGTTGGGGAACTTGTGTCTGCAAAAACAAAAGACATTGATTTTAACAACAGGATCATAAGGGTGTTTGGAAAAGGCAAAAAAGAAAGATTGATACCTGTTACTTCTCAGGCACTTTCAACACTTGACACCTATCTCCATAAGCGGGGAAGGAGGAACAATGACACTATTATTTTTTGTAATTTGAGGGGAAAACCTCTCACTGAAAGAGGTGTTCAGTATATAATTGACCGTATAGCCACAGAATGCGGAATTTTCAGGAAAGTAACACCCCACATGCTCAGACACAGTTTTGCCACCCATTTTCTTGAAAACGGCATGAACCTCAGATATCTTCAGCATCTTCTAGGACACAGCAACCTATCCACCACTGAAGTATACACCCACCTTTCGATCGAAGAGCTCAAAAAAGTTTATAACAGATCACATCCCGGGTCAACAAAGAAAAAGTGACCTTTTCAACATTTCCACCTTTCATTCAAAAGTTCTTTACAAAACCGGGGTTGCTAAAAAAACTTGCAAACAGTCGGAGTGGAAATTATCATAATCACCGTTAATGATCTGATACTTGGAGCTTTTATGTTTGATGTGAAACTGGTTTTAGAAAATAGAGAGAAGGTATTAAAAAATCTGAGCGCAAGAAACTTTAAAGAGACTGAAGCAGTTGATAAAATTGAAGAATTCGACTCAAAAAGAAAAAAACTGCTTACAGAGTTTGAAGCTGCAAAATCACTACAGAACAGTCGGTCGAAAGAAATGCCTCAAGTTATGAAAAATGGTACAGAAGAAGAAAAAGCAGCCATAAAGAATGAACTTAAACTGCTTAGCGAAAAAATTAAATCTTTTACTCCCGAACTTAAAAAAGTGGAGAACGATCTTAACGACCTGCTTTTATCTATTCCGAATACTCTTGCAGAAGATACCCCTATAGGCAAAGATGAAAGCGAAAATGTAGTTGTAAAAAAATGGGGAGAAAAACCGGTCTTTGATTTCAAACCGCTTGAACATTTTGATATAGCCAAAAAGGGGATCGATCTTGAAAGAGGAGCCAAACTCTGCGGAACCCGTTTTGTCGTTTATACAGGAGCAATAGCAGCCCTTGAAAGAGCTTTGATGAACTATATGATGGATTGTGCCGTAAAAAACGGCTACATAGAAGTTATACCCCCTGTTATTGTCAACAGAGAAACCATGACCGGATCAGGACAACTTCCTAAGTTTGAAAGTGATGCCTATAAAACCTCCGAAGATCTTTTTTTGATCCCGACAGCGGAAGTAAGCCTTGTGAACCTCCACCGCAATGAAGTAATCCAGTCGTCTGACCTGCCTCTGAACTATGTCTCATACACACCCTGCTTCAGAAGAGAAGCGGGAAGTTACGGAAAAGACACTAAAGGAATTATAAGACTTCATCAGTTCAACAAAGTGGAACTTGTCAAATTCACTTTGCCGGAAAAGTCTGACAGAGAACTTAAAAAACTTACAGAAAATGCAGAAAGTATACTTCAGGGACTGGGGCTTCACTATAGAGTTGTTGAGCTTTGCAGCGGAGACCTTGGCTTCAACTCCATGAAAACATTCGACATTGAAGTGTGGCTTCCCGGGCAAAACTGTTTCAGAGAAATATCAAGCTGTTCCAACACAGGAGACTTTCAGGCAAGAAGAGCTTCTGTAAGATTTAAAAGAGAAAACGGGAAAAAAACTGAATTCACCCATATTTTAAATGGATCGGGGCTTGCTATAGACAGGTGCATTGTAGCTGTTCTTGAAAACTACCAGCAAAATGACGGAACGGTCATAGTACCTGAAGTACTTAGACCGTACATGGAAAATAAAGAGGTTATCACTCTTTGAAAAAATTTCTGCCTGATATTTATAATGCGACTCTGATTTTTTTTACCGTCATAACTTTATGGTCGATCTTTTCATTTTTCACATGGCACACGAAACCTCTTCCTGAAAAACTCCCCGAAGAAATAGAGGCTTACATAGACCGCAACTTAAAATATGGGGAGGCTCTGTTTCTTTCATCGGAATTGCTTGACAGAATTGTCTTAAACTATCCCGATCTAAATATTTTTCCTGCGGGAGGAAATTCTCTCCAAAATGCTTCCCATTTTAAAAACTTTTATATCGTTTCAAGATATCAACCATTAAACTGTCGAAATATATCAAAAACCCTTTCCTCCTCAACTCTTGTACGGCATAATGGTTTCAAACTGGTAAAGTGTAAAGATAAAGAAGCGGATACTATCGAATTATATGCATCATCTTTCATTGAAAGGTTTGTTGTAACTGTCGGAAAAAACAATACTCCTATAACTTTTTCAAGAGGAATGTTCAGTACCGGCGGGAGAGGTTGGCAGAGAATAAGTGCTGAACCCGCTTTTTTTGATGGAAGACAAATTTTTGCCATAAATGCCCATCCGCTTGATAAAAACAAAAAAATTAAAATAAAGATCCCCCCTGTTGAAAAAAATGTTGATAACATTGCTGCCGGATTCGGCATAGCTGATTCAGGCGTTTCAAGAAAACCGGTTCCCGTTATCTTCACAGCATCTCAAAAAGAAAAATCCCATACATTCCAGTCTGTTGACGGAAAATGGACAAAAAAACCGTTAAAAGGATTTCTCCCTGAAAAAGAAATTGAAGTTACCATAAAAACAGAAAACTCCGGAAGAAGACACTTTTACTTTGATATAATTTATATAAAGGGGAAATAACCATTGAAAAAAGAACAGCTGATCCTGTATCTTAAAATTTCAACTCCGTTTATCTTGGCTCTGTTCTACTTTTTTCTCCTTTTTTTCAGAGCTGAAAGGGTTGCTATTACAGATGACGCCCGTTTTTATATGGATGCTGCAAAAAGCTACTCAACATATTTTGAAAGATGCTCCCCTTTAAAAAAATGTTTTGAAAAAAACCACATTGACCGCTACTGGAGAAAAAACAACGAGCATCCTCCTTTTGCAAAGCTTCTCATGGCTTCAGGATATTACTTTTTTCACAAAAAAACCGGATGGCTTGATGAGATAAGATCTCTCCGTATCGGGATATCTCTTTTTGCTGCGATAGTACTGCTTTTTCTTTTCAGTTTTACAGCAAGAGCTTTTTCATTCCATGCCGCTATTTTTGCTTCACTGGCTTTTATTTTTCTTCCAAGAACATTCTTTCACGCAAGAGTGGCAACTCTTGATTTCGCTGTGTTGGGGACTTCCTTTATTTTCATATATTGCTACTGGCGTGGATTCAATTCACGATTCTGGGCATGGATGGCAGGTGTTGCGTTCGGAGTCGCCCTTTCTACGAAACTTAATGCCCCTTTTATGCTTTTTCCTGTACTGATACATTATTTTTCTGTCAGATTTTCTCAGTTGAAAAAAAATCCCCTGAAAACTCTTTTCCCCACACAATTCATTTCAATGCTTGTTATTTCTTTGCCTTTATTCTTTGTAATGTGGCCATGGCTGTGGCACTCCACTTTCAGCAGGTTTGCCGCATATGTTTCATTTCACGCCCACCACTACGGAATACTGATGTACTACTTAGGTACTATTTACAGTGAACCGAGACCTCCCTGGCACGCCCCTTATGTCATGATGGTGCTTACAACACCTCTGGTAACACTCTTTTTTGCCCACATATCGCTTATACTGTATCAGTGGGACAAAGATCATGAAAACTTAAGGCCTATGCTGCTTGTTCTAATTTGTGCATTTGTCTCAATAGCGATCCTCATGTTTCTGCCGGCACCTTTCTATAGCGGAGTTAAGCTTTTTCAGCCGTTTTTTCCGTTTTTATGCATAATGGCCGGTGTCGGGATCCATACAACATTAAAAAACAGTACTCTGCTTCCATTAAAACTTAAGTATTTACCGGGATTTCTTTTCTTCATACCTGTAATGTTTTCAATGGTCAGTCTAAGACACGACCACTTAAGCTACTACAATGAACTTGCGGGAGGAACAAAAGGGGCCTTAAAGTACAGTATGGAAACGCAGTATTATGACCTTTTCTACTGGGAACTGACTCAATTCTTCAATGAGCGATGTGAAAACAAAATATGCAGAGTATCTTTCGAGCCGAACCCTAAAGAATACAGACATACATCAAGAATACTTAAAAACTCAAACTATCTGACTGAAAATTTTATTTTCTGCAGCAACAACTGTGATTATTTTGTTTTAACTCATGAGTACAGATGGAGGAACTATCCTTATCTGCTCAGAAACTCAAAAAGACTTGACAAGGTATTTTCTTTAAAAAGACAGGGAGTTGAGTTGCTGACAGTTTTCAAACTCAACAATTAAAATTTGTACAGATGAAATATCTCCCGAAAACCTTTTTTGACTACAACGATAACAATAACTATAATTCCTGAAGTTTTTTTGAAAAGGTTTGTTCCGGAGGATGTTTTGAAATTCTTAAAAAGGTTTGGCATCTTTGCTTTTGATCATGTTAAAAGATTTTTCAAAGAATTGATAACCCCTTTTAAAACAAAGCTTTGGCTCGTTCTTTTACCTTTTTTCGCAGTTCAATCAATATACCTTGCCGTAATTCAATATAAACACGGGTTTGCTCTTAATGACCACATTCTGATAGTCGGTCTTTTTGAAAAGATCATCGTTGACTCTCTTATTCTTCTCTGTTCTGTGATGATATTAAGGATCATTACAAGAACAAATATTGTCCCTTCTGTTTTTATGGTCATTTATCTCCTTCTTTTCTTTACGGACCTTACAGTTTACTATTTTGGACATACAATGCTTGAAAGCCACCATCTTGACCTGATAACATGGTACAGTATTAAAGGATTCGTCGGCTTTACAACAATATCTTTTTTAATTTTATTTTTAGCAACATCTTACGGCTCTTTTGTTTTAATAAAAAAACTGTGTTCACATATACGGTTTTCCGATTTTTTCAGATATGGGATTATCCTTTCACTTATTATTGTGATCGGTCCGACAGATATACTCATAGATAAAAGTGAAGAACACGATGGTAATTTCAAAGGAAATGAAGATAAGAATGTTCATTATATCTTAAGATGTAAAAATGCACAGATAAGGTACGCAAAAAAAAACAGTCTTGTTAATTTCTGGCAGGAGATAATTTCCAAAGAAAAGAGCAGCCGTTACAAAGTTGAACGAACTTACGAGGAGTTCAAAGAAACAATTGAAAAGTATAAACTCCCCATTGGAACAAGAAACTATGAACCTTTGGAAATAGACCCCTTTCTGCACATTATATGGTTTGCTTCGGAGTCGATCAATCTCAGCTTTTTCTCAACATACAACGACCAGATACCTTTTGAGACAAAAACCGAGTTTTATGAAGCTCCTGAAATAGTTGAAAGAATGATGCTCAATTACTTTACGGCAGCTTCTCCAACCCTCCCTGCTCTCACTTCAACTTTTTCAAGTCACCCTAACGACAGATTGATACGAAGCGGTTATCATCAAAATGCTATTGCCCGTATTTTGCACAGGCATGGATATCATACAGTTTTTTTAAGAAGTGCTTCAAAATACTATGCCGGAGAAAATATAATTTTCCAGCAGTTCGGGTTCAGAGATATCATAGCAAGAGAATATTTTTCACAATATCCCGAAAACGACGACTATATTTACGACTGGGGCGTCAATGACCGGATAATGCTGAGAAAGCTTATTGATTTAATGGAAGAGTACAGAGACAGGAAACTGTTTGTGGTGGTTCTCGGGGTTGATACACATCCACCTCATGGAAGAGCTGAATACGGTTTTAGAAAGGTTGAATATCCCCCGACTCCTGAAGGTTACAGAAAGTTCGGCAGAGCTTATGACTTCATGCGTTCAGTAAAAAACCACGACCATGATATGGCAATGACTTTTGCAGAAATGAAAAAAAGAGGTCTTTACAACGAAAACACTCTTGTTATAGCCACTGCCGACCATTCGTGTCCATACAACAATGTAACAAGACATCTTCCGGGAGTTGAGAACACAAATCTTGCAAGAACTCCTCTTGCTTTTCTTACTCCTGCAGATCTTCCCGAATATGACCTGAACATCCTTTCCGGGCAACTTGATCTTGCCCCCACTATCCTTCACCTTCTTAACATTCCTGTCCCTCCGGGATACTGGGGAGAAAGTCTGTTTTCAAAAAGAAAAATCCCTCAATTCATCGGTCAGAACAGAGGTACGCTCGAATACAGAACAGAAGAACAAAAATTCAATATAAACCTAAGGAAAATTCCTAGAGAATACAGAGATCTTATTGATCTTTACAACACAATAATAATAAAGCCGGCAAAACTAAAAAAATGAAAAAAAACAAATCATTCTATACTGTTTCTCCTCTTTTTTTTGACAACTTTCTGTTTATTTCTCTGGTTTATCTCTACCACAGCAGAGCTATTATAAAAGACCTTTCGATCAGTGAACCGTTTCAGTACAGATACTTTAATACACTGGTTGTTTTTTTAATATATTTTTCAGTTTATTACCTTTTGCTCCTTCTGCATAAAATATTTATGATACTAAAAGTCAAAGCTGAGATGACAGGAATTGTTTTTCAATATTTGTCATGGTTTGCAGTTTCAGTTTTAACAATTTTTCTTTTTATAGACTGCAACACTTTTGTGACAATGAAACTTCACCTTTATTCACCTTTCATGATAGACAATTTATTGAAAGCAGATGTTTTTAAAGAACTCAATTTCGGCATCAATACAATACTGACTTTTGCAGGTTTTTTTGTGCTGGTTTTCGGTATTAACTTTCTGTTTCTTCACATTTTAAAAAAAATGGAAGATTTTTTTGAAGCTTTCGGGAAAATCCTGAACCTTGTTTTCCTAACACTTTTTATATCTGTTTCAGGAGTGATTTTATTTAATTCCTCAACGATAGCGGAAAGTGACTACAGCGACCCTATTCCCTTTTTTAATCCGGTTTACACTTTTTTCCCGACAAAATTTTCATCAGCTGAAGATGTAAGGGAAATGGAAGTTTACTATCCCTATAAAAAATTTGCGGATGTTAAACTCAATAATAAAAAAGATATCCTATATATTCTTGTTGAGTCGTTAAGAAGTAATGTTTTTAATGAAAAATATATGCCCCGCACTTATCAGTTTTTCAAAGAGCAGGGATGTATAACTTCAAAATATCATCATTCCGGTGAACTTTCTACCATTTACGGTGTTTTTTCTTTTCTTTACGGACTGAATATACACCATTACTATCCTTTTTATTTTTCAGGCGACAGGTCAGTTCCGATCAAAATTTTACTGAATAACGGGTATAAAACTCTCGGTCTTGCTGCATCAGGTTTGAAAAGATGGTCAATTCACTCGGATGTGCTGATCGATCAATTTGACCTGTATAGAGAATTTAGAGGCAAAGAGTGGCGTGCGGACAAACAGATGGTGGACTGGACAGCAAAATATATAAACCAAATAAATGATGATAAACCGAGATTTTACTTTATGTTTTTAAATTCGACACATCATAACTATTTTTATCCTGAAGAATTTGAAAAATATACACCAGTAATAGATGTCAACTTTAATTATTTCAGAGGAGCATCACTAAGAAACAGAAAAGATGAAGTATGGAACAGATACCTCAATGCCACAGGCTTTGTTGACCATAAAATTGGAAAGTTGCTTGAAAGCTTCAAGGATAGAATTGAAAATGGGGAACTGATCGTGGTTGTTTCGGGAGATCATGGAGAAGAGTTCTGGGATCACGGATCTTTAGGACACGGAAAGATTTCAAACAATCCAAGAAGTCAGGTTCCTTTAATGATCTGTCTGCCCGATTCAGAACCTAAAGAGGTTCTGCTTAGCAGTCATACCGATATTTTCCCGACGATAATAGAGTATCTTGGTACTACACCTGATCTTCCTCCCGATAAATGGTCAAACGGGACTTCTCTTCTTAACACTATACCTAAAGACAGATATATCGTTGTAGGAGGATTTGATTTTCCAAGAAGAAGCCAGGAAGTTACCTTGATAAATAATTACGGCAAACTGTTTTTGAGAAAAACTACAAGCTCTATAGATAGTAAAAATTTCTTTAATGTCATTAAAAGAACAGCCTTAGATGATGTCGAAACAACAGACAGAAAACTGTATCAAAAACTTGACCCTATGATGGACAGATTCGCAGAAGATATGAATAAGTTCTTTAAATAAGGAAGCTTTTAGCCTTTAATTTTTTTATCTACAAGCATTAAAATTCTTCCACGCCCCTCTAATAAATATTTTATTTATTGATTTTTTCTTTGTTTTTATCTAATTTTTTTCTTGATTTTATAATTTCAATTTATATATTTCTTTTGCCAATTAACCTTTTTTAAGGAGGAGGAACAATGTTAAAAACAATTGTGAAGTCACTTGTAATAGTGACGCTGGTATTTTCTTTTTCGACTGTCTTTGCATCAACCATCAAGTGTAATGCAAAAACCAAAACATGTCATTTTGAGACATGCAGACATTACAACTGTAAAGACTGCACAAAAGTTTTTCAATCCGAACAGGAAGTGGTGGCAAACGGCTACAAATTCTGCAAAAGGTGCTCGGGAGGGACAAAATCCAAGTCAGCAAAGTAACCATAACCTGACTTGCTCCACACACCACCACTCTTTGGGCAGGCTCTTTATCTCTAAACGGGCCTGCCTTCTTTTATCAACTGTTAAACAGATGCTTGCTCGCGAATTCGGGGTTGCTGGTGACATTTACGCCGAGTTTACGGAGTCCAACTTCGTCTCCGGGGCTTGGCATGTGGGTCAAATGTACTTCACATCCTCTGAGTTCTTTAAGTTTTTCCATGGCAACTGCGGCTGAGGGATTGAAGGTGGCACTTATTGAGAGTGTTATGAGTGTTTCTTCAAGATCAAGTCCTATTCCTCTGGCTCCGAATATATCTTTTTTCATGTATCCGATAGATTCGGTCATTGAGGGCTGAAGAAGGTGGATATCTTCGGGGATTTTTGCAAGATGTTTAACTGAATTGAGTATGAGAGCTGATGCTGCATGCATGAGAAATGAGTTGTTTCCTGTTATTATGGTTCCATCTTTAAGCTCTATTGCACTTCCGCAATAAACTCCGTCATATCCTTTTTCACTTTTTTTAGCATCAA